>NZ_JBHRWI010000012.1:0-121128 GCF_042647905.1 Amycolatopsis halotolerans
TCGGTGCATCCCACGCACCCAACGCGGCATTCGGTGCGCCAGGTGCACCCAATGCGGCGTTCGGTGCATCCCACGCACCCAATGTGGCATTCGGTGCATCGGGTGCACCCAATGTGGCATTCGGTGCATCCCACGCACCCAATGTGGCATTCGGTGCGCCGGGTGCACCCAATGTGGCGTTGGGTGCATCTCACGCACCCAATGTGGCATTGGGGCGCGAGCCGTGATCCCGCTGAGCGACGGTATCCGGCTGGCCGTCGGCACCCTGACCACCGTCCCGGTCCCCGCACCGCGCGCGATCGACCGGCGCGTGGCGGGGGTGGCGATGACGCTGGGCCCGCTGGCCGCGCTGCCGCTCGCGGCGGTGGCGGGGCTGATCGTGGCCGGTGGAGTCGCGATCGGGCTCCCCGCGCTGGCCGTCGCCGCACTGGCGCTCGGGGCGGTAGCCCTGGGTAGCCGCGGACTGCATCTCGACGGACTCGCCGACACCGCCGACGGACTCGGTGCCTCCTACGACCGCGCGAAGGCCCTCGACGTCATGCGGCGCGGCGACTCGGGACCTACGGGTGTCGCGACGCTGCTCTTCGTCCTGCTCGTCCAAACCGGCGCGCTGACCGGCGCGATCGCGCACGGGCACGGGATCGCCGCCGCGGTCCTGTCCGTCCTGTGTGGACGGTGTGTGCTCTCGTTGTGCTGCGCACGAGGGGTCCCTTCGGCCCGGCCGGAGGGGTTGGGCGCGACGGTCGCCGGGTCGGTTCCGGTCCTGGTGGCCGCGGCGGTGTTCGTGCTCGCGGCGGGGTGTGCCGCGTTGACGCCGGGATTGCCGTGGTGGCGAGGGGTTCTCGCGGTGGCGCTCGGCTACGCGGCCGCGGCGGTGTTGCTGGCCCGGTGCGTCCAGCGCATCGGCGGGGTGACCGGCGACGTCCTCGGCGGCTGCGTCGAGGTCGCGGTGGCCGCGGCATTGCTGGCGACCGCCTGACCAAGCGCCAGCCCGCCGTTACTCCGGAAAGGAAATCGTCTCCGCGTCCGGCAGGGAGGTCGGGTATTCGCCGAGGTAGGTGGCGTATTCCAAACCGGACAGTACGCCCTGAGCGACCCACACGAGGAACTCGCCGGCGTCCTCCACCAAGGCCAGCCGGGGAAACACCCCGTTCAGATCGCCGTCCGGGATCGCGCCGGGCACCTCGATGTCGACGCTCACCGAACCTGGAGCCCAGGTCGCGACCACCTCCGCCCGGTCCACTTGCGCGAGCAGCCCCGGACGGCCCGCGAGGATTCGGCGCAGTACCGCGCGCTCGTCCTCGTTCAGCCGCCTTGTCATACGAAAAACTCCTCGATCCACGAACCCACCGTGCGCGCGGATTCCGCCCGCACCTTTCGCGCGAAATCGTCGATCGCCGTGTCGATCTCCGCGGCCGGACGCACGGCACCGCGTACCACTCGCACCGCGTCGTCGATCGCTTGCCAGCCGCCGGGCGCGCGGCAGATCCGCAGTGGCCATCGTCCTTCCAGCGAAAGGGACAGGAACTCGAAGTCAGGCCGGTCCGCCTCCGGGAGGGCCTTCCACGTCCGCAGTGCCACGGCGAGTTCCGCCACCGGAAACGACTTCCAGGCGCAGAGAACGATTCCGTCGTCCACGACCTCAAGATCGGCTTCCACGTTGACGAAGACGTCGCCCTTGCCCCGATAATGCAGATCCGAGGTGTCGAAACGGGAGTACGCGAACAACATCAGCGCTTCTCCCCTCAACTCCCTCCGCCATCATCCTCCCGGCACAGTCCGTGCAGCAACCGGTTTGTCTGATACGTCTGGCCGGGCCGTCCCCACACTGCGGTAAAGGCCAGGCCCGTGCTACCAAGGAACAGTCCGCGACGACTGACCGAGAGGACCTCGTGGCACCTGCGCACCTCAACCGGCGTCGGCTGTTTCACCTGGCCGCCGGTCTTTCGGTTTTCGGCGCCACCGCGTGCAGTGCGACTCCGGACAGCCCAGCCCCCAACACCGCGGTACCCAAGCCGGACGGAGCGCTCGGGGCCAATTTCAACGCCGACCCGGACACCATGGGCTGGGACGAGCTTCAGCGGTCCGGCGCGAAGTGGGTGCGCGGGTTCACCGCGATGCCCGACCTGGACAAGCACGCTGCCGCCGAGAATCCGACGATCAAGACGTTGCTGCAGGCGGCCGATCGCCAGTACGGCACCGTGCTGTCGCTCAAGTTTCCGTACTTTCCTGATTCCCATAAACCGATTCCGCGTCCGGGAACCCCGGCAATGCAGGCTGATCTCGCCCGGGTCGACAAGGTGCTGCCCGCGGTCATGGACAAGGTCGACATCCTCGTGATCGGCAATGAGCCGTTCATCGAATGCCCGCAGTCCGACTGGAACAACGGCGCTCTCAACGAATTCTACGAGACCATCGCCGCCCATGTGATCAAGCAGCGCGAGGGAAAGACGGTCCTGTACATGGGCGCGCTCAACAATCTCGAAGATCCCAAGTGGACTGGCGCGGGCACGGAACGCTGGATGAAGTACGTCCGCGACACACCGGAGATCGAAGGCACCGACCTTCATCCGCACGTCGCCGCGGCGGACCAGGTTCAGGCTTTTCTCGATTACACCCTGCCCAAGCTGGGCAGCAAGAGGTTCCTCGTCACCGAGTTTTCACTGGTTCAACTGTGGAAGAAGCACCTCACCGACCGGATCTCGGCCGAGTACGCGGACAAGTATCACGTGCCGAAGGACACCAGGGTCTGGCAGGTCATCCGCAACGCGCTGCGTCAGCCGTTCCCCCAGGCGCGGTGGGACGATTTTCTCCGCACCAGCCCGTGGTTCGAGAACAACAAGAACTTCCTGACCGACCAGATGGCGAAGTTCCGCGCGACCGGCAAGCTCGCCGTCGCCACGTACGGCATCGACCAGGGCATTGCCGCGCTCAAGGGAGCGGACTTCGGGCCGGACACCCCGCCTTGGCTCCTCAACAGCGTATTCGCGCGGGCGACCGTCCAGAAGAATCCCGACGGCACCGCAGCGCCGAACTACGCCTGGCTTGAGGAATTCACTGCGCTCCAGAGCCGCTAGCCCAGCGCGGCGAGAAAAGCGTCCGTCGTAGCTCGGTCGCGGACTGCGATGCGCAGGTGGTCTGGGCCCAGTCCGGGGAAAGTGTCGCCGCGGCGGACGGCGTAGCCTGCTTCTCGTAGTCGCAAGCGGACGTCCGCGCCGCCGGGGACGCGGATCAGCACGAACGGGCCGCGCGGGGTGCCGAGTACGGGAATTCCCAATGCGGACAGGCCGGATTCCAGGTAGTCGCGGTCGGCTTCCGCGGCGGCGGCTAGTTTCTCGGCTTCTTCCAGAGCGGCGGGACGGCAGCAGGCGACAGTCGCGACGGCGGCCAAAGTGGACACTGACCAGGGTGGTTGCACCGCACGCAAGCGCGCGATCAGCGACGGTTCGCCGAGGACGTATCCGGCGCGCAAGCCTGCCAAGCCCCAGGTCTTGGTGAGACTTCGCAAGACCACGACACCGGGAATTCGTTCTCCGGCAAGGCTTTCTACCTCTCCGGGGACGGCGTCAAGGAAGGCCTCGTCCACCACGAGCGTCCGGCCGGGGCGCGCCAGGGCACGCACGGAATCGGCTGAGTGCAGGACCGAGGTCGGGTTGGTCGGGTTTCCGAGGAAGACCAGATCGGCGGAAGCGGGGACCAGCGACGGATCTAGCCGGTAACCGTCCACTTCAGACAGGACTAGCCGGTCGACCGAGTGACCAGCGGCGCGCAAAGCGGCTTCTGGTTCGGTGAATTGCGGATGGACCACCACCGGGTGCTTCGCCGGAAGTGAAGCCAGCAACGTGAACGCTTCCGCGGCACCGGCGGTAACCAGGACGTCGTCGAAGTCCCGGCCGTGTCGGGCGGCGACGGCTTCTGCGGCGCGGGTGGGATCTGGATAGGCGGCCAGGTCGTCCAGGGCGGCGGCCAGTTCTGCCCGAAGCCACGCGGGCGGGGCCGGGAGCCGGACGTTCACGGCGAGGTCGACGAGACCGTCGCCGACTTCGCGGTCGCCGTGGTGGTGGAGGTCGTAATCAGCCATGGACTGCTGCCAGGGAATGCGCGCGCACCCGGGAGGCGAAACGGTCCGCCAGCTCGGGATGTCCGGCCCAATGGACGTGCAAGTAGGAAGCGTGCAGCGATTCCGAAGCGAACCCGTCCAGATTGCGATCCCAGCCCCACGCCGCGGTTTCACCGTGTGCGGGAGCGATTTCGGTGCGGTGGAATTCGTGTCCGGTGACCCGCTGTCCGGCTGCTGCCAGCACATTGTCCGCCACCGCGACGGCACGGCGGTAGCCTAGTTTTCCGCGTGCGGTCATGGTCGCGTCCGCAGGGACGGCGCCGACCATCGGCAGGCCGTCCAGCGAGCGGCACAGGTACAGCAGTCCTGCGCATTCCGCGCTGACCGGCATGCCCGCGTCGATCGCCGCACTGACCGCCGTACGGAGTTCCACATTGGACGAAAGCTCGGCAGCGTGCACTTCCGGGAAACCGCCGCCGAAGTACAGACCGGCACAACCAGGCGGCAAGGCCTTGTCTTGCAACGGGTTGATGTCCACGACGTCGATTCCGCGAGCAGCCAGCAGTTCGAGATTCTCGGCGTAGCGGAAGGTGAACGCCGGGCCGCCAGCAGCAGCGAGTGTCGCACGTGGACCCTCGAAAGCGGGTCCCGGATTCCACAAAGGACCAGTCAGTGCGGGCGCACTCCGCGCCACCCGGACGACGGCTTCGAGGTCGACCCCGGCAGCGACCCAGGCCGCCAGTTCCGGCAGCATCCGCTGCGACTCCGCGGCCCGTTCGGCGGCCGGGACCAGCCCGAGATGACGACTCGGCGCGTGCACGTTTTCGTTGCGCCGCAACGCACCCAGCAACGGAACGCCCGTGGCTTCCAGCGCGGTGACGATCTCGTCCTCGTGCCGTTGCGAGCCCAGTTTGTTCAGGATCACCCCGGCGAGCCGGACGCGAGTGTCGTACTGCGCGAACCCCAGCACCGTCGCCGCTACGCTGCGCGAGGCCGCGGAAGCGTCGACGACCAGCACGACCGGCGCGTCGAGCAGCCGTGCGACATGAGCGGTCGACGCGTAGCCCTCGGTGCCCAAAGCGCCGTCGAAAAGGCCCATCACGCCTTCGATGACGGCGATGTCGGCACCGGCGGAACCGTGTCGCAGCAACGGAACCAGGGTTTCTTCGCCCTGCAGGAACGGGTCGAGGTTCCGCGCGGGACGGCCGGTGGCGAGCGAGTGGTAGCTGGGGTCGATGAAGTCCGGGCCGACCTTGTGCCCGGACACCGCGTGCCCGGCCGTGCGCAACGCGGCCATGAGCCCAGCCGCGATGGTGGTTTTGCCGTGCCCGGAACCGGGCGCGGCAATGACGACCCGTGCTACCACTCGATCCCCCGCTGGCCCTTCTGCCCGGCGTCCATCGGGTGCTTCACCTTCGTCATTTCGGTGACCAGATCGGCGGCTTCGATCAGTTCCGGCGGCGCATAGCGACCGGTGATCACGACGTGCTGGTGCCCGGGCCGGGCGGCCAAAGCGGACACGACGTCGTCGACCTCGAGCCAGCCCCATTTGAGCAGGTAGCTGAATTCGTCCAGGACATAGAAATCATGCGTTTCAGCGGCGAGCCGGCGTTTGATTTCCGCCCAGCCTTCCTTGGCGTTGGCGGCATGGTCCTCTTCGGACCCCTGCTTGCGCGACCAGCTCCAGCCCTCGCCCATTTTGTGCCACTCGACCGGACCGCCCTGCCCGGTGTCGTCGTGCAGCTTCCCGAGCGCCTTGAACGCGGCTTCCTCGCCGACACGCCATTTCGCCGACTTCACGAACTGGAACACGCCGATCGACCAGCCCTGGTTCCACGCGCGCAACGCCATTCCGAACGCCGCGGTGGATTTCCCTTTCATCTCGCCGGTGTGCACGGCGAGCAGCGGACGGTTGCGCCGCTGCCGCGTGGTGAGCCCGTCCTTCGGCACGACAGCCGGTTTTCCCTGCGGCATCAGGCAGCCCTCCCCGTCCGTTCGCGCACTGCCGAGGCCAGCGATTCAGCGGCCACATCGGACAGTGGCACGTGCTCGGCACCCAAGTGGCCGGCCAATTCCGCGGCGAGGCCGAGCCGCATCCGGCCGGTCTCGCAGTCCATCACGATCGCCGTCACGCCGGTGAGCAAGCCCGCGGCGGCTTTGGCGCGCGCGACCGCGTCGGAGCCGCTCGTGGCGCGGCCGTCGGTGACGAGCACCAGCAACGGGCGACGGCGCGGATCCCGGATCGCCTCCACCCGCAGCACTCGCGCGGCTTCCAGCAATCCCTCGGCGAGCGGCGTGCGTCCGCCCGTCGGCAAACCGTCCAGCCGGGCGGCGGCGGCTTCGACGCTGATCGTCGGCGGCAGCGCCAGTTCGGCTTCCGCGCCACGGAACGTGACGAGACCGACCTTGTCCCGCCGTTGGTAAGCGTCCAACAGCAGGGAAAGCACGGCGGTCTTCACTTCCCGCATCCGTGCCCGCGCGCCCATCGAGCCGGACGCGTCCACACAGAACAGCACCAGATTGCCTTCGCGGCCCTCGCGCAGCGCGAACCGCAGGTCCGGCGACCGCACTTCGAGACCCGGCCCGGACCGGCCCCGCGCCTGCTGATGCGGTGCGGCGGCCCGGATCGTCGCGACCAGGTGCGGCCGTCCGTCCCGCACGCTGGGCGGCTGCACGCCGATCGTCCGGCCGGTGTCGGTGATCGCGCGCGACCGGCGGCCTCGTTCGCCCTCGCCGGTGCCCTTCACCCGGAACACCCGCGCGCGAAACGTATCCCCGGCTCCGACCGTCTTCTGCGGCGAAGACCCATTTCCCGAAGGCGCCTCCCCAGGAGACTCGGAAGGCGGAGCGCCCTCGGACGGACCGCCATCTGGCATCGGCCCGCCGTCATCCGGCCCAGGCCCGCCACCGGAGGGACCATTGTCGTCCGGCCCCTCGGGAGGCGGCTGCGAATCCTCCAGCGCCTGTTCCAGCTGCTCCTCGGAAATCCCCGGCGCGTCAAACGGATTGCGCCGCCGCCGATGCGGCAACGCGAGCCGCGCCGCGACCCGGATGTCCTCCGTGGTGACCTTGTCGCGCCCGGCCCAAGCCGCGTGCGCGACCGCCGTCCGCGCCGTCACGATGTCCGCGCGCATGCCGTCGACCTCGAACGACGCGCACACCTCGGCGATCTGCCGCAGCGCCTCGTCCGGCAGCTTCACCGAGGGCAAAAGCCGTTGCGCCGCCTCGATCTCCGCCGCCAGCTCCGCATCCGCCGAGGCGTAGCCGTCCGCGAAACCGTCCGGATCCGCTTCGTAGGCAAGGCGTCGCCGGACGACCTCGACGCGCTGCTCCGGATCCCGGCTCGACGCGACCTCCACAGTCAGCCCGAACCGGTCGAGCAACTGCGGCCGCAGCTCGCCTTCCTCCGGGTTCATCGTCCCGATCAGCACGAACCGCGCCGCGTGCGAGACGGAAACGCCCTCGCGCTCGACCGTCGCGCGGCCCATCGCCGCCGCGTCGAGCAGCGTGTCCACCAGGTGGTCGTGCAGCAGGTTGACCTCGTCGACGTACAGCAGCCCGCGATGCGCGGCGGCCAGCAGGCCGGGCTGGTAGTCGGTGACGCCCTCGGCCAGCGCCTTCTCCAGGTTCAGCGAGCCGACGACCCGGTCCTCGGCCGCGCCGACCGGCAGTTCCACCAGTCGCGCCGACCGCCGGTGCGCGGGAACGCCCGCCGCGTGCGGGCCGTCCGGGCACCCCGGGTCCGGGCTGACCGGGTCGCAGGAGAACCGGCAGCTGTCCACCACGTCGACGCCCGGCAGCAGCCCGGCGAGCGCGCGCACCATGGTCGACTTCGCGGTGCCCTTCTCGCCCCGCACCAGGACCCCGCCGACCGCGGGCGAGATCGAGGAGAGGACGAGCGCCAGACGCAGGTCCGGCATCCCGACGACAGCGGTGAACGGATAGGGCTTCAAGAGCACTCCCTCGTGGGTCGGCGTCCGGCCGATCATCGCACAGCGAAGCTCTCGCTTAGGGTGGGAAATCGTGCGCGAAGAATCACGCCTGACGGTGGTCGGGATCGGGGCCGACGGGTGGGCCGGGCTCACCCCTGCGGCCCGCGACGCCGTGCGGCAGGCGGACGTCGTGCTGGGCGCGGAACGACAACTCAAGTCCTTGCCCGAAGACCTCCGCACGCAAGCTTGGCCCAGCCCGCTGCTGCCCGCGCTCGACGAGCTCCTGAGCGAACAGACCGGGCGAGTGTGCGTGCTGGCCAGCGGCGATCCGTTCCTGTCCGGAATCGCCACCACCCTCCGTGATCGCGGCTACGCGCTCGACGTCCATCCCGCCGTTTCGTCAGTGACC
Organism: Amycolatopsis halotolerans; assembly: GCF_042647905.1. NCBI lineage: Bacteria > Bacillati > Actinomycetota > Actinomycetes > Pseudonocardiales > Pseudonocardiaceae > Amycolatopsis > Amycolatopsis halotolerans. Next base: position 8,402 of record NZ_JBHRWI010000012.1, read on the forward strand.
CTGGCCCGCGCACGGCTCGGCTGGTCGTTCGAGGAAACCGAGGTCGTGACGGTCGTCGGCCGCGCCGTCCACCGTGTCGCGCGAGCGCTGGCGCCCAACCGGAAGCTGCTGGTCCTAGGCGGCTCCGCGACAGAACTGCGCGAGCTGCTCAACGCCCGCGGCTACGGCGATTCCGCCCTCACCGCCTTGGAAAACCTCGGCGCGGACGACGAACGGATCTCCGACGGCTGGACTCGCGACCCCGGACCGCTCACCGTGTTCGCCGTGCGCTGCCAAGGCCCCGGCCTCCCGCTGATCGGTCTCCCCGACGACGCCTTCGAGCACGACGGCCAGCTCACCAAACGCGACCTCCGCGCGTCCGCTCTCGCCCGCCTCGCGCCGAACCCAGGCGAACTCCTCTGGGACGTCGGAGCGGGCGCGGGCAGCATCGGCATCGAGTGGTCCCGCGCGCACGCGCTGAACCGCGCCGTCGCGATCGAACGCGACCCGGCGCGCGCCGAACGCGTCCAGCGCAACGCCAATACCCTTGGCGTGCCGGAATTACAGGTGGTCACCGGCCCGGCGCCCGAGGCGCTGGCCGAACTCCCCCGTCCGGACGCGATCTTCATCGGCGGCGGCCTGACCGTCCCCGGCGTGCTCGACCAGTGTGTCGAAACCGACGCCCGGATCGTCGCGCACGGTGTCACCCTCGAAGCCGAACAGCTCCTCGCCGCGGCCTACGCCCGGCACGGCGGGGAACTGCAACGGATCTCCGTGGAGCACGCGAAACCGCTCGGCGGGTTCACCGGATGGACGCCGTCCCGGGCAGTCACGCAGTGGAGCTGGAAATGACCGTTTACTTCATCGGCGCCGGACCGGGCGCGGCCGACCTGATCACCGTGCGCGGCCGCGACCTGCTCGCGCGCTGCCAGGTCTGCCTGTACCCGGGCAGCATGACGCCGACCGACCTGCTCGCCTACTGCGCACCGGACGCCGAACGCGTCGACACCGCGAACCTCAGCCTCGACGAGATCACCGCGAAGCTGATCGACGCGCATCGCGCTGGCCATGACGTCGCGCGGCTGTGTTCAGGAGATCCGTCGCTGTACAGCGCGGTGGCCGAGCAGGTCCGACGGCTGGAACCGGAAGGCGTGCCGTACGAGATGGTGCCCGGCGTTCCGGCTTTCGCCGCGTCCGCCGCTGTGCTCGGCCGCGAACTGACGGTGCCGGGGATCGGGCAGAGCCTCGTGATCACGCGCGCGCAGGCGAGGTCCACGGCGATGCCGGACACCGAAACGCTGGAGAATTTCGCGCGCACCGGCACGACTCTCGCGCTGCACCTGGCGATCAACCACATCGAGCGCGTCACCGCAGAACTCGCCGGGCACTACGGCGAGGACTGTCCCGCCGCCGTCGTCGCGTTGGCCAGCCAGCCGGGGGAAACCGTGGTGCGCGGCACCCTCGCCGATATCGCCGGTCAAGCGCGGGCAGCCGGAATGACCCGCGCGGCCACGATTTTCGTCGGACGGGTCCTCGCGGCGGGCGGATTCCCGGACAGTTTCCTGTATTCGAGCACCCGCGATCGAGCGAGCCAACCGGAGTCGTTGTGACGGACCTGCGCTGGGGCCTGCTGGCCACCGGGACCATTGCCGCCGAATTCGCCGCCGGCGTCGAGCAAAGCCGCCACGGCGTGCTCGCCGCGGTGGCCTCGCGCACGGCCGAGCGGGCACGGGATTTCGCGGCCAGGTACGAAATTCCGAAGGCGTACGGCAGCTACGAGGAACTCCTCGCCGACCCGGACGTCGACGCGGTCTACGTCGCGACTCCGCACGCACAGCACGAGGAGTGGGCGATCCGCGCCATCGAAGCGGGCAAGCACGTCTTGTGCGAGAAGCCGCTCACGATCGCCGCGCCCGAGGCGGAAAAAGTCATCGATGCCGCACGGCGCAACGACGTTTTCCTCATGGAAGCGTTCATGTACCGGCTGCACCCGCAGACGCGACGGCTGGTCGAGCTGATCGAATGCGGCGCGATCGGCGAGGTCCGGGCCGTGGACGTCACGTTCAGCTTCGACTCCGACGAGAACGACGCCGCCCGCCTCGGCGACCCCGCGCTCGGCGGCGGCGGAATCCTCGACGTCGGCTGCTACTGCACCTCGCTGGCCCGGCTGGTTTCGCAGGCCGCGACCGGGATTCCGGCCGTGGAGCCGACGCGCGTCACCGGCATGGCTCGGCTCACCGAAAGCGGTGTCGACGAGTTCGCGATGGGCCTGCTGCGGCTGCCCGGCGACATCATCGCCCAGCTGTCCTGCGGTTACCTACTCACGCAGGACGACCACATCCGCATCTACGGCACCACCGGCCAGCTCTACGTGCCGAAGCCCGCGTGGATCCACGAATTGCGCACGCCGGGCGTGTCGACGATCGTGCTGACTCCGTCGGACGGCGAGCCGGAAGTCATCGAAATCGAAGCCACCCAAGGGGTTTACGCGCGCGAAGCGGATTACGTCGCCGCGCACGTCGCTGACCGGCAAGGCCCGGAGCTGACCTGGGCGGAGACGCTCGCCAACATGCGCACCCTCGACCGGTGGCGCACGGCCGTCGGGTACGGGCGATGACCGTCCTGATCCTGGGCGGCACCGCGGAAGCCCGCGACCTCGCCGCCCAGCTGCACGAACGCGCCGTCAAGGTGGTCTCGTCGCTGGCCGGACGCGTCACGCGACCCCGCCTGCCCGTTGGCGAAGTGCGAATCGGCGGGTTCGGCGGCGTCGAAGGCCTTACGACCTGGCTGCGCGAAAACGGTGTGCGGGCAGTGGTCGACGCCACGCATCCGTTCGCGGAACGCATCGGCGCCAACGCTTTCCACGCCGCCCGCGCCGCGGATATCCCCCTGCTGCGACTCGCGCGCCCAGGCTGGCAGCCGGCTGAAGACGACCGCTGGCATTGGGCCGCCGACCTCGAAGAAGCCGCCACGCTCCTGCCCGGCCTCGGCACCCGCGTGTTCCTCACCAGCGGCCGCCAGGGCTTGGCCGTTTTCGCCGACCTCGACCCGCTGTGGTTCCTCATCCGCTGCGTCGACCCGCCTGCCCAGCCGCTGCCGCGCCAGCACGAGGTGGTGCTCGACCGCGGCCCGTACCGCCTCGACGGCGAACGCGCGCTGATGACCGAGCACGACATCGACGTGCTGGTCACCAAGGACAGCGGCGGCGCGATGACCGCCGCGAAGCTGACCGCCGCGCGGGAACTCGGCCTGCCGGTGGTCGTCGTGCGCCGTCCGCCCCGACCGTCCACAACGGAAACCGCGGACGTCACCGCCGCTGTCGAATGGGTGCTCAACCAATGAATGAACTGTTTTACGAAGTCCTGCACCGCCGCCGCGACGTCCGCGCCGAGTTCACCGGCGAACCGGTCGACGACGCCGTCCTCACCCGCGTGCTCGAGGCCGCGCACGCCGCGCCGAGCGTCGGGATGAGCCAGCCGTGGGACTTCGTGCTGGTCCGCGACCCCGGCACGCGCGAGGAATTCGCCCGCCACGTGCACGAAGAACGCGACGTGTTCGCCGCGTCCCTGGACGGCGAGCGCGCGGACACGTTCGCCAAGATCAAGGTCGAGGGCATCCGCGAATCGAGCCTCGGCATCGTCGTCACCTACGACGAGCAGCGCGGCGCCCCGGCCGTGCTCGGCAGGCACGCGATCGCCGACGCCGGGCTGTACTCGGTGTGCCTGGCGATCCAGAACCTCTGGCTCGCCGCGACGGCGGAAGGACTTGGCGTCGGGTGGGTGAGTTTTTACCGCGAACCCGCGCTCGCGAAACTGCTCGGCATCCCCGCCGGGATCCGCCCGGTCGCCTGGCTTTGTGTAGGACCGGTAACGAATCTCGCCGACGTTCCCGACCTGGAGCGGCACGGCTGGCGCAACCGCGCGCCGCTGGCCAGCGCGGTACACCACGAGCGCTTCACCCCGCGTGACGAGGGGTCCGCGTAACACCGTCCGGGTGACCCAATAGATTCCTTCTAATGCGTCCGATTGCCGTAGTGCTGGGGTTGCTTTCGGCGCTGTGCGCCCTGGCCTATCCCTTCCTGCCGGTCGTGCAGGACACCGCGGAAGTCGTCTGGCCCACCGCCTCCGACACGCGTTCCGTCAACGCGCCCTTGACCGGGTACTGGGCACAGGACCTGAAGGCCGAACTGCCCTGCGACACGATCCGCTCGCTCGACGCGCGCACGAACGGCCCCGCGCTGCTGTTCTCGACCGTCCCGGACGGGCGCACCGGCAAGCACGCGGCCAACGGCGTCGGCCTGCAACTGCGCGTGGACAACGGCGTGCTGCTCGCGTCCAGCCAGGGCCAGCAGATCTCGCAGCAGCCGCTCCCGCAGACCGGCTGCTCGGTCACGCTCGACTCGGACGCGACCCAGATGACGCTCTCGGTCGGCAAGACCCCGATCTTCCACACCACCGGCGACGTCCGGCCGCGCGTGCTCGGCATCTACTCCTCGATCACCTCCGCGCGCGACCCGATCGCCGGGCTGCACGTGTCGGTCGTCCCGGACACCCGCTACCAGACCTCGCCGACCACGCTGAAGGTCGTCGTCGGCATCCTCGCCGCGCTGTCGTTCCTCGGCTGCCTGATCGCGGTGTGGCGGATGGACTCCGGGTTCGCCCGCCGCGCGCCGCGCTGGGCCCCGGTCGGCTGGTGGCGGCTCACCGGCCGCGACGCGACGGTGTTCGGCGTGCTCGGCGCGTGGGTCTTCATCGGACCGGTGACCTCGGACGACGGCTACATCCTCACGATGGCCAGAGTCACCGAGGCCACCGGGTACCTCACGAACTACCACCGCTGGTTCGGCGTCGCGGAGGCCCCGTTCGGCTGGTTCTACCACCTGTACGAGCTGATGACGCACGTCAGCACGGTGCCGCCGTGGATCCGGCTGCCCTCGTACCTGCTCGGCGTGATCAGCTGGCTGCTGATCAGCCGCGAGGTGATGCCGCGGCTGGGCACCCAGGTCCGCCGCAGCCGCGCGGCCGGCTGGGCCGCCGCGGCCGTGTTCCTGGTCTGGTGGATGCCGTACAACAACGGCGTCCGGCCGGAACCGGTCGCCGCGCTCGGGTCGCTGCTGGCGATCTGTGCGGTGGAACGCGCGCTGGTCACCCGCCGGCTGCTGCCGCTGTGCCTCGGCCTGACCGCGGCCGCGTTCACCCTCGCCGCGACGCCGACCGGGCTGATCGCGGTCGCCCCGTTCCTGGTCGCCGGGAAACCGCTGTTCAAGCTGGTCCGGCAGCGCTCGTCGAGCGGCTGGCTGCCGATGCTCGCGCCGATCCTCGCGTCCGGCTTCCTGGTGCTCGTGGTGATGTTCGCCGACCAGACGTTCGCGACGGTCCAGGAGGCCACCCGCATCCGCACCGCGGTCGGCCCGAACCTGTCGTGGTTCCAGGAACTCGCGCGGTACCAATTGCTGTTCGAAAACCTGCCGGACGGCTCCGCGCCACGCCGCTTCCCCGTACTGCTCGTGCTGCTCTGCACGGTCACCTGCCTCGTGGTGCTGCTGCGCCGAGGCCGGATCCCCGGTGCGGCGCTCGGGCCGAGCCGTCGGCTAATCGGCACCACCGCGCTGTTCTTCCTGCTGCTCGCGCTGACCCCGACGAAATGGACGCACCACTTCGGCGCGTTCGCCGCGGTCGGCGCGTCGATGGCGGCGCTCACCGCGTTGGCCACAAGTTCGACCGTGCTGCGTTCCAACCGAAACCGAGCGGCGTTCCTCGCGGTGTTGCTGGTGGTCGGCGCGCTCGCCGCGACCGGGCCGAACGCGTACTGGTTCGTCTCGAAGATCGGGGTGCCGTGGACGAACGGCGCGCCCTCGATCGGCGGCATCCCGCTGTCGACGATCCTGCTCGGGGCGGCCGCCGTCGCCGGGATCTACGCGTTCGTCGAGAACATCCGCGCGCATCGGCCGGGCCCAGCACCGCAAGAAGGCCGGAGCCGATCGCTGCGGCTCGGTTCGCTGTCACTGGTCGTGGTGTGCGGCCTGGTCGCGGCGGGCGAGATCTACACGATGGGCGCGGCGATCTACTTCCAGCGCGACAGCTACAGCCTCGGCGCGGCCAACATCGGGCACCTGTTCGGCAAGAGCTGCAACCTGTCCGACCACGTGATGGTCGAGCGCGACGCGGCGAAGAGCATCCTGCACCCGCAGCCCGACCAGCGGACCGTGCCGGAAAAACCGGTGACGCAGAACCCGCCGAACCCGCTGCCCAACCCGGACCAGGACAACGGCCGCGTCCAGACCGGCTTCCACACCAGCCCGGTCGACGACAAGGACCCGCTGGCCGAGCCGCCGCACGGATTCAAGCAGGACCAGGTGCCGATGTGGAGCAGCTACCTCGACACCCAGACCCGCGCCGGACGGCTGCGCAGCGACTGGTACGCGCTCACCGACCGCACCGAGAACGGCCAGATCGTGGTCGCCACCGCCAGCCAGCCCCGGCGGCCGGCGTCGGTGAGCCTGGAGTACGGCGTCAACACCCCCGAAGGCGTGCGCGTGCTGCGCAGCCAGTTCGCGCTCCCGCCCGGCGCGGGCACCGGCGGCTGGAACGACACCCGGATCAACCTGCGCGACCTGCCGCCGGAGACCACGTCCGTGCGGATCGTGATGGTGGACAACGACCTCACCGAGGACGGCTGGATCGCCGCGTCCGCGCCGCGCGTGCCGACCTTCACCACGCTCACCGACAAGCTCGCGGGCAAATCGGTGTACATCGACTGGCCCGCGTCGTTCGTGTACCCGTGCGCGAACCCGGTCACCTCGCACGACGGCATCTCCGCGATGCCGGACTACCGCATCACCCCCGGCCAGCTCGCCGACGAGGCGAAATGGGCGTCGAGCACCAACGGCGGCCCGAACGGCTGGCTCGAGGAGATCGCGGACGAGCCCGAGGTGCCGAGCTATCTGAACGGGCAGCCGTACCAGTCGTGGGGACAACTGCTGCAGATCGAGCCGTATACGACCGGGGTGGCGCCGACGGTGCGGCACGGCGAGAAGACGGTGTGGGGCTGGTGGTCGCCTGGGCCTGGGCCCTCGCAGCCGAACGGCAAGGACCCGACGCGCTAGCCCTGCGGCTCGCGCTGTGGTTCTCGTAGCCTCCGCGCGGCGAACACCGACGCCGCGGGCAGCACCGCCAGCGCCAGCAACGCCCACTGCAACCCGGCCGCGTTGGCGAGCGCCCCGACCGCAGGCGCGGCCACCCCGCCGACACTCACCGCCAGCCCAAGCGTCACCCCGCTGGCGGTCCCGAGCCGATTCGGCAAGTAGTCCTGCCCCAGCGTCACATGCAGCGAGAACGGGACATACAACGCCACCGCCGCAAGCGCGACCAGCGGAAACACGCCGTACCCCGGCACCAGCGCGATCCCGGCCACCGCAGGCACCGACACCGCATACGCGACCCGAACCGTCCGAATTCGCCCCCACCGTCCGGCCAGCACACCGCCCAGCAACGTGCCCAGCGCGCCGACCCCGAACAACACCACCAACGCCACTTCGCCGGCGAGCACGCTGCCGGTTCGCTGGGTAACCCAGATGGCCAGGAAGGTGTTGAGCGAGAAGGCCGCGATGGAGCGTCCGACGACCACGACGGTCAGCCAGCCGAACTGACGCCAATCGTCCCGCCCGGCGTGCGCCCTGTGTCGCGCGGCTGAATGCAGGTCGCTCATCCGCCGGAACAACGCGGCGATCACCACCCCGGCGACGAGCGCGGGCAGCACCAGATAGGGCGTCGCGCCGAGACCGCCAGCCTGCAGCACCGGGGTGACGACAATCGGCCCGAGCGCGAAACCGACGTTGCCGCCTAAGGAAAACCAGCTCATCCCGACGTGCCCGCGCCCGGCGATCCGACGGGCGATCCGCGCCGATTCCGGGTGGTAGGCCGCGACGCCGAGGCCGGACAGCGCGATCGCGAGCCAGGTCAGCGCGTAGGAATCGGCGAGCCCGGAGAGTCCGATCCCGGCCCCCGCGACCGTCATCCCCACCGGCACGAGCCACGGCATCGGCCGCCGGTCGGTCAGTACGCCGAACAGCGGCTGGACCACCGAGGACAGCAGCGTCGCGGCCACCGTGATCCCGGCCGCGGCGAGGTAGCCGTAGTGCCGCTCGGCGACCAGAAACGGCACGAGTGCGGGGACCGCGCCCTGGTAGAGGTCGTCGACCGCGTGGCTGAGCACCATCAGCGGCATCGGCCAGCGCGCGGTGCGGGCCGGAAGCGTTGTCGTCACCCAGCCATGGTCGAACTGGCCCGGCGCTGCGCGATTCCGTTATTATGCCGAGTTGTGTCGATTTCCGGCCATATGCCCGCGGCTCCCACGAACATCCGGGACCTGGCCGCGACCGCCAGCATCGCCGAACACTGGCACGACGAGCACCAGATCGTCTACGCCAGCAGCGGCGTCCTGGCGGTGCACACGGACCGGTCGCGCTGGATCACGCCCGCCCACCGGGCACTGTGGATTCCTGCGGGCACCGTGCATTCCCACCGCGCTTACGGCGTCACGCGGCTGCATCTGTTCGGTTTTCCGCAGGAGCTGAGCCCGCTGCCGGTGGCCGAGCCGACCGCGCTCGCGGTCACTCCGCTGCTGCGGGAACTCCTGATCGCGTACACCGAACTCGGCGAGGACCGCACGACCCCTGCTGGCCAACGGATGCGGGCGGTGTTGTTCGATCAGCTCACCCTCGCGCCGGAACGTCCGGTGCAGGTCCCGGCCGCGCACGATCCGCGGCTGGTCGCGGTGTGCCAGTTGCTGGAGGAGGATCCTTCAGACTCGCGCAGCCTGGAAGCGCTGGGCCGAACTGTCGGTGCGAGCGGCCGGACGCTGACCCGGCTGTTCCGTGCGGACGCCGGGATGACGTTTCCGCAATGGCGCACGCAACTCCGCCTCTATCACGCCCTGCGGCTGCTGATGGAGGGTCGTTCGGTGACCTCCGTGGCGCAGCTGTGCGGATTCGCCACGACCAGCGCTTTTATCGACGTGTTCCGGCGGTCCCTTGGCCATACGCCGGGGTCTTATCTCCACAGTGGACAGACTGGATCCGGTGGCGCACCACGAGACTCGCCGCGAGCCGATTGACGCCGAACGAGACGAGGATCAGCCCGGTCGCGTCGAGCAGGTGCGCGCCGAGGACGCTGGCCAGCGCGAACGAGCCGATGCGGATCGCGAGAAAGACCGCCCACAGCGCGATTCCCGCACCGGTGAGCCGGTACTGCAGCCCGTTCGCTTCCCGGAACCGCGTAACTCGGCCCATCGCGGTGCCGGTGCCCGCGACCAGGACGAGTTCGCCGACCAGCAGCCAATCCGCCGGCCGGAGCCCGCCGCCCAGCTCGAACCCGAGGCAAACCAGGCCCACCGCGATCACGAGAAGCGGCATCAGCAGCATCCGCCGGGGTTCGGCGGAGCGCCACTGGAACTGCCGCACGATCAGGATCCCGACCGCGACCGCGATCAGCACGTCGTCGATCATCGCCAACTCCATCACTAGTGATACTTCCCCGAATGTATCACCAGTGATTGAATGGGGCCATGCGCGCCGCCGACCTGCACCGCCTCGCCCGCACTCTGCGCGAGATCGCCCTGACCAGCACCGGGAACACCGGCGCGGATCAGGTCAACGCGGGAGAACTGGCGGTGATCGAGGACGTTTCGCGCAATCCGGGCGCGACGATCAGCGACGTGACCCGCCGGACCGGGCTGGCGCAGAGCCTCGTCTCCCGGATCACGCACCGGATGGCGGACGCGGGCGTCGTGCGCGTGCGGCCCGACGAGAAGGACCGACGCAAGTCGCGGCTGGAGATCGAACCGTCCGCCCGCGCGATGTTCCGCACCCGCGCGGACGGTTCGATCTCCTCAGCCCTCGCCGCGCACGCACCGAAACTCAGTGCCGCGCAACGGAAACAACTCACCCACCATCTGTCCGAGGCGGCACGGCTGCTGCGAGAAGGTCAGGAATAACTCCGCGGCGTCCACACGATCGACCGCCCGTCCGGCCCTTCCTCCGCCACCGTGCGCGAAGAACCCACAATCAGCAGGCACCGCATGTCCACCGCAGCCGGATCAAGCGACCCCAACGTGGTAACCCGAACATCCTCCTCCGGCCCGCCGACATCGCGGGCCACCACCACCGGCGTCCCAGGATCCCGGTGCCGCAAAAGGACTTCCCGCGCGTTCTCCAGCTGCGTGACCCGAGTCCGCGAAGCCGGGTTGTACAACGCCAACACCAAATCCGCCGCGCCAGCCGCGTCCAGCCGGCGCTCGATGATGTCCCACGGCTTCAACCGGTCCGAAAGGGACAGCACGCAATAGTCGTGCCCCAACGGAGCACCGACCCGCGCCGCGGCCGCCTGCGCCGCCGTCACCCCGGGCACGATCCGCACCCGCGCACCAGCACCGTTCCCGGCCGAAACCTGTTCCAGCACCGCCGAAGCCATCGCGAACACGCCCGGATCCCCGGACGACACCACAGCCACCCGCGCACCTGTCGCGGCCAACTGCAACGCCTCGACCGCCCGATCCGCCTCGACCCGGTTCCCCGACGCGTGCCGCTGCTGCCCCGCCCGCTGCGGGACCCGCGCGACGTACGGCCCGTAGCCGACAATGTGGTCCGCCGCCGCCAATTCCGCCGCCGCTTCCGGCGTCAGCCATTCCGGCCCGGCCGGGCCGAGCCCGACGACGACAACCTCGCCGCCCTCCACCGGCGCCGAAGCGCCCGCCGGAACGGCCGGTTCACCGTCCACACGCGACTTGTAAGCCGGACTTGGCAGCAACGCCAGGGAAAAATACGGGACCGACTCCGGATCGACGTCCGCGAACGGCTCCACTCGCTGCTGCCCCCAGGTCGCCCGCTCGACGTACCAGGCGTCGTCGAGCTTGCCCGCCTCCGCGAGCGCTTCCCGGACAGAACCGAAGGTACGGCCCAATTTCAGCACCGCCGCCGCTTCGGTGTCCGCGAGCCGACGCGCCAATTCGGGCGCTGGCAAGGTTCCCGGCAGTACCGTGAGCACTTCGTCCCGCTGCACCAACGGACGGCCGAGCACCGCCGACGCCGCGCTCACCGACGTCACGCCGGGAACGACCTCGGTCTCGAACCGTCCGACGAGCCGCTCGTGCATGTACATGTAGGAGCCGTAGAAGAACGGATCGCCCTCGCACAGCAGCACCACGTCACGCCCGGCGTCGAGGTGCTCGGCGAGTTTTTTCGCGCTCAGCTCGTAGAAATCGGCGATCGCGCCTTCGTAACCGCCGGGATGGTCGGTGGTCTCGGTGGTGACTGGGTAGACCAGCCGCTCTTCCAGCTGTCCTTCGCGAAGGTATGGCTCAGCCACCGACCGCGCGATGCTGCGCCCGTGCCGCGCGCTGTGGTAGGCGATGACGTCCGCCTCGCCGATCAGCCGGGCCGCTTTGACCGTCATCAGTTCCGGATCGCCAGGGCCCAGCCCGACGCCGTACAGCCGCCCCGTCATTCGACCGTGCTCGCAATCGCATTCACGGCGCCGACGGCCATCGCACTGCCGCCACGACGGCCGTGCACGACCAGATACGGCGCGGGCGCCCGCTTCGCCAGTTCCACTTTGGACTCCGCCGCGCCGACAAACCCCACCGGCACACCGATGATCGCGGCCGGGGCGCCGACACCCTCGTCCAGCAGCTCCAGCAACCGGAACAACGCGGTCGGCGCGTTCCCGATGGCCACCACGGAACCGGGCAGCCGGTCGCGCCACAGCTCCAGCGCGGCGGCCGAGCGCGTGGTGCCCAGCCGTTCGGCCAGCCCGGGCACGCTCGGATCGGCCAAAGTGCACACGACGTCGTTCGCCGCGGGCAAGCGTTTGCGCGTGATGCCGCTGGCGATCATCTTCGCGTCGCACAGGATCGGCGCGCCCGCCTCCAGCGCGGCGCGGCCCGCCTCGACCACGTCGAGCGAGTACCGCAGGTCGTCGACCAGGTCGACCATGCCGCAGGAGTGGATCATCCGGACCGCGACGCCCGCGACGTCGTCGGGCAGGATCGCCAGGTCCGCCTCTTCGCGGATCGTGGCGAACGAGTGCCGGTAGATCTCGGCCCCGTCCCGCAGGTAGTCGATCACGAAGGTCCCTTTCTCGCCAACGCATCCGCCAACTCGGACGCCGGGGTCCAGCGTCCGTCGACACGGTAGCCGCCGGGTTCGGCGACGACCTCGCGGTGGGCCCCGGACGGCCGTCCGCACCGCCGTGCACAGCCCGAAACGTGCACCAGCTCCCCGTCCGCGACCAGTGTCGCCGCGTCCGCGCGGACGTCGGCGAGAGACTTCGCACACCCCGGCGCGCCGATGCAGGCGCTAAGCTCCGCCGTCGCCGGATCCGTCGACAGCTCCGCCGCGTGCAAGCGCTCGACATCCGCGCCGCCGGGCAGCAGCACCGAACGCCACGGCGTGACCACGGCGTCGCCGAAGTCCGCGAGCGTGCGCAGCTGAGCTGCAGTCAGCTGGCCGAACCTCGGCGCGACCCCGACTGCCTCGCCGCCGTCGTCGCGCCGGATCCGGCCGACGGTCGGGTCGATCCGGCTTGGCCAGGTTTGCGGAGCTTCCCGCGGACCGTCCGGCGACAGCGGCGAAGGATCGTCCAGCTCCCCGATCCGCCACGCCGAACCTCGCGTGCGCGCAAACGTTTCCGCCACCGTGAGCAGCGCGGACACCGCCTCGTCGCGCGCCACCAGCCAGCCGGAATCAGCGCCCGCCAACAGCACCGCACCGGTCGTCGGACCAACCGCGCGCCAGCAAACGTCCGCGCCCACGACGTCGCCGCGACCGTCGTCAAAGCCGAAGAGGAACCGTCCTGGCAGCTCCGCGAGTTCCGGCCGCGCGCACAACTCACGATCCAGGTTCGCGGAAAGCCCCCGGACGTCCGCGAGCCCGCCTCGCACCCCGCTCAACGGCGAGGCCAGCACATTCCGCACGCGTTCGTGGCTCGGCGACGGCAGCAACCCGGCTTCGGTCAGCCGTCCCGCCAACCCCGGACGGCGCACGCCGCGCAGCTGGACGTTCGCGCGCGAGGTCAGGTGGACGTCGCCGTCGCCGAGGTCTTCCGCACAGGAAGCCAAGGCGCGCAACCGATCCGCGGTCACCACGCCGCCGGGAAGCCGAACCCTGGCGAGCGGCCCGTCCGCCGCGTCGTGCGTCGCGAAGACTCCAGGGCAGGCGTCGGCACGCACGCGGGCAGGGCTGGACATGGCGCTCACTGTAACCCGCGGCTGTTTTAACAGGCTTGCGATCGTATGTAGTACATCTGCTACATTTGATCGCACAGGCAGGATGGGGGTCATCCAATGAGAGATCAAGCGGACACCGTGCTCCGCGTCGAAGGCTTACGCATGCGCTACGGCGCGAACGACGTGCTGCACGGCACGTCGTTCACCGCGCACCGCGGCGAGGTGCTGTGCCTGCTCGGCCCGAACGGGGCGGGCAAGACCACGACAATCGAAATCCTCGAGGGGTTCCGCATGCGGTCCGCGGGCGAGGTGTCCGTGCTGGGCACCGACCCGGCGCGCGGCGGCGAGGACTGGAGGGCGCGACTGGGGGTCGTCCTGCAGTCCTGGCGCGACCACGGCAAATGGCGCGTGCGCGAGCTGCTCGACCTGCTCGGGTCGTTCTACGCGCCGTACTCCACCGACCGGATCCGCCGCCCGTGGGACACCGACGAGCTGATCGAGGCGGTCGGGCTTTCCGAGCACGCGGGCAAGAAGATCCGGATGCTGTCCGGCGGGCAGCGGCGCAGGCTGGACGTGGCGATCGGCATCGTCGGCCGTCCCGAACTGCTGTTCCTCGACGAGCCGACCGCCGGGTTCGATCCACAGGCCCGGCGCGATTTCCACGAGCTCGTGCACCGGCTCGCCGACGACGACACCACGATCCTGCTCACCACGCACGACCTCGACGAGGCCGAAAAGCTCGCCGACCGGATCCTGATCCTGAGCGGCGGCCACATCGTCGCCGACGGTTCGCCGGACCAGCTGAGCAGGCAGATCGCGGGCGAGGCCGAGGTGCGCTGGACGATCGACGGGCAGCGGTTCGTGCACTCGACCACGGAGGCGACGAAGTACGTGTACGAGTTGTTCAAGCAGCACGGCGAAGCGGTCGCCGACCTGGAGGTCCGGCGCGCGTCGCTGGAGGACACGTACCTGACGCTCGTGCAACGCGCGGAGTCCGGGCTGGCTGAAGCGGGTGCGCGATGACGGCGTCGGCACAGCGGACCGCGGCGCGGGTCGGACTCCGCCGCGGGTTCATCGAATTCCGCCAGCAGTGGACGAATCGGGACGACCTGATCGGCCAGCTCGTCTGGCTGGCGATGATCTTCGGCACGCTGTTTTTCATGCGCGGTGCGCAGTTGCCGGGCACCTCGTTCTCGCTGGGCGCCGCGACGGTGCCGAGCGTGATCGGCGCGGGCCTGGTATTCAACGGCATGTCCGCCGTCGCCGGTGCGCTGATCGTCGACCGCGAGGACGGCACGCTGCTGCGGGCGAAGGCGACGCCGAACGGGATGTTCGGCTACCTCATCGGCAAGATCACGACGTTCTCGATGATGCAGGTCGCGAGCATCGTCGTGATGCTGGTGCCGTCGCTGTTCCTGTTCGACGGGCTGGCTCCGGACGGGTTCTTCTCGATCCTGAACCTGGTGTGGGTGCTCGCCGCGGGCCTCGTCGCGACCATGCCGATCGGGGCCGCGATCGGTTCGCTGATCCAGGATTCGCGGATGATGGCGCTGGTCATGCTGCCGATGCTCGGGCTCGGCGCGATCTCCGGGATCTTCTACCCGATCACCGCGCTGCCGGTCTGGCTGCAGGACGTCGGGCAGGTCTTCCCGATGTACTGGCTCGGCCTCGGCATGCGCTCGGCGCTGCTGCCCGACCAGGCGGTCGTCGTCGAAATCGGGCAGTCCTGGCGGCCGTGGGCGACCCTGGGGGTGCTGCTCGCGTGGGCCGTGATCGGATTGGTGCTGGCCCCGATCCTGCTGAAGCGGATGGCCCGGCGCGAATCGGGGTCGTCGGTGGCGGCGCGACGGGAAAGGGCACTTCAGCGTGTGTGAGGCGCGGTGAGCGAGAACGTCTACAACCGCATCGCGGTGCTGCGCGCCGAACGCGGCATCTCGCGGCGGCAGCTCGCGGACGCGCTCGGCGTGCACTACCAGACCATCGGGTACCTGGAGCGCGGCGAGTACAGCCCGAGCCTTTACCTGGCGTTGCGGATCGCGGAGTTCTTCGAGGTCGCGGTGGAGGTGCTGTTCTCCACCGCGCCCTTCCCGCGGATCGGGGACAAAAGCAAGCCCGCGTGAGGGTCTGCTCACCTTGACGGCGCGTGTGCGCCCGGCGAGAGTAAGAGCGCACACGCGTCGGCACGCGGAGGAACCCGGTGGAAATCCGGGGCGGTCCCGCCACTGTGACCGGCGGCCCCGCGGCCGCCGTCAGCCAGGAACTCCCGCCGGCGACACCGTCGACCCGGGGCGCGGACACCCCGAGTGAGGAACGCCGTGATCCTGCTGCTGTCCACTTCGGACACCGACCTGCTCAGCGCCCGGGCCAGCGGCGCGGACTACCGGCTCGGCAACCCGTCCCGGCTTCCGCTCGGCGACCTGCCCGGGCTGCTCGAGGGCTGCTCGATCGTCGTCGTCCGGATCCTCGGCACGCCGCGGACCTGGCAAGAAGGCCTGGACACGCTGCGCGCGTCCGGTGCGCACGTGATCGTGCTGGGCGGCGAGCAGACGCCGGACGCGGAGCTGATGAAGCTCTCCACCACTCCGGCCGGGATCGCCGCGCAAGCGCATCTGTATCTCGCGCAGGGCGGTCCGGAGAACCTCACGCAACTGCACCGGTTCCTGTCCGACACCCTGCTCCTGACCGGCGAAGGCTTCGAGCCGCCCGCCGAACTGCCGTCGTGGGGCGTGCTTTCGCGGCCGGCTCCCGCAGGTGATGGTCCGGTCATCGGGATCCTCTACTACCGCGCGCACCACCTGTCCGGAAACACCGGTTTCGTGCACGCGTTGGCCGACGCGGTCGAGTCCGCGGGCGGCCGCGCGTTGCCGATCCACACGGCATCCCTGCGCACGCGCGCGCCGGAGATGATGGCTGAGCTGGGCAAGGTCGACGCCCTGCTGGTCACCGTGCTGGCGGCGGGCGGCACCCGTCCGTCGGAAGCCGGCGCGGGCGGGGACGACGAATCGTGGGACGTCGCGGAGATGGCGGCGCTGGACGTGCCGGTGCTGCAGGCGTTGTGCCTGACCAGCGACCGCGAAACCTGGTCCGCCAGCGACGACGGCCTGTCGCCGCTCGACGCGGGCAACCAGATGGCGGTACCGGAATTCGACGGCCGGATCATCACCGTCCCGTTCTCCTTCAAGGAGTTCGACGACGACGGCCTCCCCCGCTACATCGCCGACACCGAACGAGCCTCCCGCGTCGCCCGCATCGCTCTCGCGCACGCCCGGCTCCGCCACACCCCGCCTGCTTCTCGCCGGATCGCCTTGATGCTGTCCGCGTACCCCACGAAGCACTCGCGCGTCGGCAACGCAGTCGGCCTCGACACCCCCGCTTCGGCGATCGAACTCCTGCGCCTCATGCGCGAACGCGGCTACGACCTCGGCGCGGATGCTTTCCCCGGCGTCGACCCGACCGGCACCGACCAGCCGGACGGCGACGCCTTGATCCACGCCCTGATCGCCGCGGGCGGCCAAGACCCTGAGTGGCTCACCGAAGAACAGCTGTCCGGCAACCCGATCCGCGTCCCCGCGGCCCGCTACCGCTCCTGGTTCGCCGCCTTGCCGGTCGAGTTGCGAGAAGCGATGGAAGAACACTGGGGCCCCGCACCGGGTTCGCTGTACGTCGACACGTCGGCAAACCCCGAGGGGGACATCGTCCTGGCGTCGCTGCAGTCCGGCAACGTCATCCTGATGATCCAGCCGCCACGCGGTTTCGGCGAAAACCCGGTCGCGATCTACCACAACCCGGACCTGCCGCCGAGCCACCACTACCTCGCCGCGTACCGCTGGCTGGAAGAGGAATTCGGCGCGCACGCCGTCGTCCACCTCGGCAAACACGGTTCGCTGGAATGGCTGCCCGGCAAGACCGCGGGCCTGTCGGCCTCCTGCGCCCCCGACGCCGTACTGGGCAATCTGCCTTTGGTGTACCCGTTCCTGATCAACGACCCCGGCGAAGGCGCGCAAGCGAAACGCCGCGCGCACGCGACCATCGTGGACCACCTGGTCCCGCCCATGGCCCGCGCGGAATCGTACGGCGACCTGGCCCGGCTGGAGCAGTTGCTGGACGAGCACGCCAACATCGCCGCGATGGACCCGGCGAAGCTCCCGGCGATCCGCGCCCAGATCTGGACCCTCATCCAGGCCGCGAAACTCGACCACGACCTCGGCGTCGACGAACGCCCGCACGACGCGGAATTCGACGACTTCCTGCTGCACATCGACGGCTGGCTGTGCGAGGTCAAGGACGCCCAGATCCGCGACGGCCTGCACATCCTGGGCGAGGCCCCCGTCGGCGAGGCCCGCGTCAACCTGGTTCTCGCGATGCTCCGAGCCCAGCAAATGTGGGGCGGCAAGCAAGGCGCCGTCCCCGGCCTCCGTTCCGCCCTTGGCCTGAAGGAAAACTCGGACGCCCCACTGTCCGAAGTGGACGCCATCGAAACCACCGCCCACACCTTGGTTTCCCTGATGGAGACCCACGAGTGGTCCCCTTCTTCAGTTTCTTCAGTGGTGAGCGAGGTCCTGGGCGCTTTCGACGCCGAGGTCGCCCGCGTCCTGACCTTCGCCGCCGCCGAAATCGTCCCCCGCCTGGCAGGCACCTCGTCCGAACTAGACGCAATCCTGCACGCCCTGGACGGCGGCTACATCCCCGCAGGCCCCAGCGGCTCCCCTTTGCGCGGCTTGGTGAACGTCCTGCCGACCGGCCGAAACTTCTACACCGTGGACCCGAAGGCCATCCCCAGCCGCCTGGCGTGGGAAACCGGCCAGGCCCTGGCAGACTCCCTGCTCCGCCGCTACCGCGAAGACACCGGCGATTGGCCCCGGTCGGTCGGCCTGTCGGTCTGGGGCACCTCCGCCATGCGCACCTCCGGCGACGATGCCGCCGAAGTCCTTGCCCTGCTGGGCATCCAGCCGGTCTGGGACGAGGCGTCCCGCCGCGTGACCGGCATCGAACCGATCCCGCTGTCCGAACTGGGCCGCCCGAGGATCGACGTGACAGTCCGCATCAGCGGCTTCTTCCGCGACGCCTTCCCGCACGTCATCACCCTCCTGGACGACGCCGTCCGCCTGGCCGCCTCTCTTGACGAACCGGAATCCTCCAACTACGTCCGCGCCCACGTCGCCGCCGACCTGGCCGCGCACGGTGACGATCGCCGAGCCACCACCCGGATCTTCGGCTCGAAACCAGGCGCGTACGGAGCCGGTCTCCTCCCGTTGATGGACTCCGGAAACTGGCGCGACGACAAGGATTTGGCCGAGGTCTACGCAGTCTGGGGCGGCTTCGCCTACGGCAGGGACCTTGACGGCCGTCCCGCGCGCGAGGACATGGAATCGTCGTACAAACGCATCGTGGTAGCCGCGAAGAACACGGACACCCGCGAACACGACATCGCCGACTCGGACGACTATTTCCAGTACCACGGCGGAATGATCGCCACAGTCCGCGCCCTGACCGGCTCCGCCCCCGCTTCGTACGTCGGCGATTCCACCACGCCCGATGCTGTACGTACTCGCACCCTGGGCGAAGAAACAGCCCGCGTCTTCCGCGCCCGGGTGGTCAACCCGCGGTGGCTGTCCGCCATGCGCCGCCACGGCTACAAGGGTGCTTTCGAACTCGCGGCGACCGTGGATTACCTGTTCGGCTTCGACGCCACGGCTGGTGTGGTCGGCGACTGGATGTACGAGAAGCTGTCGCAGTCGTATGTCTTGGATGAGGAAAACCAGCAATTCCTGCGGGACGCGAACCCGTGGGCTTTGCGGGGGATCATCGAACGCCTGACGGAAGCCGCGGATCGAGAGCTGTGGGAAGAGCCGGATCCGGAGTTGCTGGCTCAGATGCGCGAGGTTTACCTGACGCTGGAAGGCGATCTGGAGAACGACTGAGGCCGTCGAGGGTTGTCTTGGCTGGTTCGGATCTGGCCAGCTGAGGCAACCCGGCGAACTCACCGCTGGCGTGCTGCTCCTCGCGCAGCGATACCCTTCACGGGCCTCCAGCAACCCGCCGTTCCGCCGCAACCGACGGTTCCACGCACTGTCCCCACTCATCCGGCCGAGCCGCGCCCGCCCAGTTGCCGGAGTTTGGCCGGGCCTTCTCGACGAACTCACTAGGCCAACCGCGCCGCCGACCTCCGCTACCCGGCCACCCTCCCGCTGACCAGGCGCCGTCACCGCTGACCAGCCACCTTCCATGCCGACCAGCCGCCATCACCGCTGACCAGGCAACGTCCGTGCCGACCAGTCGCCATCACTCGGCTGCGCGGCTCACCCCAACCACGCACGCCGCCCCCCGGCGCCCGCGCTGCCCCCGGCCCGCCGCCGCGCCCAGCCGCGCATCCTCGTGGCTGCCCCACCAGCGCCCACCTGCTTCAAGCCCTTACCACCAAACCCGCCAGTGCCCGCCCTGCGCCCAAACCCTCTACCGCGCCAAACTCATCAGCCGACCGCGGCACCGTTCCACCAGCACCCGCGCGGCGCCTCACTGTCCCAAGCCCGAATGCGTCCTGACCCCACCCGGCAGCCGCCCTGCGACCAACCGCCAAACCCACCAGCCCGAGCACCTCGTCCACCAGCGCCCCTGGATCGAGCGCGAGGTCGCGCCCGCATCCCCCAGCGTCTGCACCGCACCCAACCGCCCGAAGCCCTACCGCGAGCCCAACCGCCCTAACCCCTACCGCCAAACCCACCAGCCAACCGCATCGCCGCCCCACCGGCGCCTGCTCCGCGTCCACCCGCAGCCCGGGCCCTATCGCCAAGCCCGCCCAGCCCAGCCATGCCACCACCACTGCTCCCGCCACCACGCACCGAGCCGTCCGAGCTTCCCCCGCCGCCCGACCACCGCAGTTCGCGCCCCGCGCCCCCTGGCGGCCCCCGTCCAGTCCAACCGCACCGTCACCGTCTCACCCTCTCCCCCAGCGGACCACTCGCCCCAGCGGTCCGCGTCCCTTTGCACGGAACCGTTGCGCCGCAAGGGTGAACCCGCCGAATCCGAATTCCGGCATACCCCCCGAACCCGTCCCCCTCCGGACAAGAGCAGCCGACCGCACCTTGACTTCATAATGGTCTAGTCCAATGCTTACCGCATCAATTTTCCGCATGTTCGCCGGAGGACAGATGCAGCGAAGCAGACTGGCCGCCACACTCGTCGCCGCCGCTACCGTGGCCGGAGCAGCTGCCGTCGTGGCCGCGACCGCCCACGCGCAGACCGGGACGTCGACCGGCCTCGACAACAATTGGTACGCCGCCGCGCCGTACCTCATGCCGCAGAGCAACAACCCGCCCGACCCGGTGACGGTCATGAACGCGACCGGGCAGAAAGCGTTCCAGCTGGCCTTCATCCTCGCGCCCAAGAGCGGCGGATGCAGTCCCACCTGGGACGGCACCACGCCGGTTTCCTCGGACACGACCGTCGGCGACGCGATCAACCGCATCCGCGGCAACGGCGGCGACGTGTCGGTTTCTGTCGGCGGCTACGGCGGCACGAAGCTGGGCCAGACCTGCGGCACTGTCGACGCGACCGCCGCCGCCTACCAGCAGGTCGTGGCGAAATACAACCTGAAAGCCATCGACTTCGACCTCGAGGAACCCGAGTACGAAGACACCGCGGCCATCGCGAACGAACTCGGCGCGGCGAAGAAACTGCAGGCGGACAACCCCGGTCTGTTCGTCTCGGTGACCATGCCGGGAACCGCCGCGGGCACCGGCTGGTTCGGCACCCAGTTGCTGGACCAGGCGAAGTCGATCGGCTTCTCCCCCAACGACTTCTCGATCATGCCGTTCGACGGCGGTTTCACCGGCGGCGGCGCGTCGCAGGTGTCGGCGCTGGAAGCGTTCCACGGCCTGCTCCAAAGCCACCTCGGCTGGGACAGCGACACCGCGTATTCGCACGAGGGTTTCTCGGGAATGAACGGGAAATCCGACTCGTCGGAATTCTTCAACGTTTCCGATTTCCAGACCGTGTACGACTACGCGACCAGCCACCACCTCGGCCGGTTCACGTTCTGGGCAGTGAACCGCGACCGGCAGTGCACGACGACGACCGACAACAGCGTGTGCTCGAACGTCCAGCAAAACGACTGGGACTTCACGAAGTTCACCACCCGCTTCGCCGGCGCGACACCTCCGCAGACCACTCCGCCGACGAGCCCGACGAGCCCAACCAGTCCGACCAGCAATCCCCCGGGCACCTGTTCGGCACCGGAATGGCAGAAAACGCAGGTTTACACCGGCGGCACCGTGGTCGCGCACAACAGCCACAAATGGACCGCGAAATGGTGGACCCAGGGCGAAGAACCCGGCACGACCGGCCAGTGGGGCGTCTGGACCGACAACGGAGGCTGCTGACCGGCTAGTTTTCCCGATCGGGCGCTGCGCCGCGGATTCCGTGCCGCGGCGCCCGATCCGTCAATCGCGTTGAGAAAATCAGGGACGGACGCCGGGAAGGTGCGTATTCGCCCGGCGGACCTCCGAGGCCAGCGCCGGCACCTCGATCACCCGCCGTCCGGCCGCGACCAGTCGCTCGACCCCTTCGGCCTCGACGAACAACGACGGTTCCCGCCAGGCCATCACTACCCGCGGAATGGCCGTTTCGAGAATCAGCTGCGTGCAGCTTTTCGGATGGGACGCGCGATCGCTGCACGGTTCGAGCGAGCTGTACATGGTCGCGTCGGCGAGCCGCGAATCGTGCGGATCGAGTTTCGCCAGCGCGGACTCCTCCGCGTGGTTGCGCGGATCGCCCTCGCCCGAATGCCCGGTGGCGAGCACCGTCCCGTCCGGCAGCCCGACGACCGCGCCGACCCGAAACGTCGAACTCGGCGGGCACTCGTCGGCAAGCTCGATGGCCTGCCGCAACCGCAGCAGATCGAGCGACGACGGTTCGGCCGCGGCGCGATACCGCAGCACCGCGACGTCCCCGAGCCGCCGCACTTCCGTCAGCTCCAACGGTCGCGGGAACGCACCCGGCCCGAGGAACCGCGGCGCTCGCGGATCGCCGACCATGATCGGCGCGACCGCGAGCCGGAGTTCGTCGGCGAGCCCGGCGTCGAGGAACTGCGTGTGCACCGCCCCGCCGCCCTCGACGAGCAGCTTCCGGATCCCCCGCGCGCCGAGGTCGTCCAAGACGCGCTCGAGCTGCGGCGGAGTGCCGACATCCACCACAGTCGCGACCGCGCTCAGACTGTCCGCGCTACCTCGCGGCGCGTAGACGAGCTTCTCGGTGTCCCCGACGGTGAAGAACCGCGACGCCGGATCCAGCTTGCCGCTGCTCGTGACCGTCACTTTGACCGGTTGCTCCGGCCGCCCCGCCGCGACACGCTCGCGACGCAGCTCGGGGGAGCGCACGAGAAGCCGCGGGTTGTCGGCCCGCACCGTGCCCGCGCCGACGAGGATCGCGTCGGCCTCGGCGCGGAGCCGGTCGACCTCCGCGAAGTCGTCCTCGTTCGACAGGATCAGACGCGTGCTGCCGGCGTCGTCGAGGTAGCCGTCCAGCGATTGCGCCGCGGACAGCAGGACGTGCGGCCGCCCGGTCATCGTGCCCATCCGCTCATCGTGCTCCGGCCAGGTCAGGCAGGCACCACGGCGTACTGGCGGACGTACAGGTCGGTGTAGGTCACCGGTCCGCGCGGACCCGGCACCCGGTCGAGGTTGATGCCGGTTTCGGGCACCGCGAGCAGCTTGAAGCCGTCCAGCAGCCGGGTCGGCGCGTTCCAGAACACGCCGGTTCCGGTGTAGCCGTCGAAGAACTGCTCCGCGGCCGCCGGGTTCTCGGTCGCGATCCCCGCGGCCAGCCCCGACGTGCGCTCGTTCGCGATCTCGACCGCATCGACGAGCCCGCCGACCTTCTCCACCGTGACGGTCGCCTCCCGCTCGGAGTCCAGCGCCCACTCGTAGCCGATCGGATGCTCGTGCGGCGCGAGCGAAGGCGTGACACCACGCTCGGCCAGCGCGGACTCGACCTGCGGCCACACCGTGTCGTGCACGTCCTCGTGGATCAGCAGCAGGTTCAGCCGGTTGCAGACGCCAAGCCGGTCGAGGCTCGAGAACACGAGGTCCCGGACCTTGCCCGCATCCGCCGCAGCGTCGACGTACAGCACCCCGCCACCGTCGGCATGCGCCAACGTGCGCACCCCGTGCACGGCGGCCTCAGTCGCCAACGCCCGCGTGCTGTCGCCGCTGCCGCGCAGGATGACGAGCGGCACGAGCTCAGGCAACCGAACCAGCGCCGACGCCGCTTCCCGCTCAACACGCGGAACCAGCTGCACGACGTCCGGGTTGATCCCGGCAGCCTCGAGCGCGGGCGCGATCACGACGTCCCGCAGCCGCTGCGCCGAGCCCAGCGCCGCCGACCCGGTCCGCAGCACGCCGCCGTTGCGCGACTTGACCAACTGCGACGCCACATCGACCGTCACGTTCGGCCGCGCCTCGTAGTTCGCGCCGATGACACCCACCGGACGCCGCCGCTCGACCAGCCGCAGCCCACCGTCCAACGTGGACACCGGAACGGACCGCTCCTGGTGCGGCGCGCCAGCCAGCAACCGCAGCTGCGCGGCCATCCCGTCGAGCCGCTCGGGCGTGATGGCGAGCCGGTCGAGCAGACCAGCGCTCATCCCGTCGGCCGTAGCCTTGGCGACGTCGGCCCGGTTGGCCTCAAGCACCTCGTCCCGGTGCGCGACGAGCCGCTCCGCCATCCCGACGAGCGCCGCGTCCACCGCGTCGTCCCCGGCGGCAGCCAACGACGGCGCAGCCGCCTTCGCCGCCCGCGCACACTCCTCGACGGCCTTCGCGACCTCGTCCATCGCCTGTCTCCCTCCGGCGGCTCAGCAGACGTCCAGTCTGCCGTACCGCCCACATGGGGAGACGACGGGCTCAGCCCTCGGGACACTCGCCGCGCCAGTCGCCTGGTGGACAACATGGTCGACAACGCCGCCGCTCACGACCGGTGCGCTCCGCCCGGGGTTCGCCGCCGCAGCCAAGGACACGCCCAAGCCAGCCACCGGCGCTGCTGATGTCCGGCCGGTGCCCAGGCCGCGATCGCATCGTCACACCGCCACGCGGTCGCGCCGACCCCACCGTGCCACCTGCTCAGCCCGCCAACCACCGCGAACACAGACGGCGGTCCAGGCCAGGCGACAAGCCGCGACCGCGAGGCCCCGCTACTGCCCGAGGAGCCACACAGCACAGCCCCACGCCCGCGGCACCCACAGCGTCACCAGTGCCCAATCACCACGACGGAACCCAGCGCCCCACGACGTCAACCGACGCACCCCAGCAGCTGCCCGCCCGCACCGGTGCCAGCCCACAGCCAGCCGCTCCACCGCAGCCGTGCGCTCACGACATCAGCTCGCGCAGTCCAGCCACCGGCCCCGCAGCAATTCGACGCCCACAGACGTCGCCGCCGCACCACCGACCGCTCCGCTACAACCCAGCGGCCCCACGCAGTCACCCCACGCGACCGAGCTACTAGCCCGCGTATCAGCTCGCCCCGCGCGACCGAGCCGCCAGTCCGCGCGTCAGCTCGCCACAGGCCAGAACCGCAGCGGCAGCATCACAACGCCAACGGCTGCAACAGCCACAGCCCGCCCGCGATGACGCAGCTCACCGTGAGCACGCCGAACACCAGCACCCACAACACCGCGGGCACGGCGGTCAACCGGCTGAGCTGATCTGCGTCGGAGTCCCGCGCCTGGCCACGTCGCCGTTTGAGCTGAAGCTCCACCACCGGCCGGACCCCGCCGAACAGCAGGAACCACGTCAGCAGATACACGAACGGCGCCTGCACGACCTTCGGCGCGACCAGCGCCACGAGCCCGAGCACGATGGCACTCGCGACCACCGTGAACACGCCGTAGGCGTTGCGCACCATGATCAGCACACCCAGCAGCAGCAACGCGACCAGCACGAGCACCGCGGTGATCAGGTCAGCCCCGACCAAGCTCGCGAACAGCAGCCCCAAGACCGACGGCGCGACGTACCCGGCCAAGGCCGTGAACGCCATGCCCGGCCCCTCGGGCTTGCCGCGCGACACGGTGACCCCGGAGGTGTCCGAGTGCAGCCGGATCGACCGCAGCCGTCGCCCGACCGTCACCGCGGCCAGCGCATGGCCGGCCTCGTGCACGATCGTGATGACGTTGCGGGCGAACCGCCACGGCGTCCCGCCGGCGAGCACTACCAGCAAGGCGATACCGCCGGTGACCAACGTGATGACGCTGGGTGTGTTCGCCTGTTCCAACGCCGCACCGACTGTCCCAGTGCCCGCTGCCATGGCCGCACCAGAGATTTCTCCGGTACCCGGTCGAGCACTGAGCACAGTCGAGACGGCGAGTACAGGCGTAGTCACGCGGACACCTCACCACAGGCGCTATTTGGCCCCTGTGAGTGCCCAGGCAACAACCGTCGGCCGCGATTCGGTATGGGCGGCAGCCTCACTCCATAACGTCTCCCTCCTGTCGATCCGCGACTTCAGCAACCGCTCAGTCCGCCACCTCCCCGGACTCCGACGTCCTCAGCCGGTCGAACCGGAAGAGATGCGCAACCCACGACCGATACGGACGCCAGTCCTCAGCCAGCGGTTCGAGCTCGTCCGGCGGCGTGTCTGGAGGCAACGCGTACTCCGCGCACAGCATCTGGTGAAGCTGAGTGTCCAGCCGCGGGAAGAGATCGGGATGTCCCGCGCCGTGCAGCAGGATCTGCTCGGCGGAGAACGCTCCGATGCCCGGAATCGCGCACAGCCGCGTCATCGCGTCGGGGATCGACAGCGCCAGAAGCTCTTCAGCGTCCAGACGCCCATCGGCTGCTGCCCGGGCGACGGCTCGAAGGCGCGCGAGCCGGAACGGTCCGACCAACGGTTCGTCGCCCAGCTCGGCCAGAATCTGCGGTGCGGGAAAGGAAAACGGCCCATCGTCGCCAACCTGACGGCCGTGTCGCACCGCGAGCTGTTCCCGGAACCGCATCGCCTGCCGAGCACGCATTCCTTGGGTGAGCACGGTCCAGCAGGCTGCTTCGTACGGCGACGAATACAGCACTGGACGCGCTCCGCTGTGGCGAGCCTGCAACCGCCGGACCACGGAGTCACGGCTCGCGACCTCGGCGAAACCGGATTCGTCGACATCGAGCGAGAGCATCCGGCTCACCTGCGAGACCACTCGCGCGGCGATCTCCACCGGCGCCGCCACGCCGACTTCGACCGTGCCCGGGGATCTCTGCCGGATCGCTGCCCCGGCGTGGGTCCAGGTCCCCTCCACCGGGAACGCCAACCGCAACACGCCTGGCTCGGCCGCGAAGGATCCGACCGGGCCCGCCGCGGCGAGCCACTGCGCCGCGGCGCTCAGGTCGAAGGCCCCGTGCACGGCGATTTCGCCCGTGGGCAGGTCGATCGGACGCAGGATCGGTGCGGTCATCAGACAGTCCTCCTCGCTGGCCTCCGCGGGTCGGAGACCGTGCGGACGACGTTAGGAACAGGCACCGACAATGCCGGGCATCGAACGCTTGATCGGGCCGATCTTCACTCGAACGAGGGAGCCACTGATGCCGCATACTGCCGGTATCCCCACCGAGAGGACCCCCGTGCCCCACCACAGCACCCAGCAACGGCTCACTGACCTGCTCAGCGAACCGGCCACGACAGTCGACGGCTTCCTCGACACGCTCGGCGACGCTGCCCAAGCCGGGCCGCCCACCGGACTCACTCAGCGGCTCATGCGCACCACACTGCTGCCGCAGGTCTACGAACGCTATTGGCGGCCAGTGCTCGGCCGCGTCCTCAAAGGCCCCAGCGGCCCGAGCATGACCGACGAGGTCGCCCTGGCCGCCGAACGTCTCTCGCTGCAGCCAGGCCAGGTCGTGCTCGACGTCGCGTGCGGGACCGGCCGGTTCACGCGCGCTTTCGGGGACGCAGTAGGACCAGACGGGCTTGCGATCGGCTTGGACGGCGCACGCAGCATGCTTTCGCGCGCGGTCGAAGAAACTGATTCGCCGGCCGTGACTTACCTTCGCGCCGACGCGGTCGAGCCGCCACTGCTTTCGTCCACTGTGGACGCGATCTGCTGTTTCGCCGCCCTGCACATGTTCGCCGAGCCGGAACGCGCGCTTGATTCGTTCACCCGGGTCCTGCGTCCCGGCGGCCGCATCGTCCTGCTCACCAGCGCTCGCCGTGACTGCCAGGTGACCCGGATCGCCGACACCGCAGGAGGAATCGTCAGCGGGCAACGCATGTTCGACCGCGGGGAGATCGCGGCCAGCCTGCGCGCGCATGGCTTCGACGAGGTGCACGAGCAGTACTTCGGGGTCGCCCAACTCGTCTCCGGTCGGCTGTCCGACGTGCGGTGATCCATTTTTGTCAGGGTTCGGCGATAGCATTCCCCGCATGACCCACGCCGCACCTGTCCCGCCCGACGACAGCCACCTCCGTTCCCTCGTCGAAGCCACCGCCGACGCCGTGGCCGCCGCTGAACCGCTCGGCTCCGACCACACCGGAGCCGACGCGGAAACCCGTGCTGCGGTTGAAGAAGAAGTGCGTTCCCGAGCTGACGAACTCGTCGCGCTGAGTCAGGATCTGCACGCGCATCCGGAAGAAGGGTTCGCCGAGCACCGGTCAGTCGGCGCGCTCGCCGAGTTGCTGCGTGCGCATGGACACGAAGTCACCGTCGGGCTGGGCGGGCTGGATACCGCCTTGCGCACGGGAACTCCGGACAACGACGGGCCGCACATCGCAGTCCTGTCCGAGTACGACGCCCTGCCCGGATTAGGACATGGCTGCGGGCACAACGTTATTTGCACAGCCGGAGCCGGCGGGTTCCTCGGCGCGGCGGCAGTGGCCGAACGACTCGGCGGTCGCGTGTCACTGGTGGGCACGCCCGCGGAGGAAGGCGGTGGCGGCAAGGAAACGCTCGCGCGTGCTGGGATCTTCGACGATGTCGATGCGGTGATCATGCTGCATCCGTTCAGCCACGACATCGCACTGCACCCGTTCCTCGGCAGGCGACAGCTGGAGATGGTGTTCCACGGGGTTGGCGCACATGCTTCGGCGCAGCCGTTCATGGGGCGCAATGCGCTCGACGCGGCGGTGGCGGCCTATCAAGGAGTGTCCGCGCTGCGGCAACAGTTGCCGTCGAGCGATCGAGTGCACGGCATCTTCACCGATGGCGGCGCGCGGCCGAACGTGATTCCAGCCCGGGCGGCGCTTTTGTTCTACCTCCGGTCGGCGAATCCGGAGACGCTGCGCGACCTGGCCAACCGGATGACCGCAATCGCCCAGGGCGCAGCAGAAATGACGGGTTGCGGGGTGGAATTGCATTGGGACGAGCAGCCTGCGTACCTACCGATCCGGTTCAACACCACGCTGGCCGGGCGGTGGTCGGTCAACCAAGAGGGCACCGGGCGGAAGCCGCTGCCGCCGGGCATCGTGCCGGAATTCCTGACCGGGAGCACGGACCTCGGAAATTTGTCGTTCCGAATGCCCGCGCTGCATCCGATGATCGCGGTGTCCGGGCCGACGGTCGCGTTGCACACCAAAGAATTCGCCGAGGCCGCCGGGTCGCAGACGGGTGATCAAGCGGTCGTCGACGGTGCACTGGGTCTGGCGCTGACAGCCGCCGACTATCTCGCCGACGCGGACCTGCGCAAAGCCGTGCACGACGAGTTCGAGGCATCGGGAGGGGCGCTGGACGTGCCGAGTTTCTTCGACTGACGTGTGGCGGGAGAGAGGGAGAAGGTGGAGATGACGATGGGCCGCGAGGCTGGAGAGGAGGTGCGTCGGACGGCTTGACGGGTTTGACTGGAGTTGCGCGCTGGTTTGGCTGGAGGTTCGCGCAGGTTGGTCTGACGCCGTGGCGGTAGCGGGGACCGAGCGATTGCGGGATCTTGTCGGCGCACGGCACGGCACGGCACGGCACGGCACGGCACGGCACGGCACGGCACGGCACGGCACGGCACGGCACGGCACGGCACGGGCGACGATGCACCGCTGCCTGAGAACGGCTGAGAATTCTCAGCTTATTCTTCTCAGGAAAGCCTGAGGGTTTTCCACAGGCTGCTCATAAGCACGGGCGCGAGTCTGGGTTCATGACCGAGAACGAGAGCCGGCCCGGCCCCGCTACACCCGGTGGGCGCCAGCCGCACCAGAGCAGTGAGCAGTACGGCCAGTACCGGGCCGGGTCGAGTCCGTTCGGCGGCAACGCGGAGATGTCGCACGTCGGCCCGCAAGTTCCGGCGGTGCCGCAGTCGCAGCAGAGCGCGCGGCAAAGGCCGTCGGCGGTCGATGGCGCGCAGCCAGCGGTGGCGGGACCCGCACAGCAACCGGCACCGGGTGACGCGCAGACGCCCGGCGGTGTCCCGGCGAGTCGGCCGAGTGGTGCCCAACCGGTCGGGCCGTACAGCGCCCAGCAACCCAGAGCGGTCGGACTGAGCGCTGCTCAGCAATCCCAGCCGGTCATGCCGAGCACTGCCCAGCAACGCCAGTCAGCCGGGCTGAGCGCTGCCCAGCAATCTCAGCCGAACACCGCACGCCAAACGCAATCGGACACTGCTCAACAGTCCGAGCCGAACACCGCTCCCCTGCCGAACCAGCACGCCGCACAGCACCAACCCGGCACCCCGCACTACGGGCCGATGCCACAGCCCGCGCAACCGCCCGCGGCGCTGGCCGGTCCGCGGAAGCGGCCTGGCCGCATGGCTGTCCTCGTCGGGGCCACTGCGCTGGCCGCAGCGCTCCTCGGCGGTGGTGCGGGCGCGGCGATCGTCGGGCTGAGCGGCGGTTCCAGCGGCTCCTCGACCACTGCGTCGTCCTCCGCTACCGGGCAGACCATCAGCAACACCACCGGCTCCGGGGACGTCAGCACCGTCGCCGCGAAAGTCGTGCCCAGTGTTGTTCAGGTGAACGTCACGACTGGGCAAGGCACGGCGATCGGGTCGGGCGTCATTCTCACCGCTGACGGCCGCATCCTCACTAACGCGCACGTCGTGCAGGGGGCGCAGACCGTCACGATCAGCACGTCGGACGGTAAGAAGTACCAGGCCAAGGTCGTCGGCTCGGACACCAAGAGCGACATCGCGGTGCTGCAGGCACAAGGTGCGAGCGGGCTCACCGCCGCGACGCTCGGCGATTCGGGCAAGCTCGCCGTCGGGCAGCAGGTCATCGCGATCGGGTCGCCGGGCGGGCTGCAGAACACCGTCACCACCGGCATCGTCAGCGCGCTCAACCGGCCGCTGTCCGACGTCGGAGGCGGGACCGGCGGCGATCAGCAGAACTCGCCCTTCGGCAGGCAGACCTCGAACGTCACGTCCGGCCCCAGCTACACCGCGATCCAAACCGACGCCTCGATCAACCAGGGCAACTCCGGCGGCGCGCTCGTCGACAGCCAGGGCCGGGTCATCGGAATCAACTCCGCGCTCTACAGCCCGAACTCCTCGGCCGGCAGCGTCGGGATCGGGTTCGCCATCCCGATCAACGACGCCAACAAGATCGTCGACCAGATCGGGAACGGCTGACCGGGAACCCCGGAGGCGGACCGCGGTCGGGGCGGCCCGCCTTCGCTCCTCACTCGGGACGGTGAGGAAACCTGGCCGCTCTCTCCGGGGATTCGGGACCTGGAGAGAGCGGCTTCTTCACGCGCCCGGCAGCTCGTAGACCAGCGTGAACGTGTGCTTGCCCGCCTCGTCGACCGCGATGTCGGCCGACCCGGAGATACCTGCCAGCTCGCCCGTGCCAGAGCCGGGAAGCAGGACCAGCGACAATCCCTCGTCCCCGGCCGTGTGCCGGAGAACGAAGCCGCCCTTCCGTCCGTCGACGGAGCCGGTAAAGCGCTCGAAAGCGACGTACGCGCGCGAGGTCTCGTTCGACGCCGTCAGCATCTCGACCCGGCTGGTCCCCTCGACCGCCCCGGTGAACGTCTTCTCGATCAGCACCTGCGCGAACGCCGTGCCACCGGCCTCGTCCTGCGCCCGCGGCTCCCATTTGTCCAGTTCGAACGCGGCGACGGCGGTACTGGTCATGCTGCTGCTCCTCTGCCGGAAACTCGATCAGGCACAGTCAACCGCGGATACCTGCCATCTCCTGTCAGGTATCTCAACGCCGCCGGTTGCCGAACAGCCCGCGCGAGAACTCCCGCCCGAGCGAACTCGCCGCCGAGCGCATGAACGACTTCACCGCCGGGTTGCTCAACACCTGCGAGATCATCCCCGGCTCCTCCTTCTCCGGCTTCGGAGCAACTCGCGCCTCAGGTTCGGCAGCGGGCGCGGAAGGCTCGGCAGGCGTGGCCTTCGCCGTCAACTTCTCGTACGCCGACTCCCGGTCGATCGTCTCCCCGTACTTGGCGTTCAGCTCCGACGACGTGACCGCCGCGCGGATCGCGTCCGCCCCGATCGACCCCATCTTCGACCGCGGCGCACGCAGCCGCGTCCACGCGACCGGCGTCGGCGCCCCTCGCTCGGACAGCACGGTGACGATCGCCTCGCCGATCCCCAGCGACGTCAACGCCGTCTCGAGGTCGTAGTGCTGCGACTTCGGATACGTCTTCACCGTGCGCGCCAACGCCTTCTGGTCATCCGGCGTGAACGCGCGCAACGCGTGCTGCACCCGCGCGCCGAGCTGGGACAGCACGTTGTTCGGGATGTCGGTCGACAGCTGCGTGCAGAAGAACACGCCGACGCCCTTCGACCGGATGAGCTTCACCGTCTGCTCGATCCGCTCCAGGAACGCCTTCGACGCACCGGAGAACAGCAGATGCGCCTCGTCGAAGAAGAACACCAACTTCGGCTGGTCGAGGTCGCCTTCCTCGGGCAGCTCCTCGAACAGCTCGGCCAGCAGCCACATCAGGAACGTCGAGAACAGCGCCGGTTTGGACTGCAGATTGTCCAGCTCCAGCAAGGTGATGACGCCCATGCCGTCCTGCTGGCGCATCAGGTCGTGGACGTCCAGCTCGGGCTCGCCGAAGAACTCCTCGCCGCCCTGAGCCTCCAGATTGGACAGTGCCCGCAGGATGACGCCCGCCGTCGCCGCGGACACCCCGCCGATGCCCTTGAGGTCTTCCTTGCCCTCGTCGCTGGTCAGATGCGTGATGACCGACCGCAGATCCTTGGTGTCCAGCAAGGCGAGACCGCGCTGATCGGCCCAGTGGAAGATCAGGCCGAGCGTCGATTCCTGCGTCTCGTTCAGCCCCAGCACCTTCGACAGCAGCACCGGCCCGAAGCTGGTGATCGTCGCGCGCACCGGGATCCCGGTGCCACTGGTGCCGAGCGACAGGAACTGCACCGGACCGCCCGCCGGCGCCCAGTCGTCGCCCAGTTCCGCGGACCGTTTCGCGGTGCGGTCGCTCGCCTCGCCGGGCGCGGACAGCCCGGACAGGTCGCCCTTGACGTCGGCGAGCACCACCGGAACCCCGGCCGCGGACAGCTGCTCGGAGATCAACTGAAGCGTCTTGGTCTTGCCGGTGCCGGTCGCGCCCGCGACCAGGCCGTGCCGGTTCAGCGTCGCCAGCGGCAACCGGACCGCGGCCGACGCTTCCGTCTTCCCGTCGATCACCACCGCGCCCAGCTCGACGGCCGCCCCGTCGCTGACATATCCCTGCGCGATCTCCGCAGCTGGTCCCGACGCTTGCTCGGCCACTGGCCGCACCCCGTTCCGAGTCCGAAATCACACCTCGTTGCACTGGCTGACCGAGCGTAACGCGCCGGAAGCGCAGGTGACGCCGCTGATATCCCCGTGTCGGGTTAGGGTGGTGCGGGTGAACGACCATCTTGTCTGGATCGACTGCGAGATGACGGGGCTCGACCTCGGCAAGGACGCGTTGATCGAAATAGCCGCGCTGGTGACCGACGCCGACCTGAACGTGCTGGGCGAGGGCGTCGACATCGTCATCCACGCCGACGACGCCAAGCTCGACGGCATGCCGCAGGTCGTCCACGACATGCACGCCAAGTCCGGCCTCACCGAAGAGGTCCGCGCCTCGACGACCACGCTGGCCGAGGCCGAGCAGCGCGTGCTGGAGTACATCCGCGAATGGGTGCCCGACCCGGCCAGCGCGCCGCTCGCCGGCAACTCGATCGCGACCGACCGCGGTTTCATCGCCCGCGACATGCCCGCGCTCGACAGCCACCTGCACTACCGGATGGTCGACGTGTCGTCGGTCAAGGAGCTCGTGCGCCGCTGGTACCCGCGGATCTACTACGCCAAGCCGGAGAAAGGCCTGGCCCACCGCGCGCTCGCGGACATCAGGGAGTCCGTCGGCGAACTCGAGTACTACCGCGCGATCGCCTTCGTCCCCCAGCCCGGCCCGACGAGCGACGAGGCCAAAGCCGCCGCCGCTGAAGTGCTGGAACGCCACCGAGGGTGACCCCCTGAAAAGCGCTCGCGGGCACCCGCTAGGATTGCTTCCAGCAAGGCGATCGCGAGATCTTTTTGCCAGATGGTGGCTATAGCTCAGCTGGTAGAGCACCTGGTTGTGGTCCAGGAGGTCGCGGGTTCGAGCCCCGTTAGCCACCCTTGCACCCCGGCTTCACCGAGATCTTTTCCGGAGAAGCCGGGGTTTTGTCATTTCCGGGGTTACGGTGGCAGTGCGGGTGTCGCGCAGGTCACTGCGACTTCTCCCCTGGTCCAGCTGCCGACGCACTGGCCCTCGCTCGCCTGGTTCAAGGTGGGTCACTGCCGCTGACCAGGGCGGTTGCCCCCGCGAGCCGAAAAGAGGACCCCCCTGGAACGGGGCCTGAACGCCCTGCTAATCTTTTCCACGTCGCCGAGGGAAACCACAGCGGCGGGAAGTACCAAGCGCCATTAGCTCAATTGGCAGAGCAGCTGGCTCTTAACCAGCGGGTTCGGGGTTCGAGTCCCTGATGGCGCACCCTCAGTCCCCAGGTTCGAGAAGTATTCGACCTGGGGATTTGTGCTATCTGAGCAAGAGTCTTCCGACTGCTGTCTGTCCATTGTGGTCTCCTGCGAGCCCGAGGGGAGCCCGAGCGCGCGGACCGGGTGCAGCGCCGTCTTCCGCGGGATGGCTCCGGCGAGTTTCCGGGCGGCGTCGGCGGCGACTTCCTGAGCGACGTTGGTGTAGAGGTCCATCGTCACCTTGATCGAGGAGTGGCGGAGCATGTGCTGGATCACCTTCATGTCCACCCCCGCCCCCAACGCCAGCGTCGCAGCGCCGTGCCGCAGCCCGTGCAACGTAATCGGCGGAAGACCGGCTTCCCGAATCAGGCGAGCGAACTCATCCGCGACGTCCGCGGGATGCAGCGGACTGCCGTCAGGGCAGGTGAAGAGCAAGTCGCTCTCGACCCAGTCGCTGCCGAGCCTCGCTTTCGCCTCGTCCTGACTGACCAGGTGCGCCCGCAGCACCAGCACCGTGTCCGGGTCCAGCGCGATAACGCCCTCCGACGACGGGGTCTTGGGCTTGCTCTGCCCCGTTTCCCACCCGTACTGGACGATCTGGTTCGCCACCTCCAGGCTCGCCGCGTCCAGGAAGGTGTCCGAACGGCGCTGCCCGCACGACTCGCCCCGCCGCAGGCCGGTGTAGGCAATCAGGTGGAACAACGGGTACAGCGGATGATTGACTGCCGAATCGAGGAACTCCCCTGTCTGTTCCCCGGTCCACACCATCACCGGATACGGGACCTCTCCGGTCTCCCGCCACAGCGCGACGCGTTCCGGAGTCCACAGCTTCGGCCGCGGCCGCACCGCCGGAGGCAACTCCACCAGCTTCGCCACATTCACCAGCAACAGCCCCTCGTTCACCGCAGGACTCAGGATCGCCCGCAATGACTCCCTGATCCGGTGCAGCGACGACGGCCCGACCGGCCGCTGCCACTTCACCGCGGCGATCTTGCGCGGGTCGCCGCTGGCGCGGTACTCCGCGATCACCTCGTTGTGGTCCACGATCGCCTCGAACATCGCGTCCAGATGCCCCACCCGCAGCCGGTCCCGGCGGATCCTCCCCAGATGCGGCCGAAGATAGAGTCGCACGTGCGACTCGTAAGAGCGGTACATGTTCCGGCTCACCGTGCGCTTCTTCAACACCAGGAACGCATCGAACACCTCGTCCATGAACGGATGCTCCAGCGCTGGTGCGGCCGCCCGCACCAGCCGCCGCACCGGCTCCACCTCCGGCAACGGCTGCTTCTGCGCAATCACAGCTGCGACGAGATCGCCGATCTTGCGCAGCGTCTCCTCGTCGTCCTCCTCCGCGATCGCGAGCAAGTCCCGGACACGACCGAGACCAGTCTCGGCATCCGTCGCGCTCTCGTAACCGCCGCGACGACGCGGACGCCGGTTGCCCGCAGCATCAGGCGGAAGCTCGATACGGAAGAACCACTGCCCATGCCGCCTGTTCCGCAGCTTCGGGCACTCGCCGCCCAACGACTTCCCCTTAGCGTCCCGGCACGAACAACGCCGGAACACCGATCCCTTCGCAACAGGCACGTGGACCCCTCTCGTCTTGGCCATCACCCACCAGGGCGGTTTCTCGGACATCGATACTCGCGCTGCGACCCGCACTCGGGGAAGCCCGAGCAGAAGCGAGATCACCGCATCAGGTGATCGACGCCCAGCAGCCGCAGCAACCCCGCCGTCGGAACTCGATACACGCCGCCCACCCGCAGAACAGGGCAAGGGAACGAGCCAGAGCGAGCCAGCGCATAGGCGGTCGTCCGCCGGATCCGCAGCACCCGCGCGGCCGTCATCAAATCCACCACCGCCGGCAAGGCCGCGGCTTCAGCCAATGTCATCCCCGGCACGTCGACAGTCATGGCTGTTCCTCATCGAGGCCGAGTCGGCGCAACGCCACCCGATGACTGTCGGGATCGAGGTCAATGCCGATGAAACGGCACCGGTGCTCTCGGGCAGCGAGACCCGTGGTCCCGCTGCCCGAGAACGGGTCCAGCACCGTCCCTCCGGGCCGGCACCCCAACCGCACGCACCGGCGGGCGATCTCTACTGTCCCGACGGCCGGATGCCCCACTCCGCTGCGGCCGGCCGGGACCGTCCACAGGTCCTGTCCCGCCCAGGTCTCGACGCCGGTCTCGCCATGGTCTCGACGGTCTCGGGTCAACGCGAAGATCGTCTCGTACCGATGGGAGAACCGGTCTCGGACGCTTTCCGGGCGCGCGTTCGGCTTGTGCCAGACGATCTCCCGCCGTACCACCCAGCCGCGATCCTGCAACGCATGCCCGACCCGCCACGGAACCCCGACCAGATCCTTCGCTCGACGCCGCGCCTGCGGCGGACGATGCCGGCCGTACGGCGACCGAGACCGTGTGGCTGCGGTACGCGCCGCCGAGCCGGCGGCGACATAGTTGCCCCAGGAACCGCCGTAGCTGTCCCCCAAGTTGAGCCACACCGAGCCAGACGATGCCAGCACGACCGCCAATTCGTCGAACACGCCCGCAAGCCGCTCGACATATTCGCTCACCGTGGCCTCGGCGCCGATCTGCCCGGCGATCCGATAGTCCCGCAAACCCCAGTACGGCGGCGATGTCACCACACAGTCCACCGACCCGGCTGGCAGACACCGCAATGCCACAACCGCGTCCTCGCAGTAAAGAGCTACTTGCCCGTCGTCGTGAACCAACATCACGCGGCCGCCCTTGCCTGTGGCACGCGGACAAGCCTGCGCCTCCAGCGATCTGCGGCCGCCCTTGCTTCCGGCCCGTCCGTCAAATCCAAGACGACCCCGCCTTCCGGGCATGCCGCAAGCACAACCCGGTCCGCGAACGCGGCTCGTCCTGCCAGCAGAACATCACCGCGGCTCGGACCCAGCGCTGAGCGAGCTGCCGACAGATCGAAGTAATAGCGTGCTTGTTTCACGCAGAACAGCACAGTTTCGCACTTACCGTCCTCGATGCTGACGACGACGGCGTTGCGAAGAAGCCAGCCGTCATTCTGGAGCACGAACGCGACCCGCCACGGCAGCCCGCCAAGACCGCCCGAGGTGCGGCTGTCATCGACGGTGAGCCACGCCGATCCCTCGGGTTTCAAGAGCCGATCCAGTTCTCCTGCAAGGGCTCGCACCTGACGCACGTGCGCTGAAGAAGCGGGTAACCGAACAAGACAGCAGTCTACCGAAGCATCGGGAATAGCCGAGAGTCCCGCACTCAATATTCTTGGGATTTGTTTGTTATTGTTCATTCCCGCCTCCGCGTCTGCTGGTAAATCAGACACGGACAATCCGACATAATCTGATACCCTGCGATGACGGCGACAGCAAACCGAACCTGCACCGGTATCGACTGCAATAGGCAGTTCGCTAACGGTGTCCGCCCAAAACCGTGCGCAGCAGCTCTGTCGTGTCTGTTTCCAACGGCACGCCGAGTTCCTCAGCGCTCTCCTTCAACCTTCCGGCTACTGCGCTCACCGCTGAGCGGTTCCCGCTGGCGTGCTCGATTTGAAGCAGATCCCGGATCAGGATTTCGCTTGCGGGTTCAGCGCGAAGTCCCCGTGCGGCTGCTCGGCGCGCCAGGGGGAGGTCACCGGTGTCGCGGTATGCGGTCACGAGTGCGTGGGCGATCTCGACGATCTGGTCGATCATGTCGCGTTGGTGCCAGGAACCCCATTCGTAGCGGCCTCGCGGAACATTGCTCAGAGGCATGCCCTCGACCAGATCAAGCGCTTCTTGCAATCGGTCGAGCCGATTATCTCCGGTTGCGGTCTTGACGAGGTGCTGGAATCGGAACCAGTCGCAGAGCACGGTGTCGGCGAGGCGATAACCGCCGTTCTTGGCATCCACATTCGGCAGATACAGCGCGCCGTCGGGGTCGTGGCCGAGCCAAGTGCGCAGGCGAGAGATGTAGCCCTGCCTGGTGGCGGCCGACCATGACTGGGTGGCAGTGCCCAACTGCTGCGAGATCTCGTCTGCGTGGGCACCCGGGTTGAGGGCCAGGAAAGCGGCCAGTTCGGTGAGGCGGTTGACTTTCTTGCCTTCGACCCGGCTGTAGTCGACGCCGCGCAGCGAGACCGGGCCGAGAAGCCGCAGCTCCGGGACTGCTGGTTCGGTGCCGGTCTCGGCAGGTGTCTCGGGCTGGTCTCGCTCGTCCCGCGGGGGGCGGTGGACAGTCTCGGCTGGAGCGGGGCTGGCGGTCTCGGCGGCGTCTCGTGTCTCGTCCTGTTGGAGGCGCTGCAGTGCGACGCGAACGTCGAGTTGCTCCACCGGGGTCGGGTGCTGGCGGAGGTCGAGTTCCCATGCGCCCGGAATGTGCGTGTCCGGGCCGGTGCCTGCGACGACGGCGACGATGTCGGCCGCGGCGTCGCTGGTGGCGAGACGGTCGGCGTCGTCCTGCGCAAGTGGACTCGGCACGAGCACGACGTGCGGGTGCCGCTCGGCGGAGTCGGCCAGATGATCGAGGAGGGCGTCGACGGTCTGATGGTGTTCGATGCCGTCTGTGTCGTCGAGGATGTGTCCGGCACCGACGAGGTCGGCGGTGACGTCGTGCGCCCAGGGCGAGCTGGCGATCTCGAGGGCTATGGCAGAGGCGACCTCCGCAACATCCTCCGGGCCTCCGTCGAGGAGGAGCGCACCGACGTGGTCGAGGCCCAGCAGGATCAGGTTGCCGTCCAGGTCGTGGCCGAGGCCGGTCAGGAACGGGTATGGAGCGTCTCCATCCGTGTGCCCTGGTGGGACTGGATCGGCCAATTGCCATTCTGTGCTGGTCGCGGTGGCGGTGAACGGCGCGATCGGTTCTGCGGGTTCGTCCAGAAGGACGATCGTGTCCTTGCTGCCGAGCCGGACCATCCGGATTCCCGGCAGCTTGCTCCCCTCGCTCTCGGCGTGATGGGCGAGCTGGCGCAAAGCGCGGTCCAGTCTGTCGATCGGGCCCGTCTCCGCTCCGCCCGAGTCGTGCTTGCGGGCTGCGCGGAGCCGGCGGATACCGACTGCGCTCACGACAGCTGCCGACGCCAGTCCCACAGCTCCCGCGATGACGAGCGGGGTGTTGACAGCCGAGCCGGATGGCGGGGCTGCCTGTGCGCCGCTCTCCTGCTTCGCGGCGGGCTCCGGGAGCGGGCTGGTCACCGGAGGAGGCGGTGCCGAGGGCTCCGGTTGCGGTGGCCGCGGTGCGGGGACGGCGGGCGGCGCAGTCGGCAATTGCAGGGTGTCGCCCGCTCGGATGAAGTCCGGATTGTGCACGTTCTTGTTGAGCCGCAGGATTTCTTGGTATCGGTCCGCGTTGCCGAGCCGCTCACGAGCGATCGACGTCAGGGTTTCGCCTCGCTGCACGCGGTATCCGTCGGCCGACGTCTTCGCAGGGAGGTCGAGGTACCAGCCCGGTTTGATCAATGCGACGTCGCGGAGGGCTTCCCCGTCCGGTTGGCGGCGAGCATGGTTGAGGGCGTAGATCTCGGTGTAGCGGCGTTCGTCGCCGAGTTGTGCGGCGGCGATGCGCATCAGGCTGTCCCCAGGGCGCACGACGTAGGCAGTCGTGCGCGACTGGGACGTGGGAGCGGCGGGTGGTTCCGCTGCGGTGGCGACGGTAGCGGTCCCGATCATCAGCAGGAGGATCCCGGCGGCGATCTTCCTCGCCCAGTCGAGGCCTGCGAGTCGGCGTACCGGGAGTCCGCGAAGGCAGCCGGTTGCTTCGACCAGCACTGCGGTAGTGAGCTGAAGCCAGGCGACGACGCCGGCGAATGCAAGCAGGGTGAGGAAAACTTGGCCGCTGTCGTGTGTGACAAGTGCGGCCAGCGCGTCAGCAAAGGTGTGCACATGGTTCGGGAGCAGGACGTCGCGGAAGGTCCAGAAGGCGGTCGGCGGCCCGGCGAGAATCGCGGCCAAGGCGAGCAGCCCGCCCAGGAACCGGACGATACTGGTGACGGGACGCATGATCGGCTCCTTCATGCTCAACCGGCGGAAATCAGGTCCGCCGCGCCGTTGCCGTGGACGGTCAACGCAGAAATCCCGACAACGCCGAGGAAAACGGTGTGGACGGAGTCGGTCGTATCCACGGCGACGCGGTTGGCCTGGACCTGGACGGTCCCGGACATCCCGACCGCCGCGAGATAGCGTTTCGCTGCGGCAACGGCCTCTTCCGGGGCAACATGCGCGGTTCGTCCGTCGGCGAGCGCGTGCGGGTCGAGGGCTTGACCCCCGGCACGGGCGGCTTCTTCAGCAACTGCGGTAGCCCGTGAGGCGGCGAGTGCTTTGCGGGAGCCGTCGACGGCGAGGCCGATGGCGATGATCAGGGCGAGGCTGAGTCCGAGGACCAGCACGGAAATGGAGCCGCGTTCGTCGCGGAACAGGTTCATCGGCGGACTCCGTAGCGGTCGATCGGAGAGCGGAAAGTTGCCTCGACCGGCCTGGTCCCGGTCAGGCCGGGGAGGAGGTCGGCGAGCGGGACGTCGCAGCGGATGTGCGCGGTGACGGTGCCGTCGGTCCCTGCGGGCAGTGAGAACTCGCTGGCGTCGACGCCGACGACCAGCCGGGTGCAGGTGAGGGACTGCTCCTCGAGCGTGGCGCCGGCCTGTTTCTCAGCGACGGACGCGGCTGCCCGGCCGTCGTGCGCCAGCGACGCTTGCCGGGCGGCCGCTCGCGCCGCAGCGTCCACGGCGGACTGGGTGGTCTCGACGCGCATGCCCAGCAAACCGAGCCCGAATAGCGCGATCAGGGCCGACGTCCCGATGACGGCTTCGATGTTCATGTCGCCTCGCTCGGCGCGCAGTTCGGCGAGTCGGGTGGTCATGGCTGGATCCGCTCGATCGGCGCGGCGGCCGTCTGGCTGATCCGCACGGTCAGGAACGGCACGAAGGACGCGACCTCGGCTGTGACGGTGACCCGCACGACGTCGCCGTCCGAATAGCCGCTTACGTCTGCGTGGGACAGCCAGGTGCCAGTGGCGTTGCGGGCGTACGCTGCGGCTTGCTGAGCGGCCCCGGTCACGTCGACGGGCGGGATGCGGGCTCGGTCGGCGCCGTCCCGCGCGGCTTCCAGCGCGATGGTCCGG
This sequence comes from Amycolatopsis halotolerans, assembly GCF_042647905.1. Lineage (NCBI taxonomy): Bacteria > Bacillati > Actinomycetota > Actinomycetes > Pseudonocardiales > Pseudonocardiaceae > Amycolatopsis > Amycolatopsis halotolerans. Next base: position 49,540 of record NZ_JBHRWI010000012.1, read on the forward strand.
CCGAGGAAGACCGCAACGAGCTGAAACACCGTCAGCGCGGCAACCATCAGCGTGCTGATGATCAGGGCCGCACTAATCGTGTCGTCGCCCCGCTCCCCTGTTCGTAGTTCTGCGACGCGATTCATGTCAGTGTCCGCCGATGAGGGGGATCTTGCCGTTGACGTAGGCAGTGATCGCGCCGGCGATGAGCGTGGCAATGCCCACGGCGAGGGCGGCGTACAGCGCCTTGGTGATGTTCTCGTCGCCGCGTTCGCTGTCGCGGCGGAACTCCTGCAGCCGGGCGGAAAGCAGCTCGTGTGCGAACAACCAAAAGGTCAAAACGAAGCGGGGCATGACGGATTCCTTCCTTAGGTGGTGAGCATGGTGGCGACACCGGGGAACGCGAGAAAGACGACGAACGCGAGGCCTAGCAGAGCGAGCGGGAGATCCATCCGGTCGGAACGCACCGCCGCACCGGTTTTGCGTTCGGCCGACAGTTGCTGCTCAATGGAGTCGGCCTTGGCGCGCAGCGAGGTGACGATGCTCGCGCCGTCGTGACCGGCGCTGGCGACGACGTGGGTCAGGTCGCCAAGTTCGCGGACGCCGGTCGCGGCACCGAGTCGTTGGAGGCCGTCCCAGGGCATGTCGCCGAGCAGGGCGGCCTCGTCCATTGCGTCGCGGATGCGGCGGAACGTCCAGCCGTCGCCCAAGCTTGCGGGGTACCGGAGTGCCTCGACCGGGCCCCGGTCGCCGGCCCTGCCGAGCGCGACGAGGCGGCAGTAGCACGCCAGCGCACCGCGCAGTTCGGTCCGTGCGCGGGCGACCTTCGATTTGAGGTTCACTGCCGGGAGCATCCAGCCGATCACAGCCGTGGCCAGCGACAGCACGCCGGTGAGGGCTACTGGCGGGGCCACTTCGCCGAACGCGAGAACGATGGCGAGCAGCGGAACCCAGAGTGCGCCGATCGCTGCGAACACGATCCGTTGCAGCATAAAGGATTCCGGTGCCCGCTGTACCACCTCCAGATCTGCGAGCGGTGCGGTGAGAAAGGCGAAGCGCGCCGGTCCGCGTGCAGGGGTGGAGTCGCCGACGATGTCCGCCAACTGTGGCCGCGTCCGGACGAATGCCGCGGCCACGGCGGTGACGCCGGTCGCGAAACCGGCGGACAGGAGGATCAGCAGCGAGAGGGTGGTCATTGCCGTGCTCCCGTGCGGAGGAACCGTGGGGGTTTCGGTTCGACGCCGAGCCGACGCAGCCACACGACTGCCGCGCCTACTAGCCCCAGGACGGCGGCAAGCACTGCTTGGCCGCCGACGGTGTTGTAGGCGCTGGTGTAGGTCGATCCGTTGAGAAGGACGAAGCCGAGGAACATCAGGGCCCAGATGCCGAGGAGGATGCGGGCGGTCGAGCGTCGTCGGGCGCGGTCGACCTCGGCGGCACGGCGCGCGCCGACTTCCTCAAAGACCTGGCGTGCCAGCGCGGTGAGGAGTTCGGCCGCGCCTGCACCGTAGTGGTGTGCCACGCACAGTCCTGCGGCGGCGATGTCGCCGACCCGGTCGTCGAGATCATCGGCGAACTCCAGCAGCGCCGGACGGAACTCCCAGATCCGCAACCGCTGAGCGAGAGTGCGCACCTCGGAGGCGATCTCCGGCGGTGCTTCACGGACGGAAGCTTGAATCGCGCTGGTCAGGCCGATGTGGCCGGGGCCGAGCAGGTCGGCGAGGCGGCGGAGCCAGGTCTCGATCGCTTCCAGGCGAGCGATGCGCGCTGCTGACACGCGACCGGCAGAAGCAAGCCAGGGCAGGAAGATCACGGCTGCGGCACCGCCGACGCCGACGACCGGCCATCCGGAGACCAGCCACAGCACTCCCCCGATGGCGGCCGCGACCAGGTGGCGTCGCGTGAACCGCAGGCGGCGCAGGTGAGGTTGCCACGCGGCGCGGTCTGTGGTCGTTCCGAGGAAACCGGCCAGCACTGCGGTCAGACCGGCGGCGAATCCGAGACCGGTGAGTGCAACGAGCAGTTCGCTCATGAGGCCCGCCCCTCGGCCGGGAGGGTCCAGTCACCGTCGCCGTTGGTGGTGAGCCAGTTCCGGTCGAATCCGCAGGCTTCGAGATCGGCGATGTCGGTCGGGAGGTTCCCGGTCGGGATGGCGCGAAACGCTCCGGTCGGGCGGCGAAACAGGTGGGTGCGCGCCGGGTGTCCGTGCTCTCCCGGCTCGACCGCGACGATCTCCGACACCGACCGGGCAAGCGCGCCGTCGCGAGCGGTGAGATCGACGTGGACGATCAGGTCCACCGACTGCGCGACCATGTCGCGCGCGAACTCGGGTGTCCACGCGGAATTCGCGTCCAGGCACAGCAACGCCATCCGCTGGATCGCCTGATCCGCGCTGCGAGCGTGCACAGTGGACAGTGATCCGGCACCGCCGGAGGACAGCGCGTTGAGCATCGGGACGATCTCTTTGCCGCGGACCTCGCCCACGACGATCCGGGCGGTGTGCATGCGTAGGGCCTGCCACACAAGCTGCATCAGGCTGACGCCACCGGCCGGGCGGCCGTTCTCGACGTGTTCGGCGTTTCCTTGTTGTTCTTCGAAAGCCACCACCGCGGGGAATCGGTCGCGGTGCCGGTGCAGGCCGAGTTCGAACTCGGTCTCCAACGTCGCGAACCGTTCGGTCGGCGGAATCTCCCAGCACAGGCCGCGCAGCAGCGTCGTCTTGCCGGCCTTCTGTCGTCCGCTGATCACGATGTTCTTCTCCGCACGGACCGCGGCGCGCAGCAACGCCAACTGGGCAGTGGAGATCATTCCGCGGTCGCGCAGCGCCTCCAGGTCGGCTGCGCCGAGCCGGTGGCGGCGGATCGAGACGTGCGGCCGGTCGGTGACGCTAATGGTCGCGGCGAGGCGTTCGCCGCCGGGAAGTTCCATGTTCAGCAGCGGATGTGTCGCGTTGATCGCGTGCTCGGTCCGGCCGTGGCGTGCGGCGATCCGTTGCAGCCAGCGGATCAGCGCGTCGTCGGTGGGCGCGATCCGCGGTCCGCGCATGACGCGGCCGTCGCTGTAGGACAGCCACGCGGCGTCGTTGCCGATCACGTCGATGTTCTCGATCGCGTCGTCCGCGAGCAAGGGTTCGAGACGGCCCAGACCGAACATCTCCGCCATGACGGCCTGCCGGATCGCCCAATCCTGGTCCTGGTCCGGAAGCGGCCTGCCGCGAGCCACCCACTCTTTTCCGACGTCGGTCAGCACTGCGTCGAGCAGATTCCCGGCGATCGCTCGTTCGTCGGCGGGAGCATGGCTTCCTTGCCGCAATGCGTTCTGGACGCGCGGAGCCAAGCGTTCCTGTACCAGATCGACCAGCTCGTCGGCGCCCTCGAACATCTCCGCTTCACCCGGCATTGTCTGGCTCCCCACCGTGATTCGGCCGTGGCACCGGCATCGGCCTCGCCTCAGGCACCGGAGCCATGCGCACCGACGGAGGGCCGGGGCGGGGCGGGAACCGGACGACGTTGGCGGAGCGCAACAGGGCTTTCCGGGTCGAGGCTCGCCTCCCGAGTTCCTGTGCGACCGCGCGACTCGACGACACCAGCGAGGAGGAAGCGAATCGCCGCGGCGGGCAGAACTGGTCGGCGAACTGCGCGGCCGCGGGAGGATCTTTGGCCAGCACCCCTGCCACCGGCACCCCGTGCGCCGCGAACACTTTGGCGACTTCGGCAGGCGGGAAGCCCTGGGACGCTGCGGGGACAACCACGGCGACGAGACTGCCGTCGCCGGACGCGGTGAGTCCGGCTTCGCGCTGGACGAGTTCGAACGAGCGGACAGCGCGGGCCAGCGAATGACGATCGTTTCGGAGAACGAGCACGACGAGGTCCGAGGCGGCCATGACCGCGCGCGGTGCGCCGTGCGCCCGGATACGACCGCAATCGACCAGGACATCAACCGTCTTGAGCTCGCGAAACAATCCCGCGAGCGAGGTCCAGGGCACCGCGTCGGACTCCAGCGGGCTGCGGCATCCCGGCAGCAGATGGTGGCGGCCGGTTCCGTCTGGCAAAGTGACCAGCTGCGCCGACATGGCGTGGTGCAGCGGGGTTTTCCGGGCGGCCACCGTCAATTCGAGGAGCCCGCGACGGCCGAGAGCGCCATCCGGGTCGAACACCTCCAGTGCGTGCCCGCCGGTCGGATCTGCCTCGACGGCGACGGCATCGTGCGGCCACGACCAGGTGAGGGCCAGCACCGCCGTGGTGACGCCGGGGCTGGCGGCCAGCGAGAAGAAGGAGATCAGCATGTTATCCAGCTCCCATCGGAAGCATGATCAGCACCACTGCCCCGGCGGCGGCTTTGGCCGCAAGGCGAGGCCCGTCTGCGGCGGGCACGACGACGTCGACCACGCGGATTCCGCTGGCGTCGGGCGTACCGACCCGCAGGACGCTCGCGCGGACCGGCTGCCAGCTGTCGGCCTCGGCTGATACCAGCAGGACCGGTGACCGAGTGGTCGGTGTGCCAGCTGGCATCTGCCCGGCCTTGAACGGAACGCCGACGAGCTGCTGCCCGACAACAGGAAGCAACGGGCCTTCGACTTGGGTCCGCGTCACCAGGTTTCCGACGACGAGGTCCGAGGTAGCGAGTTTGCCGACGATTTCCGCCCGGTCGTCCCATGGAATCGGATCGAGCCCAGCGGTCGGATGGACCTCGACCTCTCGCAAGGCAGCCTCGGTCACCGCCTCGCCGAAGCGGACCGGCGCGGCGACCCCGACTGCCGCGATCGTTTCGCTGGTCGATCGGAAGACTGCGACGGTTCCGACGGCGCACACCGCCGAGATAACCACGCCGACAAGGATCAGCAGCTTCGACCGGTGCCGCCGCGGCGGGTGCAGAGGCGTCGGAGCCGGCGGTGCCGGACGGTCCGAGGCCGGGACGGACTTGACAGTCATCTCAGCCTCCCCGGACGTGGGTGTTGAGGGTGCGGATCTCCCGGACTGCCAGCTGTGCTCGGGACGTGAGGTCCATCGAGTCGGTCGCGCCCTGTCCTGCCCCGGACCAGCGGATCCGCCAGTGCCCGGTCGCTGCGATAGAGAACCCCGGCGAGGACGATTGCGAGTAGACGTGTCCGCAGGTCGGAGACGGTCGGCCAGCTTGGTCCTCAGTGAACGGAGTGCCCGGGCCAGCGCAGGTGACTACCGCGCCGTCGCCCATCGCCCACGTGACCGACTCGAGTGCGGCGGTCACGGTCACCGAGATCCCGCCGGCGGCTGCCGTCTTCGAGATCGGACCGGTCGTCGCCGGGCGACGGGCCGTCCACATCCAGACCGGGAAGCCGACGGTCGCGCCGTGCGGCGAATCCCCCGGCGGCGCGAGCCGGATATCAGGAGCCTCGATCCCCAGTTCAGCGATCGCCTGCTGGGCCAGTTCCGCAGGCGAAACCTGCGGAGCAGCGGCAGGCTGGCCGTTGGGGGCGAACACGACCCGCGGCCAGGGCAGGGCCGCACCGTCGCCTTGGCACATCTGGAACTTCAGCGCCCCCTCCTGCGGGTCGTGCCCGCCCCACATCGGATCACCCGGAGGCGGCTGCTGAGCCCACGGTCGCTCGACACACGTGAACTTCGGCCGCGGTGCTTGCACTCCTGTGCCGGGCGATTGAGGGCTCGGTGCGGGCGCAGGACCGCCTGGACGACCAGGATCGGTCGCGGCGACCCAGCAGCGGCCGCGTGTGCCGGTAGATGTACACCCTCCCGCCTGCCCGTCCGCCGGTGTCGGAAGGAGGATCAGCAGCAGAATCACGCCGATGGCGGCGTCAGCGCGGCTCAGCATGGCTGGTCCACATGCGGTCGCACGATCTGCACCAGCCACCGGTACGGCGCCGGATACCGGACCACCTCGGCTTCGAGCCGGTAACGGCGAGGCTGCTGGGGATTGTCGAGGTATTTGCCCGCCTCCCCCACCCGGTCGCTGACCAGGTGTTCCTCGGAGGCATCCAGGCAGTCGTCGATCACGACACGAGCCGGCTCGGCCACGCTGACCGAGCGCACTGAGGGAGCTCGGCGATACTGCCCGGCCGAATGAGCAGGCACCGAAGCCAAGTTGGCCAGCTCGTCAACGAACGACGTGAGGGCGGGGTCTGCCATGAGCCGCGTCAGCGCTGGACGCCAGTCCTGGGACCGAGGCGCTGCTTCCGCTTGCTCGCTCAGTTCCCAGTACTGGCGGTAGACCGCCAACGCCTTCGGCGCGATCTCGTGTTCCGGGGTGGGGATCCAGGGAGACGACGGTGCGGCGGCTGATGATGGTGCCGAAGGCGGCGGCGGTGCCGCGTTGGAGCATCCGGCGAGCACGATGCTCACGACCATCAGTCCGACGGTCGGATACCTGAGCTGAGTCATCAGGGTCTCCATGGGACAGGCGGTGTGGCGAGCCCGATCGGCCTGCCACACCGCGGCGGACAAGGTCAGGCCGGGCCGTAGTAGCCGGGTTGGCATCCGACGCCGCCGTTCCACCAGGCGTCGATCACCCGCCAATGGACCACCGGCTGCACGTTTGTAATGCCTGGTCCGACGCAGTAGTGGAAGAGATTCCGGAAAATGTCCTGCACGTCGAGCATCACGGTCGAACCCGATCCGCCGTCGCAGTGCCGGTACATCCCGGGATCGATGTAGCCGCACGGCATGCGACCGCTCACTGGGGCGGCCGACGCCTCCGTTGCGACGCCCGCGCCTAGCGCGAGCACCGTCAGCCCCATCACGGCGACACGTCTGATCGTTCCGGAAATGGACACAGTTCCTCCCCAAATAAAAATGAAAATGCTTCACAACCGAATGGTGGAAGCGAGGTGATCGGGCCGCTGATGTTTCAGGCGACGAGGATTCCGAGGTCGATCACAATGCCTCCGCTCAGGTGGTGAGGCGACCGGCCCCGTGCGTTCTCACCGCGTTCGGGACCGGCCGCTTCCTCTTCCGTTCCCCAACGCCGGATGCTGGGGCACGTCCTGGTTTAGCGCGGCGAATCCGACTGAGGGCAAGGTGAGTCGACCGCTGAGTCTCGGCTCACCCGACGATTCTTCACCCGTTCGGCCGAAGGTGTCGGCAAAACGGAACAGGTAATGGAGCGAAGGCCAAGTTGATCGTGGTACTCACTGTGAGTGGATGTCCATGAGGTGCCGGACCGGCAGAGCGTGCACGAGGTGCTGGAGCTCCTGAAGGGGCAATGGACCGTGGCCGTCCTCGCCAGCCTTGCCCTGGGCGAGCGTCAGTTCAACGACTTGCTCGCCGACGTCAACCTCATCGAGGAGCACATCGGCTGGACGTCGCATCCGCGCCCGCTCACGGCGCGGGTCCTGACGGACACGCTTCGCCGCCTCCAGGGACACCAACTCGTCGATCGGCGCTCGAACGGCAACCAGTTCTCCGCAGTCTGGTACCGCCTGACCCATGACGGACGCTCTTTGCTCCGGGCTCTTCGACCGCTCGCGAACTGGGCGCGGCAGCACCGGAGGAACTCGGAATCAACCACAGGCAGGGCCAGCTCAGAACCGTGACCATGCGGCAGGTCAGTAGGCCCAGGTAAGCGCCTGAACGGCCCCTGTGTCGGATTCGCGCCGGATGGGGCTCAGTTAAGGGCGTAACCGGCGAAATGGCTGGTCGACGGCCAGGCGATGGGGCGACCGCACCGCGCCCCTGCTGTCACGAGAGGATCGGACGGCATAGTTGTCTGCAGCGTGCGTTGCACCGAGTTGCGGCGCGCTGCACCAGGAGGGGCAGTTCTTTGGATCGCAGGGATACAGATGCTCCAGCCAGTGCCGCGCGACGAGTCCCGTTGACGCGCTGGACTGTGCCGCTTGTCGCAGTACTCGCCGTCCTGGGTGGCGTAGCCGTGCTGATCGCTCTGTGGCGCTGGATCGACGATCGGGCCCTCAATGACGTGGATAAGAGGACCTTGGCGCAGATCGAGGCAGTCAAAGTTGCCTCCGGGGTCATAGTCGGAGGAGGCGGCCTCTTCGCGCTGTACTTGGCGGCGCGACGGCAGCGCACCCAGGAATTGGAACTGCAGGTTCGCCAGATCGAGCTCGCCCAACGTGATCGCGTGCAAGTCCACGCAGAGAAAGTCGCCGAGGACACTCGCCAAGATGCGGTCGAACGTCGAGTCACCGAGCTCTATACCAAAGCAGCCGACCAGCTCGGCTCAGACAAGGCCCCGGTTCGACTGGCGGGATTATACGCGCTTGAGCGGCTGGGTCAGGGCAACCCCGGCCACCGCCAGACCGTAACAAACGTTGTCTGCGCGTACCTGCGGATGCCGTATACACCACCTGACGAACAAGCTGACCTCAACGAACCCACAGAGCGTCAACAACGAGAGGAGCTGCAGGTACGCACCACAGCACAACGCATACTTGCAGACCATCTGCGCGACGAGCCGCTCGCCGACCGCGCCCAACCGCCGAGTTCACCAAACACTTTCTGGGCAGGCATCGATCTGGACCTGACCGGAGCACACCTCCTTGACTTCGCCCTGGCCGAAGCCCGGCTGGTCTCCATCAATCTGAATGACGCAACCCTCGCAGGTGAGACGGTCTTCAGCGGAACAACGTGCGAGCTGGCGTTCATGCAGCACACAAACTTCAAGGGTCTTGCGGATTTCCGCGGCACCGAGTTCACAAACTCGGCGTGGTTCACGTCCTCGGTCTTCGCAGACGACGTCAGGTTCGACGGCGATCAGTTCTACCGTCCGGCGAAGTTCGGCCGACACGTCTCATTCCGGGCAAGTGCCTTCCACAGGAAGGCATGTTTCGAGGGCGCAGCATTCTCCGGCAGCGCCGATTTCCGAGAAGTCAACTGGCTCGGCGGAGCCGCATCAGTCGAGCTTAAGAGCACGGTCATTGAGAACCCCGAAACGACCAGTCCGGAAGCCGACGCGGCGGCCAGCGCCTGGCCCGACGGATGGCACCTCGCAATCGCCAGTAACCATGTCACCCTTGAGCGGACCTGAGTTTGCGCGCCGCATCGGACGTGAGGCTCGACGCATCCGTCGCAGCGCGCATTCGGTCACACCGCTCCCGGCGATCACCCGTGAAGTACCGCGCTCCGCTTCCGTACTGCTGTTGGTGGCTCACGAGCCACCCAGCCCATCGTCGGTCGCTTCGACGACCAGCACCTGATTCCGCCGTCCACCGTCTTTCGCCGTGAACAGAGCGTTGTCGGCAGCAGTCATCAACTCCTGCAGTGTCCGCCCGACTCCGGGGAACGACGCCGCACCAACTGAAACACAGATTCGAGCTAATGATTCAGCAGAATCCGAACATACGTCGATGATTCGCTGCCGAATTCGCCTCGCGACGGCGACAAGTACGTCGGGTCGGGTGCCAGGGAGAACTGCCGCGAACTCGGCACCCCCGAGGCGTCCGCACAAGTCATCGCCGCGAACCTCATCCCGGAGAGCGTCGCCAACCTGCCGAAGAACCCGGTCCGGCACCAGACAGTCCTCCTGGTAGCGGCCTTCGACCAGATATTCGACATCGATGAGCAGCAAAGCGGCTTCGGTGCCGTACTCCCGGGACCGCTCGATCTCGGCTTCTCCGATCGCGGTCCAGCTCGCCGCATTGAGCAGGCCGGTTTTCGCATCAGTCGTCGCTGCTTGCTCGAACTGCCGGATCAGCACCGTGCGGTGCAGCGCATACAACGGCAGGAAGATCACGACGACCAGCCAGGGCCACCAGACCAGCAGCAGCGCTGTGAGCGCACCCATGCACAAGGTCGCCAGCTCGAGCAGGTTCTCGTTGACGGGGCCGAGCAAGCCAGCCAGGCTCATCCGCCCCTTGATCAAGACGATTGCGATGGCGACGACCGTCGAGTTCACCAGGAAGTAGAGCGCGATCACGCCGACGAGCCCAGCTGCCGTCACCGCGTCGCGCTCCGCTCCGGGCGGTACGAGATCCAGCTGACGGCCAGCCCAGCCCGCGACCTGGCAAGACAAGACAACGTTGCACGCGCTGAAGACCACTCGGTACGCGTGAATGCCCGAGACTCCGCGCCAGCTGCGGAACCACAGGTGCAGGTACAACACCGCCACCAATGCCGAAGCCAGTGCCGGAGGCAGGATCAGCGCCGCCGACAACGTCCAGACCGACGAGAAGTTCACGTGCGGCGTATTCGAGAATCGGCGTCTGCGCCGTTCGACCTGACGGGTCATCTCGGCCGCGACCAGCCCCAGCGCCACCAGCACAACCCACTCAAGCGCGTCACGCGCCGTCGTCGGCGCGAACGCGGAGCTGGTCGTCACGGCGATGGCCGCGCCGTCCACGAGCAGCAGAAACACGATGGCCGCACGCGGGATAGCCCAGATCGCCCAGCTTCGTCTGCTAGCCCACCACGGGCCGATCACGCCAGGCATACTGAAGTCCTTCCGTTCCCAAGGGAGGGGCTGCCGGCCACTTGCCCCTCCTCAAGCCGGACACCTGGGAGGGGGCCTCCATGCGCAACAAGGACCTGTGATCACGCCGCAATGACCGGCGCAGGCTCGTCCGCGGCGCTTCTCGCTCTCCGCGGGCGGGCCGCCTGCCACACCAGCCCGGTGCTAGCCGCGGCGATCACCGCAGCACCGCCGGACAGCGCGACCGCACCGACCGGGCCGACTTGCTCCGCGACGACGCCGCCGAGCAGGATCGCGACGCCCTGGGAGCTGTACAGCACCGTCGTCAATCGCCCCATGACCGTGGCTCGACGCGAATCAGGGACAAGCTCGCGGACCGCGGCGACCATCCGGACGATGTAAACCGTCGACAACATCCCGGTCACTGCCCACAACGCTGCTGCCCACCAGACGCCTGGCAACCACGCGCACAGGATCAGCGGCACACCGGCCAAGACGGCCGGGAGGACAACCGCCTTCGCAGACAGCACGTCGTTTGCCTGCCGGCGCGCAGCCCACCACCCGCCAACGACGCTGCCGATCGGGTCCGAGGCCATCAGCAGCCCGACGCCGAAGGATCCCACCCCAGCGGCGCTCGCGAAGGGCGCAGCTAAACCTTCGGGAACCACGAGCAACCCGGTCAGCCCGGCCAACAGTGCTACTGCGACGATCCGGCCATCCAGCTTCCCTTGCCCGCTGTGCTCAGCACTGCCTGCCTCGGCCGCTGCAGCACGGCGTTGCTGGATGAAGACGAGCACCAGCACCGCGCTGAGGAAGAAGGTCGCGGCATTCAGCACCAACGAGGCGCTGGCGCTCCACGCCGTGACCAGAACACCGCCGAGGCCGAAGCCAGCGACCTGCGCGATCTGCGAGGTCATCTGCCGCAATCCCAGGCCTGCCTGCAGAGTCTGCTCGGGAAGCACATCGGAGAGAAGCGCTAGCTGGGCTCCCTTGAACGGCGCTCCCGCCAGAGTGAGCAAGCCGACCAGGACCCACAGGACCGGCAGAGGCACTCCGGGAATCGCCATCGCCGCGGCCAAGCACCCTCGAATCGCGTCCGTCACCACGATCACCGTGCGACGCGGAAACCGGTCCGCCAAGCCGGACAAGAGGAATCCGCCGAGAACGGCTGGCACGAACGTCAACGCGTAGGTCAAAGCTGTCAGCAGTGCGGAATTCGTTCGCGCGTACACCAGCAACGCGAGCGCGACTCGCGCCAACTGGTCCCCGAAGACCGACAACGCTTCCGTCAGCCACAGGACGCGAAACTCTCTGACCCGCAACGCATCCCTAATTGGCGCGTGCTTGGTGTCCTTCATCCGGCCTCCCCTGCCGTCCGACGAACCCAACGACATCAGCACGAAGACTGCGTCGAGTGATCAACTGTATGCCTGGAGTGTCGGCGGACGGAGGCAAACAGCGGGGGTTCACCTGAACGTAGTACCGAGAGGACAGAGAGTAATTCTACTCAGCTAAGGCTCGGTTTCACCTGCGTTAAGCCCTCAGCATGCGACTGGTGAATCCGCGCTCGACAAGTCGCGAATACGCAGCCAGAGCGGCCTCCGGGACGTCCTGCGCGATAGCGAATCTCAGCTCCGGATAGCGCATGACCCGTTCCATGTCGCCGATCATCATGTCGACTACCTCAGCCGCGGGCCCGATCGTCTTGACATACTCGCTCAGGACCACGGGCGCGGACGCGCAGCGAGGATCGACCTCAGGCCATTGCCGTCGGCAGGTCGCGTAGGCACGACGTTCCATGTAAGGCATCGCGATCAGCAACAGCGATGTCGGCCGGACCCCTGCCGCAGCGAAGACCTCGCGTGACAGGACGATGTTGTCGCCGGTGTTCCGCGCGTTCGGCTCCAGCAGAATCGCCTCGTCCGGAACGCCGCACGCGAGCGCGACCTCCCGAAAATGCTCGGCCTCGCCGCGCGGGAAGATCTTCTCGGTCGCGGGATTCTTCCCGCCGCTGACGACCATCACCGGGAACAGGCTTCGGTGGTACAGGTCAGCCGCGAAGGACGCGACCCCGATGTCGTTGCCGCCCAGAACCAGCGCGGCCGAGCACGGAACGAGCTCATGGTGGAGCTGATGGAAATCCCAGACGACCTCAGCATCTGCCCAGTCCTGCGTCGTCAGCTCCCGCTCCACGTAACCAGTCAACTCCTCGCGGTCATGCCCGTTGTCCCTGAGCCAAGAAGACTCCGGATGCTTCGCAACTGGTGCATCATGCCGTATCGCTCCGCAACCGTGGCAGCTTCCTCGAGTCGGCGCTGCCCCGCCGTCTCTGTCCTCGGATCGGACAACAGGACGTGGCCGTAGGCCGTGCCCAGCCGCACCTGTTGCATCGGGGCTCCAGTCCCCTGTGCGTCCAGCGCTACGCCGATCGCAGCAGTCGCGTGGTGGAGGTCGCCCGCGCTCCGGTGCGCGAGCGCGAGCTTTTGATGGGCGGTCGACCAGTCGATCGGTTCCTCCAATCTCTCGAACTCGACGATCGCCGGTTCGATGAACCGGACTGCCTCCTGAGGCTTACCCGCCTTGCTCAGCGCAGTCCCGACCCAAAGCTGCGATCTCGCGCGCTCGCGAGCCGACAAACGCGCGTCGTCAGCCAATTCGAGATACCGCTCCGCCGCGGTGCCGTATGCACCGGTCATCTCCTCGTTCACCGCCAGTTGCAACTCGACCTGGGCCACCCGTCGCGGCCTGCCGAGTTCGGCGAAGACCGCACGCGCGAGCGAGTAGCTCTGCCTCGCCGACAACGGGCCACGAAGCAAGCCCTGATCTTGGAGCAGGTCCCCTTGGAGCCGCAGGGTTCGGGCGTACAGCGACATGCCGAGCGTGTCGTTGCTGTCCGGCGAGAATTGCCGCAGCGATCGGTCGATCAAGGCAGTGCACGCGCGAAAGTCTGGTCGTCCAAAGTGCACCAGCGCACGGTCCAGGTCGTCCGACCACAACTCATAATCCACCGCAGACGAGAGGGAATCTTCGGGGTCACCGGCCTCGGCTGATGTTTCTTGGACAAGCAGTTCGCCAAGCTCGCGAAGGCTGATCCCTAAAAGCTTTGCGATCTTTGCGCGCCGGTGCATGCTCGGTGCCCAAACGCCGCGCTCCCAACGTTTGACGGTGCTCGGGTCGATCCCCAGCGTGTAGGCGAACGACTCTTGGGTATATCCAGCGGCTTCGCGCGCACGCTTCAGCTTTTCCCGCGGCGCATTCATGTTCCATGGCCTGCTAATCCGTGGCCAGCGGACGGAACGCCCCCAAAACGCCCCCGCCTGCCCCGATCCCGCCCTGGTCCGGTCAGGTCAGAAGATCCACAGTCGTTCCAAGCACGCTGCACCAAGCCGTGGAGGACCTGCAATGACCAGACGGGTGATCCCGTGAAACTCTCGATCATCGACACCTTGACCGGGCTCGCGGCCGTGTACCGACGATTGCCTCGGGTTCTCGTCGAACTCATCGCCGGGCAGCTGACGGCGGACGAGCTTCGAGAGTTCGGCGACTTGCTCGCGGAGGCCGCGGAGTTGGTGTGTGAGCACGCGGCCAGCGCGCGAGACACAGCGCAGCTGCGAGCCACCGAGAGCTCCGCCGCGTTCGGCAGCGCGGACAACCAGGGCAAGCCGAGCACACCATGAACGCCTGTGTTCGCGCCGCTCCGCCTGCTGCTGTCGCCGTCGGAGTCGAGCTTCGCGCGGCTAGGTTGGACGCCAAGTGGGGAGTCCGCGAATTGGCCCGCAGAGTCTCGATGAACCCGGCTCGGGTGAGCAGTTGGGAGTTGGGAGAGCGGATTCCCCCGCCTGACATGGTCTCCTTTGTAGCGGGAGTGTTGAGGCTGACCAAAGCCAAACTCGATCACCTCCGGCAACTCGCCGCGGACGCACGCCAAGAGAACTACATTGAGCCGAGGCAAGACGCCGCGGCGCGACTCACCGCTGTTTACGAACGGCTGTCGTCGCACATCATCGAGTGGGCACCGCTGCGCTTGCACGGTCGAGAACAGCAGGCCGAGAACGTAGGGAAGAGCCCGGGTTTGAACGAGCCTGCTCTCGCTGGGGACGCATCGGCGATTCGAGACCTGTTTGTCGGCGCTCGATCTTGTCGAAATCCGGATACGAACCGCGACACGATGATCGAGCAGAACGAACTGCTGCTGCGGCTCCACCGGCAGGAGAACAGAAGTGTCCGCCTGGTAACAGATGACGTAGGAGATCTCCCGGCTTTCACCGTCTACCGCACTGAGGGCAGGACACCGACGGTCGCGTTGCGACATGCAGGCTGCTCCATCTATCTGACAGCCGAACTGGCTACCGCTGCCTATATCCGCGCAGTCCGTCGATTCGCCAGCGAAGCGCTCTCCCCCGCGCTGACAGCCGCTACGATCGAGACAGCGCTCTGCGGCCTGAAGGCCGGCCGATGACCCGCGAAGCCCAACAAGGATTACGTCCCAGGCTGGTTCGAACAGTCGTTCCGCGGCCGGACTCCGCCCGCGCCACATCCAGGCCGGCCGCGTTCCGACCGTTCGATCTCTCGGGGTACCGTCCACTGTAGACGGCTTACCCCAGGTCGTAGCCCAGACTGTCAGCCACATCCTCGACGAAGTCCTCGCCAGGAAGAGAATCATCCTGCTGATGCACGTCCCAAGCGACGTCGTCCACGGCGTCACCGCCGTCCTCCAATGCTTCGGACACCAACCCGACGAGGTCCCGAGCCTGGTCCTGATCGAGGTCGAACCGGTCGGCTGCGTTCGCTGCCGCGTAGTCGAGCATGTCTTCCGGCCATGGCTGATCGTTCACGACGACTCCTTCTCCGGGGGCAGTACAACGCGAGACACGGTCGCGACTGCACAGCTCTATTCAGTCGGCCAACGGCGTGAGCGCTATTGCCAGCACCGTGCCGCCGACCATCGCTGGCGCAAGCGGGATCCTGCGCTGCTCGGGCCGAAGCACGACGATTGCCAGTGCCTGGATCCCTGCGATCAGGTAGCTGAAGACGATCGCAGCACCAATCGCCGGCCAGCCTGCGGCACCCGCAAGCAACCCCAGAGACGGTGCCAGTTTCACGTCGCCAGGCCCGGGATGCCTGCTGAGGACGAAAGAGGCCAACAACAGCACGGCCCAAGCCACGCCGCCGACCACACCACGGAGCAACATCTCCGGCGTTCCCGAAAACATTGCAGTGCAAGCGATCAATGCCATCAAGGACACGAAAAACGTTGCACTCAGCCGATTCGGAACGCGATATTCAGCGAAGTCGACGATGGCAGCAGATACTCCGAAAAGGACGAGAGGTACCGCGGTCGGCAACAGAAGCGGTGGCGAGCAGCCAGCAATGGCTGGCACAGCGCCGATCAAGGCGAGTTCCCGCCGACGGGAGGTCACTCCGACTCGTCGGAGCACGACAATCCCGGCGACACCGGAGAAGGCCGCAACCACAGCTCGCAAGAACCACAGGTTAGCCGTCACGGCGGACCTCGATCCGCACCTCCGCGCCGTACCAGGCGTCGTCGTCTTCGCTACGCGCAGGCCGGTAGTGCCAGCGCGGATGATTGGAGGAGGCGATCGTCCGGCGACAACGGCACGGCGCGCTCGTCCACCAACCCACCCGGAGGATGTGCAGCCGTCCCAGCGAACAGTTGCAGGGAAACTGCTGGGCAAGCGAGGCGCGTGCACGGTCGATCACCCCAGCGAGATCCGCTCCGCGGACGAGCAACTGGCCGTGTGCCTCGTCGTGGTTGGTGACCCACCCGACAGATCGAAGCAACTCCACCGCGCCCTCCCCTTGATCGCACACAGCGACATGGGAGACATGTCCGGGAATCCGCGACCCGATACGCGACTTCTGCAGGAGGAGTGCGTGCCGCTGCCTCAAACGGGCGGAGCACGGCCCCATCCGCGCGCTTGCCCACGCTGCTGCGGGTTCACCGATCTGGAGCTATCAGCTGGCGGACCGCGGAGGGACCGACGAAGTCATCGGGAATGGCGTCCATCAGCGTCTCGTTGGCGGGTTGGCCGAGCCAATACCCCGAGTTGCGTTTCTCCCCGATGACACGGAATCCGGCGTGTTCGTAAGCGGTGATGGCGGCTTTGTTCGGGGAGAGCACAGAGAGGTAGACGCAGCGCAGGTTGGTGATGTGGAAGGCGTAGTCCAAGGTAAGCCGGGTGGCCTCGGTTCCCAGGCCGTTGCCGCGGTGGTCCGGGCCGAGCTGGATGATGAACTCGCCGGTGCGGACGTGGTGGTCGATCAGCACCGCAGTGGCGCCGACCGGAGTCGGCGGGACGGCGGCGACGTCGTAGACGGTGAAGCGGAGCTGATCGTCGGTGCCGCGGGCCTGGTGCTGGAATCCTTCGCGCCGATTCGCGAGCGAGTCGGGGGTTTGGCGGCCGTAGCCGACGAGCGTGCCGGGGTCTTGTTCCCACTGCCAGTACTGGTCGACGAGGTCTTCGGTGAACGGGCCGAGCCCGGCTCGTTCACCGCGGATCCAGATACGCGGTTCGTTCATCGCTTGTCCCCTCCGTTGTAGCGCGCCGGGATGGTGCGCAGCACTGCGAACCGCGCGGTCGACGGCGGTTCCGCTATCCGTTCGTTATCGTCAGTCTCCACCCATGCGTGCAGCCGGACGGGGTCAGCCGCCACGCCATGACACCACGTCACCCGTTGGCGCGACACAGCCAGCAGCATCAGCACGGCCGCGGATTCCTCCAGGCACGCCACCCTGCCCGGCGCTAGCAGCCCGGCCTTCCGGACTGCGTGCACAGCCCGGCGGGCGTCGTTCACAGCGGCCGGACGAGTCGTCCGCCGCGCCGCCCGAGCCAGCAGCCAGCTCAGCCGGGCAAGGCGACCGCCGCGAGGACCGGCTGTCAGGACGACGAGCACTAACGCCAGCGCCATCCCGGCGAGAACGGTGACGGCCAGCGGTACGGGAACCGGTTCGGGTCGCCCGGCGGCGAGTTCCTGGGTGCCCCAGCTCGGCTCCCACGCTGGTCCGGTCGGCGGAGGCGCCCAGGGTTCCGGTCGCGGCGACGGCACGAGCAAACCGGCGTCGAGAAGCTGGCCGCGCAGCGTGCGTGCGGTGACCTCGTGCAGCACGGTCGTCGCGGTGGGATCGCCGCCGGCGGCGAGTTCGGCCCACCACTGTGCCGCCGGGCCGATCAGGGTCTCCGCCTGGCCGGTTCGGTAGTTCACGATCACTGTGGCGGGGCCGACGTCGACAGCTCGAACATGGCCTGGGGCGGTGAGGTAACGGGGGCTCATGCTGCTCCTTTTGCCTTGCTGGGCGACGTCCACGCAACACGGGGCTCGCGGTCGAGGGCGCGCAGCCAGACTTCGGCGGCGATGGCGGGTTCGACGGTCGAGCCCGGCACCGGAAGTCCGGCTGCGGTGAGGGTCAGACTGCGGCGCAGCGCATCCGGCTTGATGAGGCCGAGGGCAGCGAGGTGGCCGTCGGCGAGATCGTGCAAGGCGGGCAGGTTGGCGCGCATGCCACCATAGTGGTCCGGATTGAAGTCGCCCTTCGTGGTCCGAGCTGCCAGTCGTGGCGGGAACAGGCTGCCCATGGCAGCGGCCAGCACGGGCTTGTAGCTGGCCGGGCCAGGACGTTCGACGAGCGGGACCGACAGGTAGGCGTCGACGACGCGGGCGTCGGTGAACGGGTTCGCCAACGGCACGCCGACGTGTTCAGCAAGCTGGATGTCGGCGCGGGCGGACCGGCCGACCTCGGCCATGCTCTCGGCGGCCAGGGTCGTGGCGAACATCCCGGCCGGAACGTCGACAGCTCGTGTGGCGGCCCGGTGTGCCGTGGCGTCGGCGCGTTCGCGTGCGTCGGCCGTCGCCCACGGAGGCACCGGTTCCGTTGCGTGCCAACCGATGTGGCCGTCCGGTGTCGTCGATGCCCCACCGGTGCGCAGCTCTCGCGCCAATGCCGCCAGCGCGTCGGCGCGACGAGTGCGCGCGGTCCGGCGCGCGGCGGCCAGGAGGGGCCATGCGGGCAACCGCCGCAGCCGTGCCCACCGCATTGTCTCGACGACGACCCGCCGGCGACGGCCGGCGGCAACGAGGTCGGCGAGCATGATCGGCGGCGTGCACAGCAGGCTGTCGCCACCGTCGCCGGTGAGATGGCAGTCGGTGCCGATAGTGTCGCGGATCCAGCGCAACTGCCCCGCGAAGCGGGCGTGCGCGACGGTCGAGGGCGCGGGCTCGTCGGTCGCTGGTACCTCCGCCAGTCCACTGTAGGGGGCGTGCTCACCGGTCAACGGCAGCAAGCGATGCGTGAGACCCGTGTGCTGGGCGGCGAGCCGCGCGTAGTCCAGGTCTCCGCCGCTGGCGCGTCCGGCAGGATGCACCGTCACCCCGGTCACGACCTGCCCCGGCCTCGCCTGGCTCCCTGCCAGCAGCGCCAGCGCCGTGGAGTCGAACCCGCCGGACAAGTCCGACGTCAGCGACTCCGCGGTATCAATGCGCACCTTCGTCGCCGAGGCCAACTCCTTGCGCAACTGCCCGGGTAGTGAACCCGCCCGCGGTCGGGGGTGCCACACCCGGTCCACGCGCGCCCCGTCGCCATCCATGGTGAGCCGGTGTCCAGGCGGGGCGAGCGCGATGCCTTCGAACGCGGACCGCTCAGCCAGCAGCACCGGCACGAACGGCGCGAGCAGGCAAGCGGCGAGCCGGTCCACGTCCGGACGCGCCCCGGCGAGCCCGGCCAGGGCACGGGAACTGGACGCCCAGTAAGTCCCTCCGTCCGCCGTCGCGGTGTAGATCGGCCACGCGCCGCCGAGATCGGTCCAGACCCGAGTCCCGGTCCGGGTGACCTCAACCGTCGTGTAACTGCCCGGCCACCGCCACGCCGCGTCATCCGGCACGCCACGCTCGGCGAGCCGAGCCAATTCGGCCGCAGTGATCCCGCAGGTGCCGGCGACCGCGACGAACCGCGGCCCGGACCACGCCGCACGCACCTCGTGCCCTGCCCACTGGCCGCACGTCCAGCATCCCGGCACCGTGGGCCAGATCCTCGCGTGCCCCACCGGGCTGCGCGGCGGTGCGACTGCCGCAGCGAAACCTCCGAACCAGCGCATGTCCTCCCCTTCCTGTCTGCTGTCACGACGCTGGTGCCCGGTCCGGAGGCCGGGCACCAGCGTGACGGATCAGTTGTAGGCCCGCCGCTTGTCCTCCGAGTGACCCTGTCCCTGGCCTTGAGTCGCTGCGGAAACCTCGCCGAGACTGACCAGCAACACCGGTTCGTCTATCGCTCGGCCTTGTTCTGCCTGATCGGCCGCGTTCTCCATGCTTCCCCTCCCTTTTCCTTATCTCGCACGGCTTTCGTCGCGCTCTTCCTTCCTTGCACACCCGGTCAGCGGCAGACAGCCGCGCCAAGGTGAACCTGGAGCCGTTCGTGAACGGCTTTCGGCCGCAGTGGGTCAGGGGGTCTGACCGCGCCTCCGGAAGTGGTGACGTCCGCTGCGGGAACGTCCGGCTGTATCGGCGATCAGGCAGCTGTGCGCAGTCCGCCATACCGTGCAGCGCGACCGGCCGAACAACCGCGGCGCGGAGCAGGCAGGGCAGCGGCCGTGCTCATCAGGCTCGTGCGCGGCCAGAAGCTCCCGCCACGCACTGGTCAGCTGGGTGATCACGGTGTCTGCCAACCTGGATTTCGATAGCTCGTCGGCCTTGCCCACCAGAGTGTCCAGATAGTCAAGGCGGTCGTGTACCGCCGCGCGCAGCGTCAGGTTCAGGACCTCATCCACGATCGTCCCCTTCGTCAGGGGCGATGCCGGCGGGCCGAAGACCTGCGGCACGCACCTCCATCACGACGTCGCTCCGGTGGACGGAGGAACCGGACGACCAGAGAGCTCCCATTCGGTGAAGTGCAAGACGATCCGATCCCATAGCCCTGGCAGTCCGACCTCGGCGATATGCATCCGGACGCGGTGCGCACGACTGTCCCAACAGGCCATTGCCCGCACCCCAGACCCGGCGTCGGCGTCCAGAAACAAGTGCTCGTCCAGGCACCGGTGCAGAGTTCGCCGCCGGTAAACCACGCTCGGCAGGTCCACCGCCACGATGGCGGCTGCCGCCTGATGCTCGATGCCTGGCACGAAGACCGCCGGGACCAACTGTGCGGTCTGCAACGCCTCGACCAGCTGGTCTCCCGGATCCTTGCTCTTGAACATCCGCGTCACGGCGTGCACGAACTCGACCAGGTACGCCTTCGGCGCGGACAAGATCGCAGTCATCGTGTGGTCGCTCCTTCGCAGGTGAGAGGCAGCGGCCCCGGACTGGTCGGGGGTCAGCGCCGGGGCCGCTGCCGTCGAAGGCCCCGCGGCGGTGCTCGACAGCGGGGGCAGTCGCCGGAGCGCCGTCGCGGGGCAAGTGCACGCCAAGCGGTAGCGTGTCGGCTATCAGCGTGACGTGGGTCATACTGATGACAGTACAACTGACGATCGTCAAAATGAGATCGTCCGATCGGGTGTGCTTGCGCATGCTGTGCTTACGGCGAGCGCGAACGGCACTGACCAGGCAGAAGAGGAGCGACGCGTGGCGACGACCAGCCCGACCGCGCTGAAGTGGTGGTTCGCCGTGGCGATGCGGCACCTGCGCGAGACCGCCGGTCTCGAGCGGTCCGACGCCGCTGAAGCGATCCGGGGCAGCGTGTCCGCCATCGCCCACATCGAGAACGGCCGCTCGCTGCCGAAACCGCTCGAACTCGAACGCCTGCTCACGCTTTACGGCGTCGCCCACCGGATCGAGGCGTTCCTGCGCTTGCGGGATCGCGCCCGCAAGGGCAAGGACTGGTTCGCCGACGGCGGCCAGCACGACTTCCCCGAAGACTTCGGCCTATTCCTGGGCATGGAGTCCTCCGCAAGCCAACTGGAAGGCTGGGACGCCAACGTCGTCGCCGGAGCGTTCCAGACCCGCCGCTACGCCGAGGCAACCATCCGCGGAGCCGAGCCGGAGCTGAAAGACGACGAGGTGATCAAGCGTGTCGACCTGCGGATGGCCCGCCAGCGCATGATTTTCGACGACGGCGAGCAGCCGCTCGTCTGGCGGGTCATGGCCGCCACCGCACTGGAATGGGAGGTCGGCGGCAAGGACGTGCTTCGCGAACAGCTGCTCCACCTGGCCGACCTCGCCGACCGGCCCGGCATCAAAATCCAGGTGCTGCCCGCCACGGTCGGCGCGCACACTGGTGCGGAAGGGACCTTCACCATCCTGTCCGCGCCGCCGGAACTGGAGGACTACCCCGGCTGCGTGTACGCGGAGACGCTGGTCAAGCCCTACTACTACGAGGAGCTGGAGCAGATCAGGAAGTACCGCAACGCCTTGACCGAGCTCCGGGTCAAGGCCACCAAGCCGGAGAAGACTTCGGCCCTGTTCCGTCAGCTAGCAAAGGACCTGTGACCGCTATGAAGCACGAGGACGCCGTCACCGCCCTCGCCGGCGCGACCAACTGGCACAAAGCCTCATACAGCAAGGAAAACGCCTGCGTGGAAGTCGGATTCGTTCCCGGCCTGGTCGGAGTCCGCGACACCAAACTCGGTGCCGCGAGCCCGATCCTGGCCTTCGACCCCAGCGAATGGGATGCATTCCTGCGCGGTGTCAAGGACGGCGAGTTCGACCTGACGTAACGCACATCATCTGCGCACGTGGAAAGCCCCTGACGATCTTCGTTGTCGGCAGGGGCGCTTCCTTTCTGAAGCCGGGTGGGTCTCTACTGCCTCACCGCGTGTTGTCGCGAAGCGACGCGAACAGCGACCGGCGGCGCGTGTCCGTGCCGAGGATGGGTACGGCGACATCGGCAAGCACCCCGTCGTTCTGGAGCCGCCGCAAGGTCGTCACGATGAGATCCACCCGGTCACCAGCCGTCGCGACGGCTGCCATTGCCTGCGCGTGAGCGCGCAGATCCGCGAGCCGGCGTTCGAGCACGTGCTCCGCAGCACCCGAGAGGACGATCACGACGCGGGGAAACCTCGGGTACCGCGATCGCCATACCGGACTCGCGCCAGGACGCCGCGGCACATAGTCGTGGTAGCGCACGTACGCGACAAGCTTCTGCGCCAGGCGCGCGACCGGCATGGTCGACCGGTCGAGTTCGACGAAGAAAATTCGCTGAGAACGGTGTCCTTCGTCGAGGACGTAGTGCAAGACAGCGTCCGCGATGACTGTCGCGCGTCGACCGTCGCGGTGATGCGCGACTTCCGGAGTCCACGACAACGGGCCGCAGTCGTGCCCATGGGCGCGGGCGGTCTCGACGAAAGCGAGACCAGTCTCGACCACGTCGAGACTGTGCGCGAGCAGCACTTGCGCGACCTCAGGGTCCGCGACCCGGTACTGCCGCTTCTCGACCGCATCGGACACCTCAGCCATCGCAGCACCTTCTGCGGTGATGTACCAGGCGCGCGGGCTGTGCTCGCGGGTCACCGCGTCCAGCAGGCCTGCGCGACGCAGGACCGCCAGCTTGTGCCGGACCGTGCGCAAGGGCATTCCCGGCGCGATCAGCCGCCCCAACTGGTCGGTCGATACGAGCCGGTGCCAATACGCGAGCAACAGCGCCTGCAACTGAAATGGATCGAGCAGCATCCGTCACTCCACACTGGACTCGATCTCACCGCTGCCGGGATTGGCAGTGGCTCCGCTCCCCCGTCCCGGCGGCCTTCCACGTCTCGATCGCGGCGGTTCGCCACCGTGCAGGGCTGCGATGATGCGTTCGTCGAGGGTTTCGAGTTCGTCCAGGACCTCGCCGACCGAACGGCGGCGAAGATTCCGATCCAGGCATTCGTCGACCTTGTCGTTCCACTCCGGGTGAAAGTGCTCCGCGAACTCATCCTCCACGTGCAGGCCGCGGATTTTGAACGGCGTCGTCCGCTGCCCGCCCAGCGTCACAGTCGCCACGTGGTGGAACTGCTCCAGTTCGGTGATCGTGGACGGTTGAACGAGACCGCCGAACTCGCGCGCGACCGTACGGGCACCGTCGATCGCCGCAGCGCTGGTCATCAGGAGCGACTGGTTCTGCAGCAATGCGCGACGGGTCTCGGCGGCGAGACGGTCGGGCATCTGGTTCATCACGTGCAGCCGGACCTGGAACTTCCGCATCTGCTCGAGGATCGCCGCGACATAGCCCTTGGCCGCGCCGTCCACCGCGGCCAACTCGTCGATGAACGCATCGAACCGGCGGCGCTTCTCCACCGGGATGTCCGCGCGGGACCGTCCGGCCCGGAACAGGTCGTAGATCATGAACGAGGTGATCAGCTTGCTCGTCTCACCGGCCCCGCTAGTGCACACGAACACGATCCGGCTCGCGTCCATCGCCTTGCGCACCTCGTACGTGGTGACCGACGAGCCCAGGAATGCCGACAGGGTCGGGCTGGTCCGGAGCCGGTTGATGATGTTCGTGACCACCGTCGTCGCGTCCGGAGTAAGTCTGGTGAAGGAATCGGTCCAGTACCGCCGTACGCTCGGCCGCAGGCACCCCAGGATCTCCTCGCGCCATTCTGCGTCGTCCAGCAATGTGGGGATTTGGAAGATCGTCGGTGCGCATTCAGACGGCACCCTCATCGCTACGTAGCAGAGCGCCTCGCATGCCTTCGTCAGGATCGACTTCGCCCGCGGAGCCGCATCGCCCCAGCTCAACGCCGCGGCGAACGACGTGACCACGGCGTCGACGCGGTCTTCGATGTCGGTTTCGTCGTAGCCCTGCATGCTCAACGGGTTCCAGCCCGGCAACCGCTTCCCGCGCCCGCGGACGTCGAGGTTGATCTCCCAGAGCCGATTCCGCAGCCCGGGGTCGGACAGATACGGCTTCGCGCGCTGCCAGCCGTCCGCGTGGGGGTCGAGAAACCACATTCCGCCGCCTGCACGGGCGATCTCGATCGCCTGCGCCAGTGCCTCCTCCGTCTTGCCGAACCCTGCCTTGCCGAACCGCGCGGAGAACAACAGCTCTCGCTTCGGGATGCCGACCAGCCGCTCCTCGCCGTTGACGTCGGTCACGTAGCCCAGCCGCACCAGACCGGCGTCCGGCCGGTACGTCGGTACCTCACGCGGTGCAGGCAGCACCCAGCCCCGGCTCCGTGCTATCACCGGCGACAAGCACCGGCCCGACGGCGGCTTGAGCAACGCGGCGATTTCGCTCGCCGTGACCAGTGCGCCCGATCGCGGCTTCGCCAGTCCGCTTGTGAACCGCCAGTCGAACAACCACCTCACCACCGGCAGGTCCGCACCCAGATGCCGACCGAGGAACCGAATACCGCGCAAACGCCAGTAGTTCTCGCCCCGGTAGACGTCGAACGCGCCGATCACGCTGCGCAGGTGCGCCTCAGCCCGCCCGGGAATCTCCGACGTGCACCGCAATAGCAGCTGAATCGCGAACACCGGCTCGTCAGTATGGAACTTGTTCTGCTGCAACGGCTTCCGCGCCGGTTGCCGGGAGGAGAACCGTCCCTGCCCGCGTGCTGCCGGAAGGAACTCGCCGACAATCTCCGCGAGCCCCTCACCAACCGCGCGCAACACACCTGCGGAATCGTCCGACGGCTGGTGCTTCCGTGAGACATGCCGGATCCGCGCCGGGGTCAGCGGCACCAAGTCCAGGCACACGTCGACGGACTCGCCGAGATCCGGGCGGACGTCGCCCAGCGCATTCGCCAGCGACTGCAACGGATCATCCGGCCGGACCGGCAACGCCTTCAACGCGAATTGCGGCGGTCGCGCCAGCACCAACTCAGCACGCGCGACGTGTACGTCGTCCCGGCTCATGCCGTACTCACAACGCTCCCTCAGCCATGTCAAGTCCCTCCACCGGCGCGGGTTCGCTGAGGAGACAAGGCTGCAACCGGCCGCAATAATTCTTGCCGCGGACCAGCCACAGTGGGCCGCTTGTTATGGTCTGGGTCGCTTGCTTCCCGATCTCAGGAGAAAACACCGCCATGGCACAGAAAGTCCTCGTCGAGATGATCGACGACCTTGACGGCACCGAAGCCAGCCAGACCGTCCCCTTCGGACTCGACGGCGCCCACTACGAAATCGACCTCTCCGACGACAACGCCGCCGCCCTGCGCGACCAGCTCGCCTCGTTCATCGCCGCCGCCCGCCGCACCGGGGGCCGCAAGACCGCCGGCCCCACCTCGACCGCACCCACTGCTGAGGACCGCGAGCGCTCCAAAGCCATCCGGGCGTGGGCCATCGAGAACAACTGGGCCGTCTCCGAACGCGGGCGCATCCCGACCAACGTCGTCGCCGCCTACGAAGAGAGCCTGAAGCAGGACGATAAGCCCCGCCGCAAGCGCACCGCGAAAAAAGCAGCCGCGAAATAGCCCCTCGGCAAGCCAGGGGCGGCGGCCGTCGAGGTCATTTCTCCGGCACGCCGCCCGGGGTGGCTTCTCCCCCGTCGACGGGGGTGGTTTCTCCATCACCGGACGCCGTCGCGCGCCGAATCTCCACCTGCGGATAGCTGAGCTTGTTCAGCACACCGGCGATGGACTCCCGCCCTTCGATGCTCATGATCATCTTCCCGAATTCCGGATCGGTGCCGAACCGGACCCGGACGCCGACCACTGAGCGCGGCACCCAGCCGTGCACCGGGCGCGCCCGGCCCAACTGGTGCGCGAAAGCCAGAACGGCAGGCAGCGACGGGTCGAAGGCGGCTGTCGGCAGCAGGTCGTAGCGGACACGAGAGCGGAGGTGGCGGGAACGGATGTGTCGGTGGAGGGCAAAGACCGCGATCAAGCTCGCGACCACCGCTGCGGTCACCCACCACAGCGCGGCGCTAGTGAGCAGGTGGTCCGTATCGAGCGCCTGCGGCGCACCGTTCTCCTGCATGGCCTGACGGCCATGCGTGCGGGAGAACATGTCGGCTTTATGGGCAACCCTGCCCCACTGCCACCGACCTGCCGATTCCGCTGATTTCGGGATCAAGTCCGGCGAATGGCCAACGACCGGGCCAATGTCGGCCCCGACGGCAAAGATCGACACGCGCGGCTCCCCTCTTCAAACGGACGCGGGAGACAGGCCAAAGAACGACGCGGCTCGATTCACCGCCTACGCGACGGCAACGTGCAGTACATCGGACGAACCAACAACTTCGACAAGAGGAAGTCAGCTCACTCCCGCACACCCGGCAAGGAGAATCTGAGGCTCCAACCAGAATTCGAGACACAGGACTACGAGACCGTCCGAGGACTCGAGCAGTACCTGTACGATGTCCACAGCCCGATCCTCAACGAGATCCGCCCCATCAGCCTGAGGAACGGCAACATCGAAAGATACTTGGAAGCGGCCTGCAAATTCATCGGGGAGCTCGGATGACGCGGCGAGGCGCGAAACAGAAGTACCGCGAGGGAGACTGGTTCGCAGTACCGCTCGAGAGCGGCAAGTACGCGGTCGGCCTGATCGCCCGAAGCACCAAGAAGTCACATTCGATCTTTTTCGGGTACTTCTTCGGCCCAGCCCGCGCTGCGGTTCCCTCGCTCTCCGACATCGAAGGGTTGCGACCGGACGACGCGATCTGGCTCAGCCAGTTCGGAGACATCGGCCTCCACGACGGGACCTGGCCGGTTCTCGGCCAGTCTCCCGGCTGGGACCGGGCCGACTGGCCGATGCCAGCCTTCGCGCACAAGGACGCGCTCATCCCGGACCGCTATGTGCGCCGCGAATACCCGAACGAAGACCCCGGCATCCACTCGACCCAACAACGGATCAGCGCCGAGGACGCAGCGACACTGCCCGAAGACGGTCTCGCCGGTTCAGGATTCGTCGAACAGCGGCTCACCAAGCTGCTGACCTAGCAAAACCTGCCGAGCTTTCGCGAGACCGCCACGGCAGGAAATTCCGCGACCGACTCTTTTCGAGACCGAGCGCCGCACCTTATCTGCGCGGAGCGGCGCTCGGAGTCGACAGCGCAGTCGTCACCAGCCCGCTCAAGAGCGCAGTGGTCTCCATGATTGTCTGAAGTAGCGCAACCGAATCAGCGCAGTTTGACGCTCCAGGTGCTGACCATCCGGGCTCACCCCAGCCCAGAGCAGGTGCGTCTCGACCCTGACGTCGTCGATACGGCACGCGACGGCACCTTGAACGCGGACGTCTCGATAGATCCAGGTCAGCGGCTCGCCCGGGAGATAGTCTGAAAAGCGTTCTCTGCCGGCACCCGTCAGATCCGCCAGCAGCGCCGCTGTCGCGAGCACGAGAAGTGGCTTTTCGAGCTGCGGATCGAGGTTGCTCGGGCTGGCCGTGCGCAAAGCCCGGTTGAGGGACTCGTCGCTCAGTTGGCCGACGGGGAGATCACGTGCTGGAAGTGACGACGAAGGACGGGAAGAAGGGGCGATTGGCGAAGCGACGGGACGAGATGGATTGCCAGTGGAAGCGGTCAATCCGAGGACCAAAACGACAATGCTTCCGGTCGCGACGACTCCGCCGAGGCAGAGCATGACAGTTCCGCGTTTCGACATGGCGCTACGGGAGCAGATGCACGCCGCCGGCGTACTCGTGGAGGTTGACGGGGTCTTTGCGGACAAAAGTGCCTGAGGCGAAAGCGTTGACCATCTGGCCGTAGCCGAGGTAGATCCCGACGTGGTGGATGATGCCGGGGCTGTAGAAGACAAGGTCGCCTGGACGTAGCGCGGCCAAGCCCGCGGCCCGCGACAGGCGAGTGCCGAGGGCGAACTGGGCTCCGCTTTGGTGCGGCAGGGTGATCCCGACGCGGGCGTACGCGTAGAGGGTCAGTCCGCTGCAGTCGAAGCCGATCTTGTCGTAGTCGCCATGCCGGTCGGCCTCGCCGCCGTCGCGGATGCCGCGGCTTGGCCCGGCCGCGGTGCCGCCGCCCCAGGCGTAGGTGACGCCGAGCTGGGACATCGCCGCGTCGATGACTTGCTTCGCTTGCCCGCTCGCCGGGGAGTGCGCCGCTGCGGGGTGGAGTTGGAGCGCGTCGTAGTTGCGGATGTCGGCCAGCACTTGGTCGACGTATACCTGGCTGGCGTTGTAGGAGTAGATCGCGTCGCGCAGGTCGGATTCCTTGCCGAGGTCGAGGGGTCCGCGACCGCAGAGGTAGAGCGCAGCGGTCAATGCTGCGTCGAAGGCGTTCTGCGGGTTGCGGATGCCGTCGTCGTTGCCGTCTTGGGCGACGGTGCTCCAGGTGGTCGAGAGGAATTGGAAGGGTCCTTCGGCGCGGGCGAAGGTGCCGTCGAGGTTGCGGATCGGCGTGCGGTTTCCGCCGGTTCCGCTGCCGTCAAGGAGCGGGCCGAGGATCGGCGGCGTGATGTCGCCGTTCGGTGCGATCGCCCGGCCGGTGGCGTGGTGGGATTCCTCTTGCGCGATGCCGGCCAAGACGGCCCAGTGCATCCCGCGGCAGTCTGGCCGGAGCTGCGCGACCCGCTGTGCGGCGCGGGTGTAGGCGGCGAGCATGACAGCGGGGATTCCCGGCACGTCTGCGGGGGTCTCGGGTGACCCGCTCGAATCGTCGGCGATCGCGATCAGGACCCCGGCGAGCAGAAGCGCAGCGAGCAGCGGCGCGGCCAGAGGCAACGCGGCCAGGATGCGCCATCGCCACGGATGTTGCCGGTAGGCGTCGCGCGCGTATTCGGCAACGCGTAGCGCCAGCAACGGATTCATGTCATGCCCCCTTGATCTGGTTCATGCGGTCGCGCAGGCGTTGGCTCCAGGACACGGGTGGCGAGAGCATGCCCGGCGGCAACGACGTCGCGTCAGGAGGCAATTTCGGCTCGGCCGGTGCTGCGTGGTTGGTGCCGGTGAACGTCGGTGCCGCCGCGATGCGCGCGGGGAAGTGGGCAGCGACTTCGTCGGCCAGGTATGGCTTCTCCCCCGCCTCGCCGTGTCTCGCCTGCACCGCAGCCGCCGCTGTCGTAACGGCGTGCCAAGCCGGTCTCGCACCCGACATCGTGCCGAGCCCGCTGGCGTAGCGGACGCCGTAAGCCTTGGCTGCGGCGGCCTGCCGTCCGAGCGCGGCTTTCGCGGCATTGCCCTTCGAGGTCAGCGCCGTGCTGGCCCGGTGCGCGGCTCGCGGCCACGACACCGGCGCGCCGATCGTGTAGGACAGCACTTTGCTTCCTGCCTTGCCGCCCGCTTTTCCCGCTGTCACAAGCCGGTTCTTCAGCTCCCCGACCGGAGCAACGGCCTCGGCGAACGCGTCTGTCCCCGCTTTGACCGTCCGGGAGATCCGATGCGGTCCGGGTGCCACGATGGGTTCCGGCAGTGATTTCGGCGCGGTGCGCGGTTGCCCGATCCGCTGCACGCCCGCGCTCACCCGCGACCGCACGCGCGCGACATTGGCGGCAAGTCGTTTGCGGAACAGGAAACCGGAGAACACGACCAGGTCGATCACCGAGAACCGCACCAGCGCGGGGCCGAGGTCAGCGGTCATCAACGACCGCACGATCACCGTCATCACAGCCAGGAACAGCATGCCCATCAAGACTTTGGCAACAGTCGCCGCGATCGAGCTGACCCGGTAGGCGAGCTGGTGCTGCCAGGCCGGGACCACCGCGACGACGAGCGCCAGCGCCAGCAGGAGTCCTTCAAACAACAAGAGATACGGGGCCAGCACCTGGATCGCGTTCAGGCAGACGGTCAGGATGGCGAACAGCACCATCGCGATCGCGTAGCCCCACGCGCCAAACGCGCGGTCGGCGTCGGCGACCTCGTTGTACTTGCCGTATCGGTCGGGGCAGCCGTCCAGCTCGCGGGCCTTGGTGCTGTCGTCCTTGCCCGACCACGGGCCGTCGTCGAGCACCTTCTTCACCGAATACCGGCAGGCTCCGTCCACTTTGTGGTCGCCCGTGATCGCGGAGCCGTAATTCAGGAGTTCCCACGGCGTGACGAGAAGGTTGTCGATCAGCGCCTGTCCGATCGGTGCCGCGGGGTTCCCCGTTCCGCCCGGCTGCTGGCCCAGCACTATGGCACTGACGTCCGTGCCGAGCGCGCGGCTGAGACTCAACACCCCGTCATCTCCCACCAGGAACCCGACGGGGTGTGTGATAACCGAGACGGCGAGCGCGTTGATCACGATCGTCGAAAGCATCTCGCGCCACGCCCGGGTGGTGAACCCGCGCACGAACAGGAAACCGAGGTAGCACACCGCGATCAGCAAGGCGATCTGCCGCAGGTGGAGGTCTCCGATGATCGAGGTCTGCCAGACTTGTTCGAGGCTTTCGGCCGGGGCTTTCACCCAGTCCACGACGCCCGCGGTCATCGACCATTCGGTGAACCACACCGAGAAACCCACCGAGTACTTGCCGACCGCGAAACCCATGTTCCCCAGCCACAACCAGATCGTGGGCATCGGATCGCTCAGCAGCGACGGGAGGTTCGCAAAGAGATCGTAGTTGTGCAGATCGCGGCCGTAGCCGTCGTCGATGCTGAACAGCCCGTTGCCGTGCCCTTCGTGCCCTTGCTGGTCGAGCAGCGGAAGCGGCGGCGGTTCGGTCGGCGACGCGGGCTTGCCCGGCGGCAGAGCCGGAGATGGTGCGACAACGTCCGGGTTGGTGACGCAGTACGGATACGGTTCGCAGGAATGCGGCTTCGGCGACGATTGTTGAGCAGCCGCACGTGGTGCACCCGCCAGTGCCGCAGTCAGCAGCACCAGGAGAACAGCCGTACACACGACCGTGACATTGGGACGGGGCACATCCTGGACACGCACACGCCCCGGCGCGTCCGATTCAGGAATGCGGGGTTTTCGCGCTGCGCGTGACCGTGGGCGTGGTCAGGACGGCTTTCGGGAAAGTCCGGTATGGCTGCGGAAGTACCTTGATCTTGCCGATCCGTCCAAAGTGGTCCCGCACGAGGAACTCCCCCGCACGGGCCTTGCGCTCCGCTTCCCCTCCGGCGGGATTGAGCGGCGAGAGATCCTTGGTGACAGCGTCGTGGTAGCGCGGGTCGGCCGGGTCGACGCCGAGCCAGGCCAGGCTCTGCCGCGCAAGACTGTCGTCGCGGTGACGGCCGACCAGGCGAACGGCAATCAAGCCGCGCAGGACATCGTCGCCGAGGTCTTGCGGCGCATGCGACCCGAATGCGGCGTCGGCACCGTGTTTGCGGCCGTCGCGGACGAATTCCAGGGCGATCTGCTGGCCTTCCGGTGTGCCGGTGACGTTGTAAGCCTCGTCGCAGATGAACTCGCCCCAGCGGGTGGTCCCGAAGCAGACTTCTTTGGCGATAGCGGCGATGAGCAGGTGGAAGGCTCGGCCGAACAGTTTCCGCGGCGGAATGCGGGCGGCCATGCGTTCGCTGCTCATTTCCAGTGTGGTGGGCAGCGGGACTTCGTGGGTGCAGAACGCGACGAAGTCCGCAGTGTGCAGATCGACCGGAGGGAGGTCGGGGTCGAAGATCGTGCGGGTGATCGGGTCGCGCCGGAGCCGGTCCAATCGCGACGCCAACGCACGCGCGGCAACGTCTTGTTTGCCTTGCACCGCAAGGACGTCGATAAGCCGGTTGCTGGAGGCCTCGGCTGTGGAGGTCACGGTGTCGAGTCCGCGGCCGAGCGCGTCTCGTTCAGGTGAGGTGGATTCGAGGTCGAGCCAGGCGGCGAAGAAGATTTCGGCGATGCCGGTGCTGGTCTTGCCGCGGAACACGCGCAGCGGGTCACAGGAGTAGCGGAGTTCGGCACTGGTGACGCGTTCGCCGTCGAGCGCGGGGTCGACGATGTCGACGACCTGGGTGTTGCCGGGCAAGGCATCGGCGACCGGGACCCATTCCCGGCTGCGGGTGCGGTCGATGGCGATGACCCGTCCGTCGAGCATGAGCCGGACGATGGCGGCGACGTTCTTGAGCACCACCGACTTCCCAGCACCCAGCTCCCCCACCACCGCGATCCCGCCGGAGGAGTCGTGGGTCGGCCCGTAGGTCGGGTCGAGCAGGAACGGGGCAAGTGCCCCGCCGTCAAGGGCAAGCCCGAACAGCGCGCCGGTCGGGTCGCCGAAGTCGGTGGCGGAGAAGGGCAGGAGCATGGCGGCGTCGGTCGCGAGGAGATTCTGGCTGCATTCGCGCACGACCATCGGGGTGCGGTAGCCAGGCAGCATCGCTTGGTAGAGCTGGCGTTGTCCGCCGAGCGGGCGTTCCCATCGATATTCGCCGCCGAGGAACGTTTGCCGCAGCGTTTTCGCAGCAACGTCGCACTCGTCCGCGGTCTGGCCCCAAACACAGGCGATGACGCCGACCTCGAGGTCGACCTCGGTGGAACTGGCACCTAGGCGGGCGTTCTTGTGCTGGATCTCCTCCTGCGCGGAATGCACGTCGGCGGGCACGCCGGCGCTGTCGGCAGCATGCTCCTCGTCCTGTCCCATCAGGTCACGGGTGCGGCGGCGGTTGGCGGCTCGGGCTTCCTCGTTGGTTTTTGCGGTCAACCGAAGGGCGTAGTCGATGCCGAACCCGAGATCGGCCAGCCGCGCGAGGATTTCGTGACCGGGGAAGGTGAAGGCTCGCGGCATCTCGGCGAGGACGAGGTAGGCCTGGTAGCTCGCGAGGACGCCGTCGTCGGACGGGGTCAGGCATTTGAGGAACCGGCGATTCAGGGTCGCGAGCGGCGCGACGAGCCCGCGGCCGTTGTGGTCAGTGCGGCCGCCTTCGTCGAGGACGGTCGCCGGGAATGTCGCGAAAGCAGTTCTCCGTTGGTGCGAGACTGAGACTCGCGTGTTGTGGACGGTCTCGCTGGTCTCGAGTTGCGGCTCGTTCACGCCGCGAACCGGTGCGCGGCCCAGCCACCACAGCAGTTCGGCTTCCGTCACCGGCCGCAGCGGCAACGCTCCGCCGAGTTCCTGTCCCGCGACTCGGGCCCGTTCCTTGGCCTGCGTTACGGCTGCGGTTGTCGCTGGTCTCGTGGGGAGACCGAGACTGGCCGCCAGCGCGGCACCGGTCGCACGCAGCAGGCCGCCGGCGGTGTCCCGCCAGCCGTGGCCCGTCAGCGGGAGCGCGATCCAGTAGGTCCGGCCGAGCAGGTCGAGGGCGTCGAGTTGATCCCAGGCGTTGTGCACGGTTTCGGCCCAGTGCGGGTTCGTCTCGACGTCGATCCCGGCCAGGCAGCGGCGGACGATCGAGTGCGGCTGGGCCTGTTCGCACAGCGACACGATCAGCGCTTCGCCGCGCAGGGACTTCATGAAGGTCACCGTGCGCTCGTACAAGGTGCGCAACTGCCGTCCGCTCGAACGCGCGCTCTCCCCCGGCAGTACCCGCCACACGGCCCAAGTCGAGCCGTCCGCGCAGAACACGAGGTTTCCGCTCAGGTCGAGGATCTGCTCCATCTCGGCTCCTTCGTCTCCACCGCAGTCCGTGACTCGTCCTTCAGCGCACCGAGATGGAGATGGATCCGGTGCTGTGTCCACACAGGACGGGCGGGCCGATACGGCCGACGGCCGAGCATCCCGGACGCTGGTGCCAGAACGTGCGAGATCAAGCCGCACAACCAGCCGAGCGGGGTGCGCGATTCGATCCGGGCGCGGCGCAGGAACACCGCCGACAGCGGCACACACCAGCGCGCCGCACCCAGCCAGTCCAGCAGCGGCAGCTTCCACACCACGAGCAACAGGAGGAGGAACACGACGCCCTGGGTCAGGGTATAGGGCCCGCCCGGCAGATACCCGCCGTCGCGGCCGGGCATCCGGCCGAACATCCGCGGATACCGCCGCGACCGCGTGTAGGATCGGCCGATCAGCGTTTCGCTGCGGGGTTTCGGTGCGGGCACGGCTAGTGGGTGAACCAGGAACCGAACATCCCCGACACGGCATCGAGGTTCAGCAGGATCCCGAGGAACACCGCCGCGATCACCCCGTACTTGATCGCCCTGGTGAAATTACCGCGGGTGCCGATCAGCAGACTGATCCCGCCGACCACAGCGACCAGCAGGATCAGCCGCCGGACCGCCTCGCCGCCCCAGGCGAGATTCGCGTCAAGCCAGGACTTCACATCCGCTGCCAGCAGCATTCCCATCCTCAACGCCTCCCTGGAGTCGGTTCCCGCAGCGGGACCGGGTCGATCCGGGTCAGCTCCCACCGGCCTGACCGCGCGGTCAGAGTGAGCGGGTAGTCAGCGAGCGTGCTCTGCCCGGTCGCGTCGAAACACTTCGCCCGCGCCAGCACCCGGACCTGCGTCCCGTCCAACGGCCGCGCGGCCTGGCCCGGCTCGAACGTCTCGTGGGTCCTCAAGTCCTGCAGCCGGACCGAAGCGAACGGCGGCGGCGACACGGGTGCGACGCCGGTCCCCGGACTGACATACCGGTCAAGCTGCCCCTGCCCCACCACATAAGCGGTCAGGAACCCGATCACCGATTGCCCGACCGGGCCCGCCGGATCAGCAGGCTGGCCGTAGGCGAGTTCGGGCTGCACTGCCGTCGCGGGGCAGGTCACTGGGGACGGAAGCGACGTCGCCGCGTACGAGCTGCCGTCCCCGACGAAGCTGACTTGCTCGCAGGTGATCTTTGCGGGACGCGTGCCGTCCGGCTGCAGGGTAAGCAGGTTCGCCGCGACGACCACCGACCACACCCCCGGCTCGGGCGAGACGGCCGAGACGGTGGCAGTGGCCACCGGGATCTGCGACCCGACCTCTCGCTCCGACCGCATCCCATCGGGATAGAAAGCCATCAGGGCCGCGGAATCGTCGCGGCTGGCCGACAACCACGACCGCACATACATCTCCGCCCACCCCTGCGGACCCCGCTGGACTCTCTCAGCCGCAGTCACCGGATTCGGAGCTGCACCGGAGCGCAACACGACCAGCCCTCCGACCGTCGCCAACGGGCTGGCCACGACGACCAACCACGCCACCGTTCGTCCGGCCCTGCCGGTCATCGCGCGGAGTGCGGGCTCGACCGCGGCGTCCGGCAACACCCTTGCCAACGCGCGATTCCGTCGTTCGCCCGGCTTACGCACAGCCGGACCGACAGGCTTCGAGCTATGCGCCATGGCCCTCTCCCGCCTCCCACCGGACATTGGCCTCCCAGGCATGGCTCTTGCGGTTCGGCTTGATGCGGCCCTGTTCAACTCGCCCACGGCAGGTCTCCGCCCGGGTACTCCTCCGCGGCGTCCGCAAGCGCAGCGATCGCCCGATTGCGCCACCGGGTTACCGTCGGCTGGCTCACCCCCAATTCTTCACCGACCTGGCGATCCGTGGCCACTCCGTCCCGACCGGCCCGGTCACCGAAGAACCGGCGCGTCAGCACCGCCTGGCCCCGCTCGTCGAGCAAGCCACGCGCCACCGCCCACGACAGCACTGAAAGCAACTCCTCTGACGCGGCAACCTCGCGCTCCGGCTGTGCCAACGCGCCGCGGAACGCGTCGTCGTCCACACTCGACACCTCAGCCGCGGCCTGAACATGGTCCACCCCGAACGAGCGCAACGCCGCCCGCTGCGTTTCCCGGACCAGATTCGCCGCCACGTGATGCCGGCGGCGCAACGGGAAACACCGGACCTGCTCCCACAGGTGTCCGATCACCGTGGCCTGCACGTCAGCGTTCGCCTCGTCTGCCGAGGCTCCCCCGCCGGTTACGCCCCTCCGCGCACCTCCCCCGCCGGTCGAAGCCCGCGCCGCCCGGATCACCCGGCCAGTCACGCCCGGGACCGCTGGCAACATCGCCGAGAGCACGATCTCCGCTGCCGTCGCACCGTCTCGTCCAGACACCGCAGCGCGCTCAAGCAACGCGTGCAAGACCCGGTCGTGAGTCTCGTACTCTCGCGTCGCCAGCACCCGTGCAAGACGGTCTCGACTCGATGTCTCGACCAACGCGAGATCTGACCGCGACCACGCCTCCAAGGCCCGGTCGAACCTCCCGATCACGCGCGGGTGACGAAGACGGCTCTGCAATGCCGTCAACGGGCTTTCCCGGATTCCATCTGCATGTTGTGAACTCATCGCAGTTCCTCCTCAAGTCGTGGCTGCTTCGCCCGACCCTCTGAACGAACTGCGTCTCCTTTGCTGGGTCCGATCCTTACCCCGCGCTAAGAGCAAGCGTGAGTTCACCCATTGCGGCGACACACGACCACGACACGCAGAGCAGCGAATCACCTGACGAGTCCTGCCAGGTCACCTTCGGGATCAACGACCAGCGGACCGTGGGACGTCTCCATCGGCCTCAGCTCGGCGAAGAAGGGCACCGTCGACCCTGCTACGTCGCGAACGTCGCCGCCCAGCGGGTGATGACGAATCTGAAGCACAAAGCGGGTTCGTGATGTCGATCTTCGATGTTCTGGGCGACGCGGCGAAAGCCGTCGGGCACGCCGTCGAAGGCGCCGTCGAGTGGGTCGGAGACCGGGCCAGCGACGTCGGCGGATGGTTCGGCGATCTGTTCGAGGGCAACCTCGGCGAGCAGGCCGTGCCCCAGTCGGAACTGGTCAAGCAGATCATGGCGAGCAAGGGCGCGCCGGACTGGCACGGCGGCGCCGACCAGGCCGCGGAACTGGCCGAACAGCACGCGCAGGTCAGCGGCCGCGTGCAGCAGCTGATGTCGGGCATGGAATCGTCCTGGACCGGCGGCGGAGCGGACACCGCGCAGGCGCGGATCAAGCCGCTTGCGGACGTGTCGCAGGCCGCGTCGCACACGTTCACCGCGAACTCGCAGAACGCCAGCGGCCTGGCGCACGGGTTCGACCAGCTGAAGGCGTCGCTGCGGCCGATGCCCGAGACTCCGCCGCACCGGACGTTCCTGGACGAGGCACAGTTCTGGCGGACCACCGACACCGAAGCGAAAATCAACCAGTACAAGTACAACACCTACGCGGGCACCGCGAAGTCCGCCGGCCAAGGCTTGAAGATCGACTACGGGCAGCTGCAGGACTTCGGCGACGGCAACGTCGACATCAGCTCACAGCCGAAAGAACCCGCCGACCACAGGACAGGCCCGGACAATCCGCACCAGCGCAGCGGCGGGCCACCAGCCGCTCGTGGCAGCTCCCGGTACCAGCGGGCCAGCGCAGTCGTTCGCTCCCCTCCGTCGCCGTCGGCCCCGTTGCAGTACCACCCTGTGGGGCTTGAAAAGTCGTCGCTGCAGCTCAGGCGGCGTATCGGTACTCGTTGATGACTCCTGTGAGGACCCGGGTGCGCAAGAGTCTGCGGGTCCCGGCGTCCTGGACGACATCGGGCTGATCCCGGACATCGGGAGGCAGCTGACCTCGGGACTGATGCGGTCGGTGCCTGTTGTAATCCTCCTGATAATCGGCGAGGACCCGTCCGGCGTGCGCCTCGCACATGACCAGAATGTGGTCGAGGACCTCGCGGCGAATGGTCCCGATCACTCTTTCGCAGTGAGCATTCATCCGCGGAGCCCGGGGCGCAGCGAGGAGCACTTTCATCTCCTCGGCTTCGAAGACCGCGTCGAAGGAGCCGGTGTACCTGCTGTCGCGAGCGCGAAGGACAAAACGCAGCGACTCGACACGGCGGCCCAGGTCGCTGGCGAGGTTACGAGCTTGCCGGGTCGCCCATTGCGCGGTGGGGTGCGCAGTGACGCAGGCGATGTGGAGCTTGCGGGTGCGATGCTCGAGGAACGCCAGCGCATACAACCGTCTGCCGGTGATCGTGTCCACGCGGAAGAAGTCCGCGGCGATGATTCCCTCGGCGAGGAACCCGCGCCAGCTCGGAACGGCGCGGCGCGGAGCGGGGTCGATGCCGGCCGCATGCAAGATCTCCCAGACTGTGGACGGCGCGATCCGATGCCCCAGCCGGGTCAACTCGCCCATGGACTCCGCGGTGTCCCCACCGTGGGTTCTCCTGCGCCACACGCAGCACCAGTCTCTTCAACGCAGCCGCCGCAGGTGGACGCCCAGTGCGTCGACGTCGAGCGGTGCAGTCCCGCTTTCTGGCGATCAGCCTGCGGTGCCAGCTCAGCAGCGTCCCTGGGGTGACCAGGAATACGCCGCGCCACCGGCAGCGCGGGAGCAGCGACCACAACGCGGCCAGCCACAACCGGTCTGCGAACTCATCACGGACCGTCAACCTGTCGCCGCAGCACCGCGTTCTGATGCCGGAGAACGAGCAACTCAGCGTCCTTGCCGGCATCCCGGCGCAGCAGAATCGCCGGGACGGACAGCAACGCACGAGTTGTCCGGTACAGCAACGAAATGACCATCAGGGCAGCATCTCAGCCGCCGAAGAGGAGCTGCGGACATAGGCTCCCACCAGCGGCGACGACTTCCCGAGCCCCACAGGTCAGCGCCGGGACGCTGAACCGGCCGTCTTCAATGTCGTCGAATCCGACCAGCGCCACGTCCTACGGCACCGCCACGCCTCGGTCGGCGCCGGCCAGCAACGCGCACACCGCGCTGCGGTGCGGGCCCCGATCTTCTTCCTGATCACCGCGGACGGGCAGATCCACACCCTTCACCTTCCGCATGCTTTCCGCACCAGCAAGGACGTCCGCCACGCCATCGCCACCAACCTGAACGAGACCTGACGCGAAAACTCGGTGTACCTACAGCGTTCGCCAACGGGCCCAGCGGACACCATTCATCACACTGGCGGCGTAGCCCCGTCCTCGCATGATCCGCGGCGATCATTTACGCGCTGCCCCGCCGGCAGCCGTTTGCCTCGTGTCGGCGCGACGCACCGAGCCGCCCCTTGCACGGCGCTGGTGGCGGCGCACCGTGCAGCGGCCCAGTCAGGGATCGATCAACTGGACGACACCGTCCGCGGTGCCGGTGACGAACACCCGTCCGGTGCCCGGGTCCACTGCCACCGTGTTCGGCTGGCGCACCGTCGGCAACCGGGCGATCTCCTTCGGCGTCCCAGCCGACAGGTCGAGCCCGACGACTTCGTTGACGGCGGTCAGCGTCACCCACATCCGATCCCGTACGGCGTCGTAGGTGATCCCGTACGGCGTTCCCGGAAGTGACAGCTTGGCGATCTGCTCGAGCCGTGGGGAAAGTTCGAAGATCACGATGGCGTTCCCGCGGGTGTCGGCGACGGCCAGGCGGCCGCGTTTGTCGGCGAGCACATGGGTGGGCCCGGCACCGGCAGGCACTCGCCCGACCTGCCGGACGGTGGCCACGTCGTAAATTGTCAGGTCGTTTCGCCGGACGTCGACGAGGCCGACGGTATCGCCCACCGCGGCGAGCCCGGCCGGCTGGGCGACATCGGCGAAGGTGTGCACGACCCGGCCGCCACGCACCACGACGACGCTCTTGCCGAGTTCGTTCGCCACGAAGTACGACCCGTTGGCGGCACGCGTCGCGTCATGCGGCACCACGCCGGTCGGGACCGTCGAGGTCACCTCGCCGCCGGGCAGCGCGACGGTCAGGAAAGAATTGGACGTTTCGTCGGGTACCAGCACCGGGCCGCCGGGGCCCGCGAGCTGCAGGTGCCGCAGCCAGCCCGGCAACGGGACCCGCCTGCCGACGGTCCCCGTCCGCGCGTCGACGAGCGCGAGCGCGTTGGGCTCCCGGACTCCGACAGCGACCGTGTGGGTGGCGCCGTCGGCGACGATGCCCTCGGGAGCCGTTCCGACCGGAACCACGCGCCCGGCCGGCGGCCGTGCCAGCGCGGGTGCCGCCGCGGGTTCCGCTGGAGGGGGGAGTTTCGCGGGCTTGTCCTCGACCGGGGCGGAGCAGCCCGCGACTAGGAGGCCGGCCAGCCACAAGTGCACCCATCGCATCACAGCTTCGCTCCGTCCCGGCGCGATCGCGCCGTCGCCGTCCTGCCGGAGTTACCCGGCCGTCCACACCGGAAACCTTTTGCGTAACAGGCACTCGCCCCGTTCACCCGACAGCCGTTGAGGTGCTGGGTCGGGACGGCTGCGACTGCCAGCCTCCGCCCACGAACTGATGCTGTTTCCCTGGTACGCCGCCGGGCTGTTCTTCCCCGGCATTGTCGAACAAAGGTCACCGCCTTCGTCGCGGCCACCGGACAGAACGAAGACCCCCTGACTCGCGGTGGCCTTTGGTGACCGCAAGTCTGTTCACCGCCAGCACCATCGTTGATGTCTGCCGGACGGTCCATCGCGGCCCGCAGGAAACAGAACCGAGCGAATCGACTGGGCAAGAGGGCGAGGGGTAATTGCTTCGTTGTGCGGGTATCCGGTATTCCGAGAGGTCACGGGAGGAAAGATGTCAGGAGTCGTCGATCTGGATCTGGATGTGATTCTGCCTTGCCGGGACGAGGCGAGCACGCTTCCCGACGTGCTCTCGGCGCTTCCTCGAGGCTGCCATCCCCTCGTCGTGGACAACGGCTCGACCGACGAGACCGCCGCGGTCGCCCGGGCACACGGGGCATTTGTCGTGCACGAACCGAAGCCCGGCTACGGGGCCGCTGTGCACACTGGGCTGGTCAATGCCCGGCGGACCTTCGCCGGAGTGCTCGACGCTGACGGGTCGCTGGATCCGGCTCTGCTGCCGATGCTGCTCGACCCGGTCGCCCGAGGCGAGGCCGACCTCGCGGTGGGACGGCGGCGGCCGGTGCGGAGCGGAGTTCAGCCCTGGCACGCGCGCGCCGCCAACTCGGGAGTCGCCTGGCTGCTGCGCAGGCGGGGTGCGGCGGTGCACGACATCGCCGCGATCCGCGTCGCGCGCCGGGACGCACTGCTCCGCCTCGAAGTGGGCGACCGGGGCTTCGGATATCCGCTCGAACTGCTGCTGCGAGCCGCGGAGGCGGAGTGGCGCATCGTCGAGTTCGATGTGCCCTACCGGGCGCGCGCCGGCGGACGCTCCAAGGTGTCGGGCTCCGTGCGGGGAACGGTGCGGGCGGCTTTCGACATGACGGCAGTGCTGGCCCGCCGATGACCTCGACGACGATCCTCATTCTCGCCAAAGCGCCCTTGCCGGGCCGGGTGAAGACCCGGCTGTGCCCGCCCGCGACCTCCGAACAGGCGGCGCACATCGCGGCGGCCGCCCTGCTGGAAACAGTGCGCGCCGTGCGCAGTGTGTCCGGAGCGCACGCGGTGGTCGCACTCGAAGGAGATCTCGAAACCGGGATATCGGCCGTGGAGCTGTGCGCCGTGACGGCAGACATTCCCGTTTTGCCGCAACGCGGATCGTCGCTGGGCGAGCGGATCGCCGCCGCGCACGCGGACGCCGCCGCGCTGGCGCCCGGCCGCCCGGTCCTGCAGATCGGAATGGACACCCCGCAAGTGAGCGCCGAGCTTCTCGAGCAGTGCCGCGACCGGCTGCTCGGAACTGCGGCCGAGGCTGTGCTCGGGCCGGCCGACGACGGCGGCTGGTGGCTGCTGGGACTGCGCGATCCGCTCAAAGCGGCGGTCGTCAGCGGCGTGACCACGTCCCGATCCGACACCGGCTTCCGCACCAGACAGGCCTTGATCGACCACGGCCTGCACGTCGCCACGGCACCCGGACTGCGGGACGTCGACACCATGGCCGACGCGCGGGCGGTGGCCGAGACCATGCCTGGCACGATGTTCGCCGCGGCGGTGGGCACGGTCGGATGAAGGAAAGCGGAATCAGGCACAAGCCGGACGCGGTGCCTCCTCGAGCGTCGTCGTCAGGACACCGGGCCGATCTGATCAGTGTCGCGCTGGCCCTGGGGCTGGTCTTCGCGGCCATCGTTGTCGGGTTGTACTACAACCAACCGGGTTCCGGTGTCGTCATCTACGCGTACGCGCCGCCGATCTTCGGCGACTGGCTGCCGCATGTCGGTCCCGGCTCCCTCTTCGCGGTCCTGATCGCGGTGCTGGTCGGGCTGTGGGGGCCGGCCGTCGCCGCACGGATGGCGTGGCGTCCACTGCTCGCCCTCGGCTATGTCCTGTCGCTGGGCTGGACGATGGCGCTGGTCATGGTCGACGGCTGGACCCGGGGATTCACCTCCCGGCTGACCTCCGACAACGAGTATCTGCACGAGGTGCCCAACATTCCCGACATCCCGGAGATGCTGCGCTCGTTCGCCGGACGCATCCTCGAAGGCACTCCGCATTACTGGACCACCCACGTCAGCGGGCACCCGCCCGGTGCGACGCTCGTGTTCGTCTGGCTGAACCGGATCGGGCTCGGCGGCGGAGCGTGGGCGGCGACCGCCTGTGTCGTCGTCGGCTGCCTGAGCGCGGTCGCGGTTCCCGCGACCTTGTCCTTGTTCGGACGCGGCGACGCGGCCCGCGCCGCGTTGCCGTTCGCGGTCCTCACGCCCGGCGTGATCTGGATAGGCGCCTCCGCCGACGGGCTGTTCGCCGGGGTGACCGCCACCGGCATCGCTTTTCTCGCGCTCGCCGCGGCCGTGTTCACGCGAAGCCGTGTTCGCGCGGCGTTCGCCTCCTGCGCCGGCGGCCTGCTGCTCGGCTTCGGCGTTTTCCTTTCCTACGGCTTGGTTCTGTTCGGCTTCCTCGCCGTAGCCGCATTGATTCTCGGCAAACGATGGCAGATCGCGGCGATGGCGATCACCACCGCCCTGCTCGTGGCCGCGGTCTTCGCGCTGGCCGGGTTCTGGTGGTTCGACGGCTACCAACTGGTGGTTCAGCGCTACTACCAGGGCATCGCGAACCTGAGGCCGTACTCCTACTGGGTCTGGGCCGACATCGCGGCCTTCCTGATCGCGTGCGGTCCCGCCGTCCTCGCCGGAACCCGCCGCACAGTGGCGACGGGCTTGCTGGCGGTCCCGAAACGCTCCTTGCTCGAGGATCCCGTTTTCCTGCTGGTGACCGGTGCCCTCCTGGCGGTGATCTGCTCGGATGTGTCCGGCCTGTCCAAAGCCGAGGTCGAGCGCATCTGGCTGCCCTTCGGGACCTGGCTGATCGCGGGGACGGCGTTGCTGCCGCCCGGTTCCCGGCGATGGTGGCTGGCCGCACAAGCGGTCACGGCGCTGGCCGTCAATCATCTCGTGCTCACCAATTGGTGAGCCGACCGGAAGCCGATCCGGCAAGGACATCATGCGGGTCCTGCTCACCCGCAAGCACCGGATTCATCGGCTCCCACATCGCCGACGCCGCGAAAGAGGCCGGACATCAGGCGCTCTCGCCGGATGCCTCGTCCCGCTGGCACGCGGTGTGGCACCAGGCGGCGATGGCTGGTCACAGGGTGGGACCCCCTCGGACGCGCGACTTCGCCAGCCCGGGCTGCCGCCCCGGTGCCAGGCGGGCCCGCGGGGTCGAACATGCCGCCGTCGAGTCGGCCGCGTTCGAGGAAGCCGCGCAGCGCGCCGAAGCCCCCGAACCCGCCCCCAGCCCGCGCCCACCGGCCAAGGCCGTCCGCGGCCAGCGGTGCTCGGGCACAGCAGTGCCGTCCGCCGGAGCGGTCCATGCCCCGGGAAGCCCTGCGGGTCGTTGCGCGGCCGCGATTGCGGTGCCGCGGACCGCATTTCTCGGTGCCGATCTGGCTTATCGACTCGCGACGCGGCGGTAGCGCGCGACGGCGAGGCTCATGAACAGGGCGATGAGACCGAGCGAGCACAGGACCGAGTAGAAGATGGCGTTTTCGGCGGGCCAGCTGTGGGGTTGGGCCACGGCGGCCGGGGCGGGGTTGGCGAAGAGGCGGCGGGCGGCGTTGGCGAGTGCGGTGATGGGGTTCCATTCCGCGATCGTGGCGAGCGGCTCCGGCAGGGCGGCCACGGAGACGAAGCCCGCGGAGATGAAGGTGGCCGGGAACAGCCAGATCAGGCCGAGGCTCTGGGCGACTTCGACGCTGCGGGAGACCAGTCCGATGAAGGCGCCGACCCAGGACATGGCGAACGCGAACAGCAGGATGAGCAGGTAGGCGAGCACGGCGTCGAGCGGGTTGCCGCGGATGCGCCAGCCGATGGCCAGCCCGCACAGGCTGGTGATGAGCAGGCTGACGACGCTGGTGGTCAGGTC
The DNA here is from genome assembly GCF_042647905.1 of Amycolatopsis halotolerans. Lineage (NCBI taxonomy): Bacteria > Bacillati > Actinomycetota > Actinomycetes > Pseudonocardiales > Pseudonocardiaceae > Amycolatopsis > Amycolatopsis halotolerans. Next base: position 93,609 of record NZ_JBHRWI010000012.1, read on the forward strand.
CGAGGTGGTCCGGCCGAGCAGCACCGCGACCCTCGACATCGGCAGGGACCGGAACCGGTCGACGATCCCCTTCTGCAGGTCGTTGGCCAGTCCGATGGTGGTGAACGAGGCGTTGAACGTCACGGTCTGGGCGAAGATGCCGGCCATGATGAACTCGCGGTAGGCGTCGCCGCCGAGGCTGCCGCCGAAAACGTAGCCCAGCAACAGCACGAACATGATGGGCTGCAGCACGCTGGCGAAGATCGAGCCGGGGGTGCGCCGGATGGTGAGCAGATTGCGCCAGGCGAGAGCGCTGCTGTCGCGGGCCACCTGGGCCAGTGCGGTCACGCGCCGGCCTCGGTCCGGTCGAGGCGGCCCGAGTGGCGGGGCCAGTCGGTGATCGGTGGCAGGATCACGGTCTCCTCGGAGTCTCTCGTGGGAGTGCTGGCGCCGGTCAGGGACAGGAAAACGTCGTCGAGGGTGGCGCGGCGCAGGCCGAGGTCGAGCACTCGTACGTGTTCGGCGTTGAGCCGCGCGGCCGCGGCGGCGAGGGCGTGCTGGCCGCTCTGCGTGGCGCCGACGGCGACTTCGAGACGGCGGGCGCGCCGGTCCAGTGTCGGCGGGACGCCGCCGATACCGGCCAGGATACGGTGCGCGGCGGCCAGTCCGGCCTCGTCGGCGGCGACGAGTTCCAGCCGTTCCCCGCCGGTGGCGCTCTTCAGCTCGTCGCTGGTGCCCTCGGCGATGACGCGGCCGTCAGCGAGCACGGCGATCCGGTCGGCGAGCTGGTCGGCTTCCTCGAGGTACTGGGTGGTGAGCAGGACGGTGGTGCCGTCGCGGACCAGCTCGGCGACGACGTCCCAGGTGTTGAGCCGGCTCTGCGGGTCCAGGCCGGTGGTCGGCTCGTCGAGCACGACCACGGGCGGGGCCGCGACGAGGGCGCCGGCCAGGTCGAGCCGGCGGCGCATGCCGCCGGAGTAGGTGCCGGCGCCGCGGTCGGCGGCGTCGTCGAGGCGGAACCGTTCCAGCAGTTCCCGCGCGGTCCGCGCGGCCCGCCGCCGGCGCATGCCGTAGAGCTTCGCGACGAGGTAGAGGTTCTCGAAGCCGGTCAGCTTGTCGTCGACTGCGGCGTACTGCCCGGAAAGCCCGATCGAGCGGCGAACCCGGTCGGGGTCGGCCACGACGTCGGCGCCGGCGACGACCGCGCGACCGCCGTCCGGGCGCAGCAGGGTGGTGATGATGCGCACGGCCGTCGTTTTGCCGGCTCCGTTGGGGCCGAGCAGGCCGAATACCTGCCCGGCCGCCATGGTGAGGTCGACGCCGTCGAGGGCTTTCTTGGCGCCGAAGGACTTCCGTAGTCCTTCGAGCCGGATGGCGGGGCCGACGGTCATCGGGGGGTCTCCTCGTCGAGCAGGCTCCGCGGGGTGATGTCAGTCCAGTTGCGCTCGACGAACTCGAGGCATGCGAGCCGGAAGTCCGGTCCGAACGCCGCGGTCCAACCGTCCGGAATGTCGGCGAAGGCCGGCCACAACGAGTGCTGGTTCTCGTGGTTGACGAGGACGAGGTAGGACTCGTCGGCGGATTCGAAGGGGTTGGTCACGGTCGATTCCCTGTTCTGGCTTGTGGCTGGTCGGTGGGGCGCGCCTGACGCCGGGTGAGGCGCTCGGCGAGGATCGGTGCGAGCCGGGCGAGTGCGCCGGGCTGGGTGAGCTGGGCGTGCCGCACGTCGACGTCGTGGTTGCCGACCTGCCCGCCCAGGTAGGGCAGCCAATCGGTGAGCACGGGGCCGCCGGCGTCCCGGTCGCGGGTGGCGGTGAAGAACAGCACGTCGGCCCGGATCGGGCTGGGTGCGAACTCGCGCATCAATTCGGCCTGGCTGACGAAGGCGCCGATCATGCCGCCCAGCGCGTCTTCGGTGAGGTTGCCCATCGGGTTGCCGATCGCGCGGTAGTGCGCCAGCACCGCGGCCCGGTCGAGCTCGCCGTCCGGCGGAAGCGGGAAACCCTGATTCCGCAGCAGCGCGGCGAACATCTCGGCTTCGCTGCCCGCTTCGAGCCCGTCGCCGGGGACGCCAGGGTAGGCGTCGAGCAGGGTCAGCAGCCCGATCTCCTCGCCCTCGGCCTCCAGCTGAGCGGCGACCTCCTGGGCGAGATTCCCCCCGAACGACCAGCCGAGCAGGTAGTACGGACCGTGCGGCTGGACCGAGCGAATGTGCTCGACGTAGTCGGCGGCGATCTCGGGGATGCCCGCCGGCGTGTAGCCGGGGTCGGTCAGTTTCCGCGACTGCAAGCCGTAGAGCGGTTGATCCGGTGCGAGGTGCTTGAGCAGCCCCGAGTAGGTCCAGGACAGCCCGCTGGCCGGGTGCACACAGAACAGCGGCGACCGGTTCCCGGTGGTGCGCAGGGGAAGCAGCACGTCGAGGTCGCTGCCGGACGATTCGGTGTCCAGCTGCGCGGCCAGCCCGGCGACGGTCGGGGTCTCGAACAGCCGCCGGATCGGCAGCTCGACGCCGAGCGCGGACCGGATCCGGGTGATCAGGCCGCTGGCGAGCAGCGAGTGGCCGCCGAGTTCGAAGAAGCTGTCGTCGATGCCGACCCGCGGCAGGCCGAGTGCCTCGGCGAACAGCTTGCACAGCAGGTCTTCCCGCGGTGAGCGCGGACCGCGGAAGGCGGCTGTGGCGATTTCCTCCGGCTCGGGCAGCGCACGCTGGTCGAGCTTGCCGTTGGGGGTCAGGGGCAGCCGCTCCAGCAGCGTGAACGCCGAGGGCACCATGTAGTCCGGCACCTGACCGGCCAAAGCCGCGGCCAGTGTTGCCCGGGTGGGCGCGCCCGCGGCCGGGACGACGTAGGCGACCAGCCGCTGGCCGCCGGGACCGTCGTGGACCACAACGGCCGCCCCGGCGACCGCCGGGTCGGCTTCGAGCAGCGCGGCGATCTCGCCGGGCTCGACCCGGAATCCGCGCAGCTTCACCTGGTCGTCGGCGCGTCCCAGGAATTGCAGGCTCGCGTCGTCGCGCCAGCGCGCGAGGTCGCCGGTGCGGTACATCCGCCCGCCAGTGCCGCTGTAAGGGTCGGCGACGAACCGTTCGGCGGTCAGGCGAGTGCGGTTGAGGTACCCGCGGGCCACGCCGGCACCGGAGAGGTACAGCTCTCCCGGCGCTCCTGCCGGGACCGGGCGGAGCCGGGCGTCGAGCACGTAGGCCCGGGTGTTGTGCACCGGCTTGCCGATCGCCGGCCGCGTGCCGTCGGCCAGGTCCGCCACCACTGAGTCCACTGTGGACTCAGTGGGGCCGTAGAAGTTGTACGCGGTCAGTCCGGTCACGGCGCGCAGCTGTGCCCAGAGCACCTCGTCTACCTGTTCGCCGCCGAGCGCGAGCACCGCGGGCCGGTGCGCGGTGTCGTCCAGCAGCCCCGCGGACAGCAGCTGCCGCAGGTAGGACGGCGTGGTCTCGACGGCGTCCACGGCGTGGTCGTGCAGGTAGGCGACGAGCGCGCTCGCGTCCCGGCGGGTGTCGTCGTCGACGATGTGCAGCTCGTGCCCGGCGATCATCCACAGCACCGGGTCCCACGACGCGTCGAACGCGACCGCCGCGGTCAGCGCGACCCGCAACCGGCGGCCGCCCAGGCGCTCCGTCGCCGGGGCGAACACGTTCTCTTCGTGCTGGCGCAGGAGGTTGCTCAGTGAGCTGTGCTCGACGACCACGCCCTTCGGTCGCCCGGTGGAGCCGGAGGTGTAGATGACGTACGCGGGGTGCCGCGCCGACAGCGGGCGCAGCCGTTCCGCGTCCGTCAGGTCGCCGGCCGGCAGTGCGGCCAGTTCGGCGCGGACCGCCGGGTCGTCCAGCATGAGCGCGGCCGTGTCCGGGAGTTCCGCCTGAGCCGCGACGGCCGTGAGGACGAGCGCGGGTGCGGCGTCGTCGAGCATGAAAGCGAGCCGCTCGGCCGGGTAGCTCAGGTCGATCGGCAGGTACGCCGCACCGGACTTCAGCACCCCGAGCAGCGCCACCATCGTCTCGACCGACCGGGGCAACGCGACGGCGACGGTCTTCCCCGCCCCGATGCCGCGGGAGCGCAGCAGCCGGGCGAGCCGGTTCGCATCGGCGTTCAGCGCCGCGACCGAGGCGCTGCGGCCGCCCGCGACCACCGCGTCGTCCTCGGCCGCGGCACCGGCGGCGTGCCGTTCGAAGGCCGAGACGATCGTCTCGGCGGGCAATGTCCGCGCGGTGTCGTTCCACGTCTCCAGAACGGCCTCGGCCTCGCCGGCCGAGAGCAGTTCCAGCTGCGTGACGGGGCGGGCCGGGTCGTCCAGCGCGGCCTCGAGCAGCCGGGTCAGCCAGCCGCCCAGCCGCTGGACAGTCTCCGGCTCGAACAGGTCGGCGCTGTACTCGACGGTGCCGGACAGTCCGGCCGGGCGGCCGTCGAGGTGCCGTCGTTCGCTCAGCGACACCGAGAGGTCGAATTTCACCGCGGCGACGTCGTCGTACCCGGCGACCGAGACGTCGAGCCCGGGCAGGTCCAGCTCGACGGGCGGGGTGTTCTGCAGCGTCAGCATCACCTGGAACAGCGGGTGGCGGCTGAGTGTGCGGGCGGGCGCGACCTCCTCGACGACCCGTTCGAACGGCACGTCCTGATGGTCGAACGCGGCCAGGTCGCTCATGCGGACCCGCTCGACCAGTTCGGCGAAACCGGGCTCGCCGGACAGGTCGGCGCGCAGCACCAGCGTGTTGACGAAGAACCCGACCAGTTCGTCGAGCAGTTCGTCGGTGCGGCCCGCGACCGGCGTGCCGATCGGCACGTCCGGGCCGCCGCCGAGGCGCGAGAGCAGCGTCGCCAGCCCGGCATGCAGAACCATGAACAGGCTCGCGCCACGCTCAGCGGCGAACGCGGCCAGCCGCGCGTGCAGCCGCTCGGTCAGGTCGAGACGCACCGTGCCGCCGGTGTAGCTCGACTCGGCGGGACGCGGGTGGTCGCAGGGCAGCGAAAGCTCCTCGGGCAGCCCCGCCAGTGACCGGCGCCAGAAGTCGAGCTGGCGGCGCAGCAGGCTGCTCGTGTCGTCCTCGTCGCCGAGAACTTCGTGCTGCCACAGCGCATAGTCCGCGTACTGCACCGGAAGCGGCGGCCGGCCGGCGTCGGTTCCGCCGAGGCGGGCCGAGTACGCGCTGGCGAGGTCCCGGGCCAGCGGCGCGGTCGACCAGCCGTCGCTGGCGATGTGGTGCGCGACGAGCAGCAGCACGTGTTCGTCGTCGGCGACGCGCAGGAGCGCGGCCCGCAGGGGCAAGTCGGTTTCGAGGGCGAAGGGTTTCGCCGCGTGAGCGGTGATCGCGTCGGCGAGGCCGTCACCGCTGACCTCCAGCAGCGGTAGCTCGGCGGTCACCTCGGCCATCGGCAGGATCCGCTGGCAGGGCACGCCGTCCTCGACCGGGAAGACCGTCCGCAGGCTTTCGTGCCGCGCCAGGACATCGCCCAATGCCGCCCGCAGTGCCTCCCGGTCGAGTTCGCCGCGCAGCCGGAGCGCCATCGGGATGTGGTAGCCGGCGCCGGTGCCCTCGAAGCCGTTGAGGAACCACATGCGCCGCTGCGCGTAGGACAGCGGGATGCGGTCGGGGCGGGTCCGCTTCCGCAGCGGGGTGCGCACCGCGTGCGTGCCGGTCCAGCGCGCGGCGAGCGCCGCGGGGGTGGGCGCCTCGAAGACGGTGCGGATCGCGACCTCCGCGCCGAGACGGCTGCGCATCCGGCTGACCAGCCGCGTGACCAGCAGGGAATGGCCGCCGAGGGCGAAGAAGTCGTCGTCCACGCCGACATCGGGCAGGCCGAGTGTGTCGGCGAACAGGGTGCACAGCTCGGCCTCGGTCCTCGTCCGAGGGGCGCGGCCGGAGGTGCCCGCGGCGGCGCCGGGTCCGGGCAGGCGTGCCTTGTCGAGCTTGCCGTGGGGGGTGAGCGGCAGCGCGGGCAGCGCGACGATCGCTTGCGGCACCATGTAGTCCGGCAACGCGCGGGCCGCCCGCGCCCGCAGGTGTGCGACGTCGGTGCCGCCGGTGACGACGTAGCCGACGAGCCGTTCGGTCCCGTCGGGTCCGGTGTGGACCACCACGGCGGCCGCGGAGACCTCCTCCGCCGCGGCGAGCACGGCCTCGACCTCGCCGGGTTCGACCCGGAAACCGCGGATCTTGACCTGGTCGTCGGTCCGCCCGACGAACTCCAGGAAGCCCGCCGTGCTCCGGCGGACCAGGTCTCCGGTGCGGTACATCCGCGCACCGGCATCGTCGAAGGGACTGGCGACGAACCGTTGCGCGGTCAGACCGGGGCGGCCGAGGTAGCCGCGCGCCAGCCCTGCGCCGGAGAGGTACAGCTCGCCGGTCACACCCGGCGGGACCGGCTGCAGTCCGGCGTCGAGCACGCGCGTGCCGACGTTGTCCACGGCGGTGCCGATCACCGGCGCGCGGTGGTCGGCGATACGCGCCACCACCGAGTCCACTGTGGACTCGGTGGGGCCGTAGAAGTTGAACGCCAGCAGGTCCGGCAGCGCGGCCAGGTCCGACCACAACGCCGGATCGACGGCCTCGCCGCCGAGTCCCAGCACGGCGGGGCGGTGGCGGCCCTCGGCCAGCAGGCCGAGCGAGAGCAGCTGCCGCACGTAGGTCGGCGTGGTCTCCATGACGTCGATCCGCTGACCGGCCACGTAGTCCAGCAGAGCTTCGGGGTCCCGGCGGGTGCCGTCGTCGAGCAGGTGCAGTTCGTGCCCGTCGACCAGCCACAGGATCGGGTCCCAGGAGGCGTCGAACGACACGCCCGCGGTGTGCGCGATCCGGAGTGCGTCGCGACCGGTGGCCGCCACGGCCGGTCCGAAGACCTCGGTGCGATGGCTGGAGAGCAGGTTCACCAGGCTGCCGTGTTCGACGGCGACGCCCTTCGGCCGTCCGGTGGAGCCCGAGGTGTAGAGCAGGTACGCCAAGTCGCGGGCCCGCGGGCCGGGCAGCTCCGCGCGGCCGACGACGTCGAGCAGGCCCGGCTCGTCCAGCAGGACCGCGGGCAGCGGCGCGGCCAGGCGTGCGGCGATCTCCGTGGTACTGACCAGCAGGGCGGGTGCCGCGTCGTCGAGCAGGTACGCGATCCGGTCAGCGGGGTACTCGACGTCGACCGGCAGGTAGACCGCCCCGGACCTGAGCACCGCCAGCAGCGCGACGACGGTGCCGGTCGAACGGGGCAGCGCGACGGCGATCGGGCGTCCGCGCTCGGCGCCCCGCTCGACGAGGACCTGGGCCAGCCGGTCGGCGCGCTCGTCCAACTCGGCGAAGGTGAGCGTGCCGTCCGCCGCGGTCACGGCTCTCCCGTGCGGACGGCGAGCGGCCTGAGCGCGGAAGAGTTCGGGCAGTGTCGCGGCGGGCACCGGTCTGCGCGCGCCGTTCCACTCGCTCACCAGCTGCGCGCGCTCGGCGCCGGTGAGCACACTCGCCGTCCGCAGCGGGGCGTCAGGCCGGGCCAGCACTGCCTCCAGCAGCGTCACGAAACCCTGGGCGAGCCGCTGCGCGGTCGGTGCGTCGAACAGGTCGAGGCTGTACTCCAGCTCTCCGGTGATGCCCGCGGGTGCGCCACCGGCCTCGTGGTTCTCGGTCAGGGTGAGGGACAAGTCGAACTTGGCGGTCGTGGTGGTCGCGGCGGCTCCGGCCTCGATCCGCAGCCCGGCCAGCTCTGCCACCGGGGCCGGGTTGTTCTGCAGCGTCAGCAGGACCTGGAACAGCGGGTTGCGCCCGGGAACGCGGTCCGGTGCCAGCTCCTCCACGATCCGCTCGAAGGGCAGGTCCTGGTGTTCGAACGCGGCGAGGTCGCTGTCGCGCACCTGCCCGAGCAAGCCGGTGAAACTCGGGTCGCCGCCGAGATCGGCGCGCAGCACCAAGGTGTTGACGAAGAAGCCGATCAGGTCCTCGAGCCCGGATTCGGTGCGGCCGGCGACCGGCGTGCCGATCGCGATGTCCCGGCCGGCCCCGAACTTGCCCAGCGTGGCCGCGAACCCGGCGTGCAGGGCCATGAACAGGCTGCTGCCGTGCTCGGCGGCCAGCCCGGCCAGCGCGGCGTGCAGCCGGGCGGGCACGGTGACCGGCACGCTGCCGCCGGCCCCGCTCGGCACGGCGGGACGCGGCCGGTCGGCCGGCAGGTTCGGTTCCGCGGGCAGGTCACGCAAGGCCGAGGTCCAGTAGTCCAGCTGCGTCGACGCGCGACTGGCGGGATCGCTCTCCGAACCCAGCAGTTCCCGCTGCCAGAGCGCGTAGTCGGCGTACTGGATCCGCAGCGGCGGCAGGCCGGCGGTGTCGCCGGCGAGCCGTGCCTGGTAGGCGGCGGTGAGGTCGCGGGCCAGCGGGACGAACGACCAGCCGTCGCCGGCGATGTGGTGGATCACCAGCAGCAGCACGTGCTCGGTCGCCGAGACCCGCAGCAGCGTGGCGCGCAGCGGCGCCTCGATGGACAGGTCGAACCCGCGCGTCGCTTCGGCGGCCAGCCGCTCGTCCAGCTCCGCGGCGGGAACGTCGGCGGTGTCGAGGCCGGCGCCCGCCGCCTCGGGAGGCAGGATCCGCTGGGCGGGCTCACCGTCGGACTCGGCGAAGATCGTGCGCAAGCTTTCGTGCCTGCCCACCACGTCGGCCAGAGCCAGCCGCAGCGCCGGCTCGTCCACGATGCCGCTCAGGCGCAGCACGACGGGCATGGTGTAGTCCGCGGCCAGCGGGTTGAGCCGGTTGAGGAACCAGAGCCGCTGCTGGGCCGGCGAGAGCGGCACGCGCCCGGCGCGCGAGCGCGGCCGGAGCACGGGACGGTCCGACGCGTCATGGTGCCGGAGCCGCCCCGCGAGCAGGGCCGGAGTGGGTGCCTCGAACAGGTCCCGGATGGCGACCTCTGCCGCCAGGTCGGCGCGGACGCGGCCGATGACCCGGGTGGCCAGCAACGACTGCCCGCCGAGTGCGAAGAAGTCGTCATCCACCCCGACCTCGGCCAGCTCGAGCGTCTGGGCGTAGATCGCGCACAGGACCCGCTCGTCCTCGGTACGAGGGGCCCGACCGCGGGCGGACACCGACGCGCCGGGTACGGGCAGGCGCGCCTTGTCGAGTTTTCCGTTAGGCGTCAAGGGAAGTTCCGGCACCACGACCACGATCTGCGGCACGAGGTACTCGGGCAGGTCGCGGGCGAGCCGCGAGCGCAGCTCGGCGCCGTCCGTGCCGGACACGGCATAGGCGACCAGCCGGGCCGCGTCGCCGGAGCCGTGCACCAGCACGACGGCTTGGGCGACGCCAGGGAGCGCGGTCAGCGCGGCCTCGACCTCGCCGGGTTCGATCCGGAAGCCGCGGATCTTGACCTGGTCGTCGGCACGGCCGGCGAACGCCAGTGCGCCGCGGCGCGTCCAGCGCGCGAGATCGCCCGTCCGGTACAGCCGCTCGCCGGGACCGTCGAACGGATTGGCGACGAACCGCTGCGCGGTCAGCGCGGGCCGGTCGTGGTAGCCGCGAGCCAGCCCCGCGCCGGCGAGGTACAGCTCGCCCGTGACGCCAGGCGAAACTGGGCGCAGCGCGGCATCGAGCACGTAGGCACGGGCGTTGTCGACCGGCGCGCCGATCACCGGCTCGGCGTGCGAGGGCAGCACGGCCATCACGGAGTCCACAGTGGACTCAGTGGGGCCGTAGAGGTTGACCGCCACCAGCCGGTCGCCTTCGGTCAGCTCGGCCCACAACCGCGCGTCGACGGACTCGCCGCCCAGTGCCCACAGCTTCGGGTGGCCGCCGGGCTGGTCGAGCACGCCGGCCGCGAGCAGCTGGCGGACGTAGGAGGGCGTCGTCTCGATGGAGTCGATGCGTTCCTCGGCCAGATAACGGGCGCAGGCCTCCGGATCACGGCGGACGACGTCGGACACCATCCGCAGCTCGTGCCCGTCGAGCAGCCAGAGCACCGGATCCCACGAGGCGTCGAACGCCACGCCGGACAGATGCGCCACGCGCAGCACGTCCTTGCCGGTGGCCGCGCGTCCCGCCGCGAACAGCCGTCGGCGATGGCTCCCGAACAGGTTGCTCAACGACCGGTGCTCCACCGCGACGCCCTTGGGGCGGCCGGTCGAACCCGAGGTGTAGATCAGGTACGCCAGATCCGACGGCCGCGGCGAAGCCAGCTCGACCGGCGGCGCCGAAGCCAGGTCGAGGTCGTCGAGGACCAGCGGGCTGCCCGGCAGCAACCCGCGGGTCGTGCCGTCGGCGAGCACCAGCGCGGGCCGCGCGTCCTGGATCAGGTAGGCGAGCCGGTCCGCGGGGTAGCTGACGTCGAGCGGCAGGTAGGCCGCACCGGTCCGGCTGACCGCGAGCAGCGCCGTGATGGTGTCGGCCGACCGCGGCAGCGCGACGGCGACGACCTTGCCGGGACCCGCGCCCCGGCCCGCGAGGATCCGGGCGAGCCGGTCCACGCGATCGCCGAGTTCGGCGAAGGTCAGCGCAGTGGTGCCGTCGGACACCGCCGGACGCGCCGGTGTGCGGGCGGCCTGCCGGGCGAACAGCTCGGGCAAGGTGGCCGGCTCGGCCTCGGCGGCTGTGGCGTTCCACGTGCGCAGGACCAGCTCGCGCTCGTCGTCGCCGAGCAGGTCGAGCTTGCCCACCGGAGCGGCCGGGGCGGTCCTGGCCGCGCGTAGCAGCCGGAGGTATCGCTCGTGGTGGCCGGCGAGATCTTTTTCGTTGTAGCGCAACGGGTTGGCGTCGAAGTCGATCCGCAGCCCGTGGTCGGCCGAGCCCTGGACGACGATCGAGAGATCGTCGACCGGACCGACGGACAGGTTGTGCAGCGTCGCGTCGTGCTCGCCGAACTCGATCCGCGGGTCGAAGGGCAGGATGTTGACCGCCGGGCCGTGCAGCCGCCGGGCACGGGACAGACCCAGGTCGCGGCGCAGGTCCTCGGCGCGGTAACGCTGGTGCTTGAGCGCGCCGCGGACCGCGCGGGAGGTCTGCGCCACCAGCTCGGCCATCGTGGTCGCGGGCGTGACCCGCAGGCGCAGCGGCACCACGTTGGACACCATCGCCGGGGTCGACCGCAGCAGCGCGGTCCGCCGGGTGGTGACCGGCAGGCCGAGCACGATGTCCCGGTCACCGGTGCTGCGGTGCAGATAGGCGGCCGCCGCGGCGATGACGAACGGAGACCAGTCGGTGCCCAGCCCCCGCGCCGTCGCGCGCAGCTTCTGGGCCTCGGCGGCGTCGAGCCGGGCGGTGTGCCGCAGGAAGCGGGTGTCCGTCGCCGCCGCGGAGCCGGTAAGCGCCGTCGCCTCGGGCACGTCGGCGAACCGCGTGCGCCAGTAGTCGCCGTCGGTGCGGTGGCGTGCGGAGCCGGTGTAGTCCTCTTCCTCGGCCAGCACTTCGGCGAGCGGGCCGAACCCGGCAGGCTCGACCGGCCCGCCGGTCCGCAGCGCGTGGTAGTTCTCCGCGATCCGGCGTACCACGAGCGTCGCGCCGTATCCGTCGACCAGGAGGTGGTGGACGCGCTGGTAGAAGAAGGACCGGCCGGCGCCGAGCTTCAGCAGCGTCGCCGAGAACAGCCGGTCACCATGCACGTCGGCCGGCGCGGAGAGGTCCGCGCGCATCCAGGCCCGCGCGGCGCGTTCGGGATCCGGCTCGCCGCCCAGGTCGATCACCGGCAGGGACCATTCGCCCAGCGGTGCGACGGACTGCCGAGGCTCCTCGTCGGTCGCGGTGAACCGCAGCCGCAACGCCTCGGTGTCCAGCAGCACTTGCCGGACGGACTGCTCCAGCAGGTCCGCTCGCAGCAGGCCGCGGATGTCGAGGTACTGGGCGATGGTGAACATCGGATTGCCGGGCGCGATCCGCTGCGCGAACCAGATCCCGCGCTGAGCGGCCGACAGCTCCAGGTGTTCCTCGCGTCGAAGAACCACAGTTCCCCACTTTCCCGATCGGATACCCCCCGTTCGCGGCGGCCGTGGCAGCCGGGCAATGGGAGTCGAGTGGCATGACCCGCGACGGCGTCGCCGCCGCGGTGATCTCCTGCCTGAGCGCACCGAGGACCTGGGTGCACCGGGGATTCGTGTCGCCCGTCCGGTTGGACTGGTCCGGGTGACATGCCACACCATGGGATGACCCGAGATCGTAGTGCTGCTAGTCCTCACTGGATTTGTTTTCCGCATGCCGAGGGCCGCGGCCGTCGGTGACGAGGCGGCCGCGGCCCCTGCGATTCCGCTGCGCTCAGCGGAGGTCAGAAGATGCTGATGTTCCCGAACGTGATGATCAGGTTGACAATCGACTGCATGAAGGTCATCGGGGTTCCATTCGCCGGCAGAGTGACAGACACTCTTGCGCTGCCACGGGTTTCTTGCGTTCACCGGGGATTCGGAACCGGCCCGGCCGAAGATTGGGACAAGTGAGATGCCGCACTCGCGCGGATATGCGTTGCACGGCAACGGCAATGCCGGACCGTCCTGCGGCGCGCTGCCCCGTCCTCCAGCACGCCCGCGCGCAACAGCTTCACCGGCTTGAACACCGGGGCGGGCGACCCGGCACACCAGAACCCGGCGATGGAACAATTTTGGCGCCGCGGTCGTTGTACGGAGTGGTCGTAGATTTTTGGTGTGTACGTGTGTGTGACACGCCCCGCGAAGAACGATGCGGGCGCTGGTTCTTTTTCTTGCCGGACAAGGTGGAGAAGTAGCCGTCTGACAGTACGGCCGCGAGGCCCGGGCACCTGCCCGCCTCCGACTCTCCAACCTCCAGTGAGGAAATCCACCCATGACTCACGGCACCGTGAAATGGTTCAACGCCGAAAAGGGTTCGGGTTCATCGCCCGCGAGGACGGCCCGGACGTATTCGTGCACTACTCCGAGATCGACGGCGGCGGCTTCCGCAGCCTCGACGAGAACCAGCAGGTCGAGTTCGAGCTGACCCAGGGCGCCAAGGGCCTCCAGGCCAGCGCTGTACGCCCCGTCTGATCGTCATCGTCTCTCCTTGTGCGGGTCTCCGGCCCGCACCGCATGCCCTCTGCCACGTGCGTATTCCTCGTGGCAGAGGGTTTCTCGCCCCGGCCGTCGATCAGACGATGTCCGGCACCCGATCGCCCCGGCCCCGGCGGCATCCGCAGGACAACCGAGTTACCGGAGGTAACCTTGTGGCCGACACACTCCAGCCGACGCGCCCGCGCCCGGCTCCCCGATCTCAGCCGTCTCGCCCGCCGGAGCCCGTTCTCGAAGGACACAAGTCGGGCACGGAAACGTTCCTGGTCAAGCTGTTCGCCGTGGTGCCCCTGCTCGCTCTCCTAGCCGCCGTCCCCCTCGCGTGGGGATGGGGCCTGAGCTGGCTCGACGTCGGTCTCGCGGTGTTCTTCTACTGCCTGTCCGGGCTCGGCGTGACGGTCGGATTCCACCGGTACTTCACCCACAGCGCTTTCAAGGCGGGCCGTGGCCTGCGGGTCGCGCTCGCCGTTGCGGGCAGCATGGCGATGCAGGGCCCGGTCATCAGCTGGGTCGCCGACCACCGCCGCCACCACGCCTTCGCCGACCGCGACGGCGACCCGCATTCACCGTGGCGTTTCGGCACCACCCCCGCGGCGCTGGCCAAGGGATTCTGGCACGCGCACATGGGCTGGTTGTTCGACCGGGACAAGACCAACCCCCGCCGGTTCGCCCCCGACCTGCTCGCCGACCGCGACATCGCGATGGTCGACCGCCTCTTCCCCGCGCTCACGGTCGTGACGCTGCTCATGCCGGCGCTGCTGGGCGGCCTGATCACGATGTCGTGGTGGGGCGCGCTGACCGGGTTCTTCTGGGCCGGCCTGGTGCGGGTCGCCGCGCTGCACCACGTGACCTGGTCGGTCAACTCGCTCTGCCACATGATCGGTCACCGGCCGTTCGAGGCGCGGGACAAGTCGGCGAACTTCTGGCCGCTGGCGATCCTGTCCTTCGGCGAGTCCTGGCACAACTCCCACCACGCCGACCCCACCGGTGCCCGCCACGGGGTGCGACGCGGCCAGCTCGACATTTCCGCCCGCGTCATCTGGGCGTTCGAGAAACTCGGCTGGGCGTCCCAGGTCCGGTGGCCGAAACCGGAACGACTGGCCCGCAAACTCAAGACCGGGTGACCCGCCGTAGTGCCGTCCTGGTGGCCCGCGCTCTCACGAGTGCGGGCCACCAGCGCGTTCCGTGGCGCTTCACGGTGTATGCGGCGGTCGACCGGTGGTGAGAGCGACACGACCGCGGGGGCTGCGCAGCAGCACCCAGCCGTCGGCGGCGCTCTCGATGTCGTAACCGCTGGCCAGATAGAGGTCCAAGGCGTGGGCCATGCCCTCGCCGGGCCGCACCTGCAGGACGGCACAGGGGCGCCGGGAATCGAGACCGCGCGTTGCCGCGGTCGCCGTCCGGCTGGCGGCCGCGACAGTTTCGGCGTGCCGGGTCATGGAGCTTCCTCGGACTGGCCGGGTGCCCGGGTGCGCCCAGGGCGTGCGGATGCGCTGCCGCCGCGGCGCTGATGCGACGCGTTCCCAGGTGGTTCGTTCGGCGGTGCCTCGACGTTGGGCCGCTTCCGGCCGCGGGTCCTCCGGTCGCGCTCGCGGCCGAGACGGACGGCGTAGGCGATGGCGCTGATCGCGAACAGCGCCGCGGCGAGCAGGAGCCATCGGGCGAGGTAGGGCTGCTGGGTTTGGCCGGTCGCGGCGAGATAGGTGTCCTGGCCTTGCTCGATGATGCCGGGGAAGAACAGCAGGAACAGCAGGCCCGCGGCGAGCGCGGGCAGCCGCAGGTAGTTCACCGCCGGCACGGGCGGAGCCGTGCGCCGGGCGGGGCGGATCGCGTGCAGGACGGTGGTGAGGGAGCGATCGGCGAGGGCGTAGATCGGGAACAGCACGAGATCGTGGCCGATGACCGCGGCGAGGAACCACACGAGCATCAGCGGCCACTGCCGGTCGGCGGCGGTCTGCAGCGCGGCGTATCCGGCCAGGGCGAAACAACCCAGCAGTGCCAGCAGATGCAGCGGGTGCGCCCCGTAGAAACCTTTGACACGTGAGATAACGGTGCGCATGTCACGCCCTCCGGAAGGCGAGGGAGCGAACCCACTTGGTGTTGTGCACGCCCGGCAACGCGGGGACGATGATCCGCGCCGGGTAGCCGTGGTCGGGCGACAGGTCGGTTCCGTTGACCTTCAGCGCCAGCAACGCGTCCGGGTGCAGCGTCTGGTTGGCCTGCAAGGTGGCTTGGCCGAACGCGCCGGCTCGTTCCAGCGATCGCACGCGGGTGGATCCCGGCGCGGGCACTCCCGCGAGCGCCGCGAGGTCGCCCAGCCGCACGCCGGTCCAGGTCTGGGTGGTGGACCATCCTTCGACGCAGGCGATGGGCAGCCCGGCAGTGTGTTGCGGCATCGCCAGGAGCGCTGCCCGGTCCAGCAGCACGGGGCGCGGGCCTCCGGTCAGCGTCAGCCGCCACCCGGACCTGGTGTCGGCGGGCGCGATCGCCGCCGCGGTGGCGGTCCGGTTGACGGGAAAGCCGTTGGGTCCGTCCCCAGGCGCGCGGCCTCGGGGCAGCAGCAGCGCGGCGTAGCGGGTGAAGCCGCCGACGGTTTGCCCGGCGGTGATTACCGCGATCAGGGCCGCGCCGCCGCCGACCACGGCCAGAGCGCCACGACGGCTGATTGTCGCCGGAGCAGGGTCGATCGCGACCAGATCGCTGCTGCCGGCGGGTTCCGGGCGGGTCTCGGCGCGGGAGGTGCGCAGTTCGGTGCGCAGCGACCGGGAGCGCAACGCCCGGATCAGGTGCGGCAGTTTGATCGCGACGTGCACGACGAACGCGCCGAGGAAGATCCAGCCGCCGTAGTAGTGCGCGGTGTAGAAGCTGAATCCGAAGAGGTAGTCGTACTGGATGTTGAGCAGGCCGGTGGCCATCTCGAACAGGATCCCGCCGACCAGCAGCAGCAGCGACAGCCGTTCGAGAGCCTGGGCGATCGACCGGGCCGGCGGCCAGCTGAACAGTTTCGGCACCACGGACCACAACTTGGCCAGCACGACGGGGATCAGCACCAGTCCGAGACCGACGTGCAGTCCCTGGTTCAGCCGGTAGAGCCAGGACGGCTCGGCAGGCCAGTCGAAGCCGGGCAGCCGCAGCCAGCCGACACCGGCGGGCATGGCTTGGCCGAACTGCGGACCATAGGCGATATAGGACAACAGACCGGTGACGATCACGATCGGCAGCGACACCAGCAGAACCGCACCGAACACCGACGTCAGCCAGGGCCCGCGCAGCGGGCTGCGCCACACCCGGCTCCGGCCCAGACCCGGCGGCCGATGCCGTTCCAATGCCCTCCACAGCACGGCGGGGAATCCGTACGACGGCTCGGCCGGACTGTCCTTCGCAGATTGTTCCGCGGTGGAAGTGCTGTCCACGCGGGATTGCGCACTGGAGTGCTGCTTCTGGAGGGGATCGGGAGGCGGGCTCGGCGTCGTCATGCGCGTTCACCAGCGTTCACGGTGGAGTACGGCGAAATTACGGTGCTGGCATCGGTGCCTCTCGCGCAGCCGCAATCCGGCCGCGCAGGCCACCGCGTCGAGCGCGTCGAGCCCGACAATCGCCCACGGGAACCATTCTCCGGACTTCGGCGAGCTGCCCACGCGTGCGGCTCCGCGCCAGAGGCCATTGTCGGCGGGGGCGATCTCCACCAGCACGGTGCCCGCCGGCCGCAGCAGCGCGGCCGAGCGGCGCAACAGCGTCACCGGGTCGCCGCCGAGGCCGATGTTGCCGTCCGCGAGCAGGACATGCCGCCAGAAGCCGGCTCCAGGCAGCGGCCCGAAGACATCGCGCTGAAGGACGGGCGCTCCCCTGGCCCGGCAGTACCGCACAGCCCACGGCGACACGTCCACTCCGAGCGTGGGGAGGCCGCGCGCCGCCAGCGCACGCACGAGCCGCCCGGGTCCGCAGCCCAGGTCGATGGCGGGTCCGTGACAGCAGTCCAGCAGGCGCCGGTCACCGTGGTCGGCCTCGCCGTGCCAGCGTCGCACCGCGATGCGGACGCGGCGGCCATCGGTCAGCTCCAGGTGATCGGCGTCGCCGGTCAGTGCGCCGTCGAATCCCGCCGGTCCGGAATGGACGGTGCCGCGTGCGGGACGGGTCGCGACGAGGTCGCTCGCGGAGCCGGATTCCGGTGTACTCATCCGTCGGAGCCTTCCGAGTCTTCGGTGCGTGCGGTCAGCAAGGCGAACGTCTCGGCGGTCACGGCGCGAACGCGGTTCGTCAGGACTGCGGCCTCGTGCGCGGTGAACAGCCCGTAGCGGGCGGCGTGGCGGATCGCGGAGAGCGCACGCCGTTCGAAACGCAACGTCGTATGAGCGGAACGGAAGGGCGGTTCTGCCGTTGCGGCCCCGGTCGGCCGGGAGGCGGCGGTCATCGCCCGTTGTCCCGCTGGCGGGGCAGGTGTGTTTGCCCGGCACAGGTCGGTGCATCGGCAGAATGGCTGCGGCGAGGCTGACGAAGACATGAGAAGGCGTC
Organism: Amycolatopsis halotolerans; assembly: GCF_042647905.1. Lineage (NCBI taxonomy): Bacteria > Bacillati > Actinomycetota > Actinomycetes > Pseudonocardiales > Pseudonocardiaceae > Amycolatopsis > Amycolatopsis halotolerans. Next base: position 111,072 of record NZ_JBHRWI010000012.1, read on the forward strand.
GTTCAACCGAGAGATCACCACGTCCGCGGGGACGCCGAGCAGTTCGGCGGCCTCCGTCAGGGTCTGCCCACGGAAGTAGATCAAGACCAGCGCCGCACCCGACGCGGCAGGCAACGCAGCGACCGGCTGAGCGCCCGACAGCCGTCTCAGAAGATCGGCGACGTCATCGTCTGGCGCCGGCCGGCCGGACGCGTCATCGCGGGGCAGGACGGTCCGGAGCCGGTCGAGCGCATACCGCCGAGCGATGGTCATCAGCAGCGTGGACGCGTCGTCGCGCCCCGGGTCGTAGCGGGAGGCCGTCTGCCAAGCGTGCCGGTACACCGCGCAGGTGACATCTTCGGCCTGTCGCAGGTTCGGCAGGATGCTGCGGATCAGCCCGTACACGGCCGGTGCGGTGCAGTCGTACAGTTCGGCGAACGCTGCGGTGTCGCCCTGCCCCGCCCGCTGCAGCAGCGTCTGGCAAAGCCTCGACCTGTCGCTGATGGTTGCCACAGCCGCCCCCACAGGTACGCACGGAATCGTGCCGCCGGGGACTGGGGCAGCGCTGCAGATCATGGGATTACCCAGGTGATTTGGCAGCAAAACACCCGCGACTACTCCCTCATCGCGCCAGACTGCGGCGAGCGTGCGGGCGGGTGCCATCGCCGGCCGGTCGCCACCCGCCGCCTCGGTCACCCTGATCAACGACCGACAGCCGCGTGCCAGCGCCATCGCCCGCGAGAAAAATCTCGACCCCGACCGGACCCAGTACCGCGTCGACGTCGCCCCGCGAGGCGGCCCGCAGCGGTAGACCGGGCGCTGGCCGTCGACTACGGCGGGTCTATCGCCGGCCTGGCCCGATCGGCGCGGCGCCATGTGATCGGCGCGATCGAGCAGATGACCGCTATCGAGGCGGTGGAGGTCAACATCCTCGTGTCCGACGTCCACACCGAGGACGACGACACCGGGCCCTGTGCAGTGGTCACGGAAGCCGAAACCGACGCCTCGGCCGGTCACCTCAAAGGTTTTGCCGGAGCCTCGTGTCCGCTCATGCTTCTGCCAGGTGCGCGAAGACGACGGTGTTGTCGCGGTATTGCCGGGTGCCATAATCGAAACTGCCTCCGCAGGTGATCAGCCGCAGTGCCGGCTGGGAGGTGTAGCCGTAGACGGTCTGCTGGGGAAAGTCGGATTTCGGGTAGGACTTCACCAGGTCGATCTCGAAGGTGGCCACGGTGTGGTCGGCGCGGTCGACCCGCACCTGCTCGCCGGGTTTCAGGCCGCCGAGGTCGAAGAACACCGACGGCCCGTTGCGGGCGGAGTCGATGTGCCCGAGGATGACCGACGGCCCCGTCTCGCCGGGGCTCGGCGAGCCGCGGAACCAGGCGGCCTGGTCGTAGTGCGGACCCGGCTGGGGAACCTGCATGGTGCCGTCCGGATTGAGGCCCACCTCGTTGACCGCAGACGACACCCCGATCGCCGGGATCCGGATGGATACCGGCGGGGACGCGGACATGCCGTGCGGGGTCGCGGCCGGGGCGGGAGCCGGGCCTGGGCTTCGAGACGGCGCACCGGTGGCGGACATGGCCGGGGCCGGTTCCGGCGCGCGGTGCTGGTCGCTGAGCCCGTACCCGATCGCGGAGGCTCCGGCCAGCGCGAGGACCGCGGCGATCACGATCGCGCTCAGCCGCCACCGGGATGGCTTGCTGCGGTGAGACTCTGCCATGACCACGCTCAATCCGGCCGAAGTGGACGGTTCCGCGGACCGGAGGCGAAGCCGGCCCGCGGGACCAGGAGTTCTCCCAGCGGACTCAGCGGTTGTCGGAATCCGTGCTCGTGCGGACCGTGCCGCGCCGCCGGATCGCCATGAACCCGATCGCCGCCGCGAACAGCACTGCCGCCGAACCGCCGGTGATCAGCCCGATGTGCTCCGGGCCGGCCGTGCTGCCGCCGCCGGTGGCGACGCCGCCGGCGGGCATTTGCTTCATGTGTCCCGGCAGGGCGACCACGATCGTCGCGATCCCGATGGTGGTGCCGCCTTTCAACGCGTCAGTCTCGAACGCGCCGTTCAACGCCTTGGCCGCGCCGTCAGACAGCTTGACCGTGGTCCCGGTCAGGGTCGCGGTGCCGGCAGCGGCGTCCGTGGTGATCGGCTTGAGCGTCGAGCCGTCGAGGTCGAACAGCACCGTGCTCGGCGCGACGACCTTGCCGCCCGCCTGCACGCGACCGCTCAGGGTGGCGGGCTTGCCCGGGTCGACGACGAAATTGTCCAGTTGAACGACCGTGGCGCCCTTGGTGAGCTTCAACCCGCTGCCCTGGTGCTCGATGCTGCCCTGGACATACGGGTCGACCTCACCTGGCTTGTAGACAGTGACGTTGCCGCCGGTGATCGGGAAAGACGCGACGCCGTCCTTGACCGTCGCGTTGCCCGACGGAGACGGTGCGACGTTCAACGACTGCAGCGCGCTGACAAATCCGGAGTCCAGCGCCACCGACGTGGAGACACCGGTCAGATCGGGAATCGACGCCACCGGCGCGGGCGCGGCGCTCGCCACTCCGTTGCCCAGTCCGCCCATGGCCATCGCCGCGGCAGCGACCATCACCAGTGCTGCACCTTGCCGTGTCTTTTTCATCGTCAGCTCCTCGACTAGCGCGATCCGGCATGGTCTGGGCCGACGTATCACCGGGTATTCGCAGCGGACACCGGAATGGATTGGTCATCCGCGAAGGGCTCCGGGAAAACACCGTCCGCGCACCCTCGCTCCCGGCGGCAACGACCGTACGGTCCGGCTGTGGGACATCTCCGCCCCCACCCGACCATCACCGCAAGGACAGCCGCTTCTCGGACATTCGGTGGCTTTCAGCCCCGACGGTCACACTCTGGCCAGCGGGGGCGAAGACAAGACCGTGCGCCTCTGGACCTCGCCGCGCCCGGAGGGCCGGTCGTTTCTCACTGGGCACGTCGGGGAGGTCTGGCTGCCGCATGCTCGTGTCAGGAGGCGACATCACCGAACGGCTGCCCAAGCGGCGGTCCCGAATGCCCGAGGTCGCGACCGAACGCGGCATTACGTCGGCGGGCCAGCATCATCGCCTGATCTGGCTCGCAGCACCCGCATGGCGATCTCCGCGTCCGGCGGGCTCATGTCTTCGTCCACGTCGGCCGCCGGCCGCCACCATCGGAACGCCAGCGCTCCGTCGTTGGCGGTCAATCGCGGAGGGAACCGAAGACAACCGCGGTGAACAGCGAGGAGTTCCCGGCGGTTCGGCCGCACCAGGCCGACCGCGGCGACGGCCGCGAACCCCAGGTCGTCCGTGTGAATACCGGTTTCCTCACGCAACTCCCGGACCGCGGTGCGGCGCGGAGTCTCCCCCGGCTCTCGCGTTCCGCCGGGCAGCTCCCACTGCTTCCGCCAACTGTCGAACACCAGCAAGACGGCCCCAGCCTGAGCGACTACCACCAGCGACGCGGGAAGGGGGCCTCATGCTCCAATCCGTCCCGCTCTTTCTCCGGGATGAACCGGACGGCAAGCAACATGGTGCCCACCCGATCACAGATCGGGATCGCGCCCACGGCACCCATCACACCGCATATCCCGTAAGCCAGCGAACGCTTCCCGTCAGCCTCGTAGTGATCCGCTGCGGGAACCACCGGGCCGGCAGATCTTCTTACCCCCCGCTGGGTCAGCACCAGGTCCGCTGCCGGCTTCGCCGTTTGCGGCCGGCCGCCACCGGCGATCCGCCGGGTCGGGAGCTGTCCGTCCGGAACGGCCACCAGGCCGCCTCTCCGGGTCAGAACGCGGCGCGGGCAGTCGCGGCGGGATCGGGGTCAGCGCTTGCCGCGTCCGAGCGCTTCGCGTTTCACGAAACCGATCGCGGCGGTGCCCACGAACAAGACCGCGCCGATGATCAGCAGCCAGAACAACCCTTTCACCGCGATCCCGACCACGATGCAGACCACCCAGACCACCAACAGCAAACCCAGCAACGCCAGCATGCTCTTCTCCTCGTTGATTCGGCGGCATCCCGCGAACGGCTGCGCGGTGGGCAGCGCCTCGCGGCGCGGACCCGCCAAGCTTTCTACGCGGTCCCGCCGCGACAATCCTCGCAGTCGCGACCGAACGTCACTCTTCGACGGTGTCGTTGACCGCGTCCTTGACCTTTCCCCTGCTTGCTTCACATTCCCTTTGCCCTGCTCGGCTTTGCCCTCGGCTTCCCACTGCTCGTTGCCGGTCGCCTTGCCGACGGTTCCCTTGGCACGGCCTTCAACGCTTCTGCCTTGTTCTGGGCTTTGTCGCCGGCACTCGGCACGGAATCCTTTCCTCGCTGAACCTCGAGGGTCCCGGAATCCAGGGTGTCCCCCGCCGCCGCAGTTCCGAAACCTCGCTTCCGCAAACCGGGCCGCGCACCGGGTCTGGTGGCATCGATCGACCGCTGACAGACCTCCGATCCTGCTAATTGTCAAGCCGCGGCCGTGGTTGGCGTGCGGAGAGCGGGGTCGAAGGCCCTGGCTGGGTCATAGGTCTGGCCGGTCTGCGGGCAGTGGTGGGGCTGTCCGAGGAAGCGGTTGAACAGGTGCCGCGGTGCTGCTGCGTGCCGGTCGCCGTGTGCTCGGCGACAGTGGCAGTGGTCGCGTGGTGCGCCGGCTCGGCCGATGCTGGCGAAAGCCCAGACGAAGCCGCAGCGTTGAGGCGGTCGTTCTTGCCGGTCCGACGAGTGATGGAGATGCTGCGACCGGACGCCCGGGTGACCGGCGCTGAACCAGCGCAGGCCTTGAGTGAGCGGGCGTCGGTGAAGCGTGCGCGATCGTCGCCGATCTCGCCGAAGACCCGCGCTCCGGACAGATCTGCCAGGCCGGGGAAACTCGTGATGATCGTGTAGTCCGGGTGCTGCTGGAACGCTGCGGTGGCGGACTCGGTGAGCTGGTCCGCGCTGGCGCATTCCGCGTTGAGAGTGGCCAGCGGCGCGAGGGACTGGCGGGCGAAGGCTTCCTCGACCAGCCGCGGCTGCCGCAACTGCGGTTTGCGCAGATCGTCGAGCAGCTGCGCAGCCAGGGCGTCGATGCCGCGCTGGCGGCCCGCCCGCCGCAGTGCCGCGGCGATGCGCGCCTTGGTGATCTTCACGGCAGCGGCGGGTGTCGGCGCCAGCGCCAGGACCGCTCGCGCTTCGGCGCTCGCGAGAGTGGTGGCGCCGCCCTTCGCAAACGCGGCAAGGAGTCCTTCACCGACATCTGCGAGAGCGAAGCCACACTGCCCGCGTCGGCCCGGCCAGCGCCTGTCGCGGCCCTTTCTGAGCTACGGCCCGTGGTCTGGCGTCTTGCGTTTCCGGCCGCGCGAAGGTTTCCCGCGGGCTGGTCAGCGATGCGAGTGCTTCGCCAGCACCGCCGGTTCGATGTCGCCCGTCGAAATGGCGCGAGCGATGTCGGTCAGGCGCAGGTTGTGTGCGCGGGAATAGCCGCGCAGCCGGGAGAACGCTTCGTCCATCGAGATGCCGCTGTGTTCGGCGATCACGCCCTTGGCTTGTTCGATCACCACCCGGCTGTGCAAGGCGGTCTGCAGCTGCCCGGCGAGCTGGTCCCCGCGTTCGATGGTGCGCTGCTGCAGGATTCCGATGGTGGCGACGTCCGCCAGCGCCTGCCCGAGGTCGACATCGTCCCGTTCCACACTGCCCGGTTCGGCACTCAAAAGCGTCAAGACCCCGACCACCTGATCCCGCAGCCGCATCGGAAGAGCCTGGGCGGCACCGAATCCGCATTCCGCGGCCGCGGCGGCGAACCTCGGCCAGCGCCCCGCCGCCGCGGGCGAGTCCGCGTAAGACAGCGGAGATCCGCTGCGCGCGCAGTCGACACACGGGCCGTCGTCGGTCTCCACGGCGAACAGTTCCAGCAGTTCAGCCCGGTGCGAAGAGGTGGCCGCGACCCGCAGACCGCCCGCGGGATCGAGCAGGAGCACGCCTGCCGCCGAAACGCCGAGCAGGTCGACGCACTGCTCGGCGAGCATGCTCAGGAATTCGGCGATGTCGAAATCGGCGACCAGCGTGTCGGCGAGACTCACGAACGCGCGGGACACCAGCCGCTCCCGGCCGCCGAGAGGTTCCTTCGGCGATTTCGGTGTGGGCGACATAAGCGTATTGCCTCCTGTCCTTGTCCGGTCACCGCTGGGAATCGTCCGGCGCGGCGGCGAGCAGTTCGCGGGGGTCGAGGACCGATGTCGCGACGTCGCGGGCGACGTCCGACAGCCGGCGGCGGTGCGCTCGGGCGTAGCCGCGCAACGCGAGGTACGACCGGTGCATGTCGAGTTCGCCCGCTTCGGCGAGCACTCCTTTGGCCTGCTCGACCACGACGCGATGATGCAGGGTGGACTGCAGTTGTTCGGACACGATCTCCTCGTGCCGGATCGCGCGCTGTTGCAGAATCCCGATGGTCGCGACGTCGGCCAGGGCCTGGCCGAGGTCCACGCTGGCATCGTCGATCTCCCCCGGCGCGGTGCCGAGCAGGGTCAGCGCGCCGATCACGTCGCCGCGCAACCGCATCGGCACCGCCGAGGCCGCCCGGAAGCCCGCGCTGACCGCCGCGGGGGCGAAATCAGGCCAGCGCCCGGACTCGGCCGCCAGGTCCGCGGCCGCGACCGGCCTCCCGGTGGTCACGCAGTCCAGGCACGGTCCCTGAAGGGTTTGTGCGGCGAACACCTCGATCAGCTCGGCCTGTTCCGAGGACCCGGCGGTCGGCCGCAACCCGCCTCGCTGATCCGACAGGACGACACCGGCGGCGTCGACGTCCAGCAGGTCCGCGGCTCGTTCGGCGAGCATGCCGAGAAAGTCGAGGACATCGAAATCGGCGACCAGCGTGTCCGCGAGCGACACGAACGCGGTCGCGAGTCGGTGGTCCCGGGCAGTACTCATGTCATCGGCCTTTCCCTCACTGCGCATTGTTGCCGTCCTCGGCGTCGGTGAACCGGAGGGAACGCCCGACGACCTGCCGGGCGACCTCGACGAGTTGCAGATCGTGAGCGAAGGCGTACCCGCGCAGCCGCATCAGCGCCGTCTCGGTGCTCGATCCGAGCTGGACCTGCACCATGCCCGTGGCCTGGTGCACCTCCTCGTGCGGATCGGCCAGCCAGCTTCCGTCCTCCGCGCTGTGCCCGTCCAGGTCCGCCACCACCCCTTGGGCGGCCAGGTCGCTCAGGATCAGCGCATCGGCCAGTTCCAGCCGCGTGAGCGGGCCCGCGGCGTCCCGGTACAGGTCCAGCGATCCCAGGCGCACCACCCCGATCTGCAACGGGAAGGAGAACACCGCCGCCGCGCCCAGCTCGCACGCCGAACGGGTGAACGCCGGCCACCGGGCCGATTCGGCCGCCAGATCGGCGATCAGCACCGGCCCGCCGGACTCGAAAGCGTCCAGGCACGGCCCCTCGCCCACGGTGAGCTGCAGATCCTCCAACCCCGCGCTGACCGCGTCCGTCGCGTGCACCAGCCCGCGGCTCGGCGGCGCGGCACCGTTGGCCAACCTGCTCAGCACGGTCGCGCCAGCCCCGGACACCGACAACTCCACCACGCACCGCTCGCACGCCAGAATCACCGATGACGCGGGCCGGGCGGCACGGTCGGCAGCCAGCAGCGCCTGCATCCGCTGACGCCGGCTCTCCACCATCGGTCCTCCCGACGCTCGACTCGTGCCGCTGCACACAGCCTACGGCCCCCGCCTACGGCCCCCGCCCGCACGCAGCCCGCCCATCGCGGGCCGCGGCCGTCCGGTCCTCGTCCGGCCACGCCGCGCCGCCGCACCAACCCAAGCCGGATACGCGCGGAGCGCTTTTCGTCCCGGATCTCAACGGCACGCCCGCTAGTGTCACATCTGGACCGGCCAAGCAGCACGCTATCGACAAATCCCCCCGCCATGCCAGCAACTCGAGCCGCGATGCCTCATCCTGCTGACGTCCAATGCCAGGAACCTCAGCTGCCAGGGCTCCGCCCTGCCGACAGTCCACAAAGGACACCAAGTTCGCCGAAATACCCACTTGATGCCTATATGACTGGTTGCTGAAGTCCGTGAGGGCCACCTTGAGGGACTCTGAGTCCGTCAGCGTTCCCCTCACGGACCCGCCCCCACGCGCGATGCACCCAATGTGGCGTTCGGTGCTCCATCCATGCCCTCGGTGCCGCCTTGAGTTACTGGCCTGGGCTCACTGGTGCGAGAACGTGCACGCCGGGTGCGCCGAGCACCATCACCGGACCTGCGCGGTCGCGCCGGAACCGATCCCCGCCGCACGCGGGATCCGCCTCGAACCGGTCAGATCAGGCGGCCGTCGTCCGCCGGACACGAAGGCGGCCCGTTGAGCAGTCATCCGGCTCCCTTCCCCGATTCGGGACTGCCGGCCGCGCAGACACATCCGCGGTCGTGCCCGGCCGCCGCGGTCGCCGCGCAGAAGCGGCTCGCTATCGTGTCGTGCGCGTCCGTCTCGTGTGGACAGACCGGGCAGCCCGCCCCGTCCGCCGCCGGGAGTTCAGCCCGCGCCGAGCTCGCCGTCGCGGGCCTCATCGGACCGGCTCCCCGGCCCCGTTCGGGGTCGCCGCGGGCACGGCGACCGGAACCGGCGGGAGGTTCGCGGCCGCGTTCTCCCGGGCCACGAAGGCGCCAAGCTCGCCGATGGTGCTCATCAGCGGCGCGGGGAACACCACGGTGGTGTTCTTGTCCACGCCGATCTCGACCAGGCTCTGCAGGTTGCGCAGCTGCAACGCGAGCGGGTGGGCCATCATCGTGTCGGAGGCCTCGCCCAGCGCGGCCGCGGCCATCGCCTCGCCCTCGGCGCTGATGATCTTGGCGCGCTTCTCGCGTTCCGCCTCGGCCTGGCGCGCCATCGCCCGTTTCATGGCGTCCGGCAGCTGGATGTCCTTCAGCTCCACCAGGGTGACCTCCACGCCCCATTCGACGGTGGCGACGTCGAGGATCTGCCGGATGTCGAGGTTGATGCCGTCGGTCTCGGACAGGGTTTCGTCGAGCGTGTGCCGCCCGACGACCTTGCGCAGGGTGGTCTGCGCGATCTGGTCGATCGCGGCGTAGACGTTCTCGATCGCGACGACCGACTTCACCGCGTCCCGCACCCGGAAGTACGCGACCGCGGACACGTCGACGCTCACGTTGTCGCGGGTGATGATGCCCTGGGACTGGATGGGCATCGTGATGATCCGGAACGTGACCCGGCGCAGCACGTCCACCAGCGGGACGATCAGCCGCAGCCCCGGTTCGCGCACCCCGGTCACCCGGCCGAGCCGGAACAGGACCCCGCGTTCGTACTGCTTCACGATTCGGACCGCGGAGGCCAGCAGGGCCAGCACCGCCACAACGGCCACGATGATCAGGAAAACGGCCATGACGCTCCAGACTTCGACAGCCCCCGGCGACCGGAAACGGGCCGGGGCGTGCGCGATCGTGACCACGTGGCGCGCGAGGACTGGGCGAACTACGGGACCGGGGACGGCACGGGCTCGACTGCCCGCACACGGGATGCTCCCGGACCCCATCGACACTACTCGTGATCGAGGCTCGGAACGGTGACGGCGCCGAACCCGGGGACTCCGCCCGCTCGGACCGGGAAGGTCACGAGCCGCTTCGGCCGGAGCCCTGTCCGCCGCGGGGGCGTGATCGAGGACGGGTGCCCGTCGCGCTGCCAGGCGATCAGCACCTGCGAGACAAGCGGTAAAGCAGCAGCGCGCCTAGGCGTTGCCGGTGCTTCGCCGCATCCGGCCCTCCGCGCTCGTCGGCGACGGCAGAACGGCACTGCCCGGAGGACGGGCCTCGGCGCGTGCGGCACCGGCCGGGAGCCGGCGCGGGGTCAGCCCCCATGCCAGGATTAAGCGCGACCTCGACCCCGTTGACCGTCCACAAAGGACGCCAGTACCGCCGAAACACCCGATTGACGACCCGGTGACCGTTCGCTGAAGTTCGCCTGGCCCGGCTCGAGCCCTTCGACCTGGGTAGGCGTGCAGCAACCGCACCCATGGTACGGCCCTGAGTTCCTGGCATGGGGGGTCAGCCCTGGTTCGCCGACCGTCCATATCGGACAGTGTCGCCGCCCTTGTGGTGTGC
>NZ_JBHRWI010000013.1:0-255713 GCF_042647905.1 Amycolatopsis halotolerans
CCGTCAGCGACCCGATCTTGGTCCATCCGCGGCTTACACGGTTGTCATGACACGGCCGGATTTCATGACTGCCAACGCTTCCGACGAGAGCCTCGCCAATGACTACGACACCTTCGGCGAGGCCTACGCGATCGAAACCGAGCACAGTCTCATCAACGCCTACTACACCCGACCAGCGATTCTGGACCTCGCTGGCGACGTGACCGGCCGCAAGATCCTCGACGCGGGCTGCGGCGCGGGACCGTTGTTCGCCTCGTTGCGGGACCGAGGCGCGCACGTGAGCGGCTTCGACTTCAGCGCCACCATGGTCCGCCTAGCGCGGCAGAGACTCGGTGAAGACGCGGACCTCCGGGTCGCCGACATCAGCCAGCCGCTGCCTTACGCCGACCAGCAGTTCGACGACGTCATCGCGGCCTTGGTCCTTCATTACCTGGAGGACTGGACCGCGCCGCTGGCGGAATTGCGGCGGATCATCCGGCCCGGCGGGCGGCTGATCCTGGCGGTCAACCACCCGGTCATCTACAAAATCATCCACCCCGAGGGCAACTACTTCGCCACCGAACGGTGGTCCGAGGAGTACACGTTCAACGGCCAAAAGGGCGTGCTCGAGTACTGGCACCGTCCGCTGCACGCGATGACCGACGAATTCACCAAGGCCGGGTTCCGCACGTCAGTGGTCAGCGAGCCGTATCCGGCGGAAGGCGCGCGTGAGAAGTTCCCTGACGAAATGCAGGGCAAGGAAGCTTTCCTCTGCTTCCTGTTCTTCGTTCTGGAAGCGGCTTAACCAGCTGCGATCCCAGCCACCACCGCACCAGTGAGGCGCACCAGCTCGGCCGGGTCCAGCTCCACCTCAAGACCTCGTCGGCCACCGGAGCAGAACATTGTCGGGTAGTTCAGCGCTGAGCCGTCCAGGACCACCGGCAGGCGGCTCCGGTGGCCGAGCGGCGAAATTCCGCCGAGGACGTACCCGGTGGCCCGCTGGGCAGCAGCGGGGTCGGCCATTTTCGCTTTTTTGCCTCCGGCCGCGGCGGCCAGGGCTTTCAGGTCCAGCTGGCCGGTGACGGGAACCACGCCGACGACGAGTTTCCCGTCCACGTCCGTGACCAGCGTTTTGAACACCCGGCCGGGTTCCAGGCCCAGCGCTTCCACCGCTTCCAGGCCGAACGACTCCGCCCGGGGATCATGGTCGTAGGTGTGCACGGTGTGCGTCACCTTCTGCTTCTGCAGCAGCGCCGTCGCCGGAGTGCCCTTGCCCGCCATGCGGGGAAGTCTACGAAACAGGCCGGGAATGCCCGGTCGGCACGTTCTGTTACAACCATCGTGACCACCACGCTCGCCATTTCCCGCCCCGCAAGGAGCCGTCCCGGGACCGGCTTCCCGAACCCCCGCGTAAACTCGGTGCTGCCGTATGCGCAGACGCGCATCGACGCCGAACGGGAAGGGAACGGTTTGCCGAGCACCCCCAACTCCGCGCCGGAGACGGCGGCCGACGAGCTGGAGCTCGCCGAGCGCTTCGAGCGCGACGCGATGCCCCTGCTCGACCAGCTGTACGCGGCCGCTATGCGGATGACCCGCAACCCGTCCGACGCCGAGGACCTGGTCCAGGAGACCTACCTGAAGGCGTACGCGGCGTTCGCGTCCTTCAAGGCAGGCACGAACCTCAAGGCGTGGATGTACCGCATCCTCACCAATACCTACATCAACGGCTACCGCAAACGTCAGCGGCAGCCGGTGCAGCAGCCCACGGACGAGATCAGCGACTGGCAGATCGCCAGGGCGGAAAGCCACACCTCGAGCGGCCTTCGCTCGGCCGAGGTCGAGGCGATGGACAATCTCCCGGACACCGACGTCAAGGCCGCTTTGCAGAAGCTGCCCGAGGAGTTCCGGCTCGCGGTCTACCTCGCCGACGTCGAGGGCTTCGCGTACAAGGAGATCGCCGAGATCATGGACACTCCGATCGGCACCGTGATGTCCAGGCTGCACCGCGGCCGCGCGCAGCTGCGCGACCTGCTGGCCGACGTCGCGCGCGAGCGCGGCTTCATCCGGGGGAACCGCGAGGAGGTGGCGAAACGATGAGCTCGGAAGACGTGCCCGCGGAGAAGATGCCCTGCGAGGACGCGCTCGCGGAGATCTACCTGCTGCTGGACCGCGAATGCAGTCCGGAGCGGGACGCGGAACTGCGCAGGCACATCGAGGACTGCCCGCCGTGCCTCGAGGAGTACGGCATCGACGAGCAGCTCAAGCACCTGCTCGCCCGCAAATGCGGCGGCGACCTCGCCCCGGCGGAGCTGAAGAGCAGGCTGCGCGCCTCCATCCGGCAGACCGTCGCCACGCAGGGCGGCGTCACCGTGGAGCGCACCGAGATCACCGTGGAACAGCGCACCAGCCGCGACTGACCACCACACGACAACGGCCCCCGTACCGATCCGGTGCGGGGGCCGTGTCAGGTCCTGGCGCTGACTCAGGCGTTGGGCTTCTTGCCGTGGTTGGCGCCGTTCTTCTTGCGGTCGCGACGCTTGCGGGCGCGCTTCGACATGTTCTCTCCTCGGTGTGCGCTGAGTGTCCCGGGGCGGGGTTCGACACACCGGCCGGGCACGGGTCAACCGCTCAAGTGTGGCATGCGGGCCGGAGACACCTCGGCGGCACCCGCTCCTGCGCTCTGGTTGGATGGACTCAGGAGGTGCGCAGGCATGAACGAACTCACCGCATTCGAGGGCGGCCGGTAGCCGTGTCGACCCTTTCCGACCTGCTCGCCGAGAACACCGGCCTCCCCGGTGAAGCGGCCGACCACCTGCAGACCGTCGTCGCGGAGTGGCAGCTGCTGGCCGACCTGTCGTTCGCCGATTTCCTGCTCTGGGTTCCGGTTTCCGCGGAACACCAGCCCGACGGCGGCGATTTCGTGTGCGTCGCGCACGCCCGGCCGACCACCGCGCCCACCGCGCATCCCGAGGACGTCGTCGGCACCCGGTTCACCGTGGACGAGCATCCGCAGCTGGCCAAGGCCATGCGCGAGGTCAAGATCTGCCGCGAGGAAGACCCGCACTGGTACCGCGACCTGCCGATGCGCCGCGAAGCGGTGCCGGTGAGCTTCGGCGGCGAGGTGATCGCCGTGCTGAGCCGCGAGACCAACCTCGCCGCGCCGCGCGTGCCGAGCCCGTTGGAGATCGCCTACCTCGGCAGCGCGGGCGACCTGTGCCAGATGATCGTGGACGGCACCTTCCCGCCCGCCGGCGGCAACCAGACCGACACGCACACCAGTCCCCGCGTCGGCGACGGTCTCGTCCGGCTCGACCAGGCCGGCACTGTCGTGTTCGCCAGCCCCAACGGCCTGTCCGCCTACCACCGGATGGGCCACGAATCGGACCTCGTCGGGCAGCGGCTGGCCCCGCTCACCCGGTCGCTGATCCGCGACCCGTTCGACGCCACCGAGGTGTCGCACCGGATCATCGAGGCCCTGGACGGCAAGCCGTCCACCCGCACCGAGGCCGACTCGAAGCGCGGCGCGGTCGTGCTGTTCCGTGCGCTGCCGCTGCGCCCGGCCGGGCAGCCCGCGGGCGCGTTGGTGCTGGTCCGCGACGTCACCGAGGTCAAGCGCCGCGACCGCGCGCTGATGTCGAAGGACGCCACGATCCGCGAGATCCACCACCGCGTGAAGAACAACCTGCAGACCGTCGCCGCGCTGCTGCGGCTGCAGTCGCGGCGCACCACGAGCGAAGAGGCCCGGCTGGCGCTGGGCGAATCGGTGCGGCGGGTGTCGTCGATCGCGATGGTGCACGAGGCGCTGTCGATCTCCGTCGACGAGCGCGTGGACCTGGACAAGCTGCTCGACAACGTGCTCCCGATGGTCGGCGAGGTCGCCACCGCGGAATCGCAGGTCGGCATGACGCGCAAGGGCTCGTTCGGCGTGGTCGTGGCCGAGATCGCGACGCCGCTGGTGATGGTGCTGGCCGAACTGGTGCAGAACGCGATTGAGCACGCGTTCCCGCAGGGACGGCCGGGCAAGGTCGAGCTGATCGTGGAGCGGTCGGCGCGCTGGCTGGACATCCTGATCCGCGACAACGGCCGCGGCCTGCCGTCCGGGTTCTCGCTGGAGCGCAGCGACGGGCTCGGCCTGCAGATCGTGCGGACGCTGGTCGAATCGGAGCTGCGCGGATCGCTTTCGCTGCGCCAGGTCCGGACCGACGAGGCGGGCAACCGGGTCCCGGGCACCGAGGCGGCGCTGCGGATTCCGCTGTCGCGGCGGCTCTAGAAAACCCGGCGACAGTTCGGCGGCGGCTGGTTAATGTCCGCCGTATGACCGGACTCACGTGGCGGCCGCTCACGAAAGCGGACGCCCAGTCGTCGGCCGATCTGCTCAACGACATCGAGGCAGTCGACCGGATCGGCGAGTACTACACCGCGGAAGACACGCTCCAGGAGCTGATCGATCCGTACGCCGATCTCGAACGCGCGAGCCTCGCCGCGTTCGACGGCGACCGCATGGTCGGCTACATGAAAGTCCGCTACAAGCTGTTCGCGAACGAGGTCGACCGGGTGTTTCTCGACGGCGGGGTGCATCCGGCCCACCGCCGCCGCGGAATCGGCGCCACGCTCGTGAAAGCCGGGATCGCAGCGGCGAGAACGGTGCACGCGGCGCACCACCCGGAGCTGAGGCTCTTTGTGGACGTCCACAAAGCAGAGCACATCGAGGGCGTGCCGGAACTCGTTCGCTCGCAAGGGTTCGCGCCGGTCCGGTATTTCCAGCGGATGGAACATCCGCTGGGCGGCGCGGTCGCGCCGATGCCCGGCGGGTTTCACGTCGAGCGGTGGTCGGCCGAGAACGCCGACGAGTTCCGGCTCGTCCGCAACGAGTCCTTTGCGGACCATTGGAACGCGCCGCCGCTGCCCGCGGACGCGTGGCAGCACAAATTCGCCAGTCACGCTCTGCGGCCGGAACTCAGCTTTCTGCTGCGGGACAAGGAAACCGGCGTTCCGGCGAGTCTCGTGCTCACCCTGTCGTGGGCCGCCGACACCGAGGTGACCGGCGTCCGCGACGCGCACTTCATGGTGATCGGCACCATTCCCGGCTACCGGAAACGCGGACTCGCCAGCGCGGGCATCGCACACGCGCTGCGGACCGCCGCCGAGCACGGATACGACCAAGCCAGCCTCATCGTCGATTCAGCGAGCGAGGCCGGAGCTCCTGGAGTTTTCGAGCGCGCCGGGTTCACGCCCAAGATGCGTTACGTGCGCTGGGCTCTCGAAGCCTGAGGTGTCCACATCGGACCCCAGACGCGTTGCCGGAGACTTTAAAACGGCGCGGCGATGCGAGTGTGCTGTCCGTGAGGGGAACCCTGAGGGACTCTGAGTCCCTCAGGGTTCCCCTCACGGACGAGGGCAAGCGCGCAGGCCTGATGTTGAGGCGGGTGTGGCGTCCGTTGCAGGCTGCCGAGCGCACGGCTGAAGTCCCTGGCATCGGACCCCAGACGCGTTGAAGGGCCAGTACCAGTGAAGCTCGGCGGTACCGGCCCGTTCAACGTTCCGCGGGAGGACTTGGATAGTCCTGGGTGAGGCGGCACCCGGATGCGGGGTGGCCGACCTCGGTTGTTACGCTCGAACCGGGTATGTGTCGCCATGTGCGGCACGGGCACGCGAATGCCCGCCGGGCGAAAGTCCGGTCCGGGGTGGTGGTGCTTGCGATTCTGGGTGCTGCAGCTGAGTCGTGAGACTCAGGCGGTGGTACGCGTGCCGATGTGCGTACGGCGGCGCTTGAGCGCGCGTCGCTCGTCTTCGCTCATTCCGCCCCAGACGCCGGCGTCCTGGCCGCTGGCCAAAGCCCAGGCCAGGCAGTCGGAAGCTGCGGGGCAGCGGTGGCACACGGCCTTCGCCTCGGAGACCTGCAACAGAGCCGGACCGCTGGTCCCCACCGGGAAGAACAGCTCGGGGTCCTCGTCTCGGCAGGCCGCGTCGTGGCGCCAGTCCATGTTCGTGAGCTCCTTCACAGTGACGCGGGAGGGCCGCGCCACAGTAGTGGCGGTCGTGTTTTTGGGTGCTTGTGAATGCTTTCACGAAGCACCGCGTTCGACAAGTGTTTCGACAAGATCGGTGAGTCAGCTCACCCGGCCGAGCTATGCCTCTGACCTGCGGTTTCGTTCTGAAAAGGTCCGCTCGCCGGAAGGCCGGTGCGGTGAACGGAGGGTTTGCGTCGCCGAGCGGCAGGGCGCACTTTGCCGCGGGCGATCAGTGGTCACCTCGTCATCCGACTACGGTGAGTGCATCCGGAACGCTCTGGAACTCGACCCGGGTGCGTTGCCCGACGAGGTCCCCGTCGACCTGGAAGTTGACCGGTTCAGCTGCGTCGATGCGGATCAGAGGCACATCGTCGCGGCGGAGCAGACGGCGGCCGTGCTGATCGCTCTCCGTGAGGAGAGCTTGCCGTACATGCGTGAACACGGTGGGCAATCGCAGACCGTTCAACGCGAACAGGCCCAATCCGGTCTCGAACGAGCAGCCGGAGTTGAGGTGGACCGGGCGTTCCCCGAGGTAAGTCCACGGATCGGTGTTCGACACGAACGCCGTCACCGCCTCGGCCGGTTCCTCGCCGGGGATCCGGACGGTCAGCGCCGGCCGCCCGAGCGGAGGACGGAAGTAGGAGCGGACGGCGGCCCGCAGATAGAGGCTCGCGCTGGTTTGCTTGCCGCGCCGTTTCGCGACGCGGCCGACGACGTCGGCGTCCCAGCCGAGCCCCGCGTTGAAGGTGAACCAGTGCCCGTCGGCCAGTCCGAGGCCGATCCGCCGGGTCCGTTCGGTTTCGAGCGCGGTGAGCAATTGGTGGGTCGCCTCGACCGGGTCGGCGGGCAGGCCGGCCGCGCGCGCGAACACGTTGGCCGAGCCGCCCGGCACCACGCCGAGCATCGGGACGGACCCGGAGCGTCCGGGAGCGCCCGCGGAATCGGCGAGCAGGCCGTTGACGACCTCGTTGACCGTGCCGTCGCCGCCGTGCGCCACCACCAGGTCGTAGCCGTCGCGGGCCGCTGACCGGGCCACCGCGAGCGCGTGCCCGCGATAGTCGGTTTCGACGACGTCCAGCTTCACCTGGCTGGCCAGCGCGTGCGCCAGCACGTCCCGGCCACCCGCGGTGGTCGAGGTGGCCTGGGGGTTCACGACGAGGATGGCGCGCACTACCGCAGGGTAAGTGCTTTCCGCCCGGCGGACGTACCTCCAGCGCCACATGGTGACGCGAAGCTCAGCCGCTCGCGCGCGCCGTCCCGGCTCGGTGACCTTGGCGACCCTGTGGCGGGCGGTCCTCCTCTGCAGACGGCGAAAACTCCGCGCGTCGTGACAAGTGCACCCGGGCCGACCGCCCGCTCATCCACGACTACCCCGATTTTCTCTTCGCCCGCCGCCCCGGAAAACGGCCGACCGGGTGGCATACGATCGGTAGTGCTCACGCACGGTGACTCGCGCTGGTCGGGTGGCTGTGCCCCCGCCCGGAAGTTCCCGCGAAGTTCCGCACAGCAGCTGAAAGGGCCGCGCCCGTGTCGCATCCCGAGAACCCGCCGCCCACCCCGCTCGAGGTCCGCCTCGCCGGCGTCCTGACCGGGCTGCCCGGGCTGGGCCTGCTGGTCTTCGGCGTGGTGCTGCTGGTGCACGGGCTGCAGAACCCGCCGATCCCGGGCAACAACGTGTGGGCCGAATTCGGCACCTACGCGGTGCTGGCGCTGATCTTTCTCGCCGCCTCGGTCGGGCTGCTGCTCGGGCAGACGTGGGCGCGCTCGCCCGGCGTCGTCGTGGCGCTGCTGGTGATCGGGGTCGGCTGGTACCTGCTCGGGCCGTCCGGACAGCCGCTGTGGGGCGTGCCGATCGGGCTGTTCGGGCTGGCGGCGCTGGTGCTGCTGTTCCGCCGTCCGTCGCGGGCGTGGGCGCTCGGAATGCACGACGACGAGACCGAGGAAGAGGCGGCCGAGCGCGGCGGTCTCGCGGGACGGCGTGCCGAGCGGGAGCGCCGCGAACAGGACTGAGCGACAGTGACGTCACGTCATAGCGGACAGGTGACGCGGCGACACTGGTCGTGACCCCTCTCTGGCGATGGAATCGGTACCGCGCAACCGAATTCATCCGAATTCCGAAGAGGGGAACCCATGAGGAGACTGCGTCTCGTCGTGACCAGCACAGCGGTCGTGTGCGGACTGCTCGCCGGCGGATTACCGGCAGCGGCGGGCACCGCTGAGATCCCGGCCCGCTACACCGGCCAAGCGCTGGACTGGCACGCCTGTGCCCCGGGCGAGCTGGCCGATCTGCCGCCGGGCACGGACATCTCCGGGCTCGAATGCGCCGGCTACCGCACGCCCCGGGACTGGGACCGTCCGGACGACGGACAGGACCTGACCATCGCGATCAGCAGGCTCAAGTCCACCGGCGCCACGACGGCGTCGGTGCTCACCAACCCGGGCGGCCCCGGCGGACCCGGCCGCTGGTTCCCGGCAATGCTGCGCGGCCAGAGCAAGCTGCGCGAGCATCAGGAGATCATCGGCATCGACACCCGCGGCACCGGCCGCAGCACCAACGTCACCTGCGGCGGCGCGGCCAGCACAGGTGAAGGTCTCGACCCGCGCGACCGCGACCCGCGCAATCTCAACCAGATCGTCGACGCCGTCCAGTACGTCGCGACCGCCTGTCACGAGGCCTCGGGCGAACTGGCGGAGCTGATCAGCACTTTCCAGAACGTGCGGGACCTCGACCTGCTGCGGACCCTGCTCGGCCGGGACAAGATCAACTGGATCGGGTACTCGGCGGGCACCTGGCTCGGCGCGCATTACGCCCAGCAGTTCCCGCAGCACACCGGCCGGTTCGTGCTCGATTCCTCGACCCAGTTCACCGGGACCTGGCAGCAGTCGTTCGACTTCCAGCCGGCGGGCTACGAACGGCGCTGGCGACAGGACTTCCTGCCGTGGCTTGCCCGCTACGACGCCAAGTACCACTTCGGCACTCGCGGCGAGGCGGCCCGGCAAACCTACGAAAGCGTCCGGTACGCGCTGGCCCGCGAGCCGGTCGAGGTGAACGGCACGAAGATCGGCGCGGTCAAACTGGACTCCTTCATCATCGGCGCGCTCAAGGCCAAGAGCCAGTTCCCGGCGATCGCCACCGTGCTGGTCCAGGTCAAAACGCTGACCGACGCGCGGGCTTCGGCGCAAGCCAAGGGCGACGCTCGCGCGGCGCTCGGCAAGACGTTGTCGGAGGCGAAGAAGTCCGGTCCGATGGACGTGGCGGCCCAGGCCGGTGCTGATGACGCGATGGTGTCGACGTTGATCACGACCCTGTGCAATGACGGGCCGTGGACGGGCGACCGGCAGTCGCTGATCCGCCGGTCGCAGGAATACCTCGACCGGGGCGTGACCCTGCACAGCTCGCTGTGGATGTCGACGCAGGTCTGTGCGTTCTGGCCGGGCAAGCCGCGGCCGATGCCGGTGCTGAACGGGAAGGGCGTGCCGCCGGTGGTGATCGTCCAGTCCGAGCACGACCCGGCTACGCCGATCGAAGGCGTGCGGAAGGCGCATGCCGCGTTCCAGAACTCGCGGATGCTGACCGTCACCGGGGAAGGCGACCACGGGATTTACGGGATCGGCGGCAACAAGGCGGTGGACAGGGTGGTCGACGACTATCTGGTAGACGGCGTCGTCCCGGCGGACCAGAGCCTGCCGGGGCTGCCGTTGCCTAAGCCGTAAGGGGACTCGTGCGTGCTGCTCACGGTGAGAACCGTGAGCAGCACGCACGACTCAGGCCTCCTTGGCGAGCACCTTCAGCGGCTCGTCCGTCAGCCGATACACCGACCACTCGTCCTGCGGCAACGCCCCGAGCGCCCGGTAGAAGCCGACCGCCGGGTTCCAGTTGAGCACCGACCACTCCAGCCGGTGATAGCCCTTGTCCACGCACTCGGCGGCCAGCGTCGCCAGCAGCACCTTGCCGAGGCCCGAACCTCGCTGTTCCTCGCGGACGTACAGGTCTTCCAGATAGATCCCGTGCGTGCCGCGCCAGGTGGAGAAGTTCAAGAACCACAAGGTGAATCCGGCGATCTCGCCGTCCACTTCGGCCACGTGGCCGAACAGCGCCGGTGCCTCGCCGAACAGCGCGCCGTGCAGCTGCTCGGACGTGAGATGACATTCCTGCGGGGCGCGTTCGTACTCGGCCAGCGCGTAGACGAGCTCCACGACGGCGTCGACGTCTTCCGGCCGGATCCGCCGTACGCGGGGGTCGGTCACTTCATCCCTCCAACGCGGGCAGCAGGTTCAGGTGCTCGATCTGCGGTTCGCCGCGCTCGTCGCCGAGCACCGCGAGACCGGCCGGGTCCAGTCCGAAGTGGACACCCGAGGTGCCGGGCAGGCCGAGCCAGCGCGCGACGAGCACGCGGCTGAAGTGCCCGTGTCCGACCAGGACGACGTCGCCGTTCTCGATTTCGCGCCGGGCCCGGTCGAGCACCTTGTCCGCGCGCGCCTGTACGTCCTGCGCGCTTTCGCCGCCGGGTATCGGGCGGGTCCAGACGGTCCAGTCCGGGACCGTCTCGCGGATCTCCGGCGTGGTGACGCCTTCGTAGTCGCCGTAGTCCCACTCGGCCAGGTCCTCGGTGACCTCGTCCACGCGCAGGCCGGCGAGTTCCGCCGTGCGCAGCGCGCGGCCGCGCGGGCTGGAAAGCACCAGCCCCGGCCCGCCGAGCAGGGTTCGCAGGGTGCCGCCCGCCGCGCGCGCCTGGTCCTCGCCCGCCGGGGTCAGCGGGATGTCGGTGCGTCCGGTGTGCTTGCCGTTCGACGACCATTCGGTCTGGCCGTGCCGGAGAAGAAAGAGCCGATGTGCCACGCGGCCGAATATAGCCGGGGCGGGTTTGCCCGGCAGGTTCGTCGTGTGCGAGGCTACTGGTGAGTAACTTCACCTGGGAGGTGCTGATGGGTTCGCCGTCGACGTACGGGCTGTGGCGCAAGCTGGCCGCCAAACCCGGTGGCAAGCAGCTGTTTTCCGCCGCGATGTGCCTGCGCGTGCCCTACTTCGGCACCGTCTTGCCGACCATCCGCGAGATCCGTCCCGGGCACTGTTCGGTGACCGCGCCGAAGTGGTGGGGTGTGCACAACCACATCCGGACCTTCCACGCGATCGCCGCCTGCAACCTCGCCGAGATCGCGATGGGCATGCTGGCCGAGGCCACCGTCCCGGCCACGCACCGGTGGCTGCCCAAGGGCATGGAAGTGAGTTACGTCGCGAAGGCCGGAACGGGGTTGCGCGCGATCGCCGAATTGCCGGAGATCCCCGAGTTCGGCTCCGCGGGATTCGATCTTCCGGTTCCGGTGCGGATCGTGGACTCGCGCGGGACTGAGGTGGTCACCGCGACGATCACTGTGTGGGTCACGCCCCGGAAAGCCGCCTGACCGGCGAAACCTGTACTTCCCGTTACCCCGGCCGAGTGAAACTTAACACCGTTTACTGGGCAAATGCGAATAGTGCTCATTTTAGCCTTGCCAGGGTGCGCGGAAGCGGGTCAGCATGCCGGGCATGGCCTCCCTCAACCGTCGCCGATTCCTCGGCCTCGCCGCGCTGAACTCCGCCGCGGCCCTCGGACTGACCAGCATTTCGGCGACGACCGCGCGCGCGGCGACGCCTCCACCGCTGCCGGACTACTCGCCCGCGGTGGTGATCGGCACCGGGTACGGCGCGGCGGTCACCGCGCTGCGACTCGGCGAGGCGGGCGTGCCCACGGTGATGCTCGAAATGGGCCAGTTGTGGAACGAGGCGGGCCCGGACGGCAAAGTCTTCTGCGACATGCTGAAGCCGGACCGGCGGTCGATGTGGTTCAAGAAGCGCACTGAAGCGCCGCTCGCGTCGTTCCTGTGGCTGGACGTCGCGAACCACGACATCGATCCGTACGCCGGGGTGCTGGACCGGGTGAACTACGGCGGGATGTCGGTGTACGTCGGGCGCGGCGTCGGCGGCGGATCGCTGGTGAACGGCGCGATGGCGGTGCAGCCGAAGCGTTCGTACTTCGAGGAAATCCTGCCGCAGGTGGACGCCGACGAGATGTACGGCAAGTACTACCCGCGCGCCAACGCGGGCCTCGGCGTGAACCACATCGACGAGGACTGGTTCGAGACCTGCAAGTCGTATCAGTTCGCGCGCGTTTCCCGGAAAGCCGCGCAGAAAACCGGCTTGAAGACCACGTTCGTGCCGAGCGTCTACGACTTCGACTACATGAAGCAGGAAGAGGCCGGCACCGTCGAGCGTTCGGCGCTGGCGTCCGAGGTCATCTACGGCAACAACCACGGCAAACGCTCGCTGGACAAGACGTATCTCGCGGCCGCGCTCGGCACCGGGCACGTGACCATCCAGACGCTGAGCGAGGTCCGCGAGATCATTCAGCAGCAGGACGGCACGTACACGCTCGTCGTGCGCGAGTCCGACGCGCTCGGCAACGTGCTGTCCACCAAGCATCTGTCCACGAAGTACCTCTTCCTCGGCGCGGGCAGCCTCGGCTCGACCGAACTGCTGGTGCGCGCCCGCGACACCGGACGGCTGCCGCGGCTGTCCGAGGCTGTCGGCCAGGGCTGGGGCACCAACGGCAACGTGATGCTCGGCCGCGCCAACCATGTGTGGGACACGACCGGCAGCCTCGAAGCCGGGATGCCCGCGCTCGGCATCGACGACTGGGACAACCCGACGCATCCGGTGTTCGCCGAGATCGCGCCGGTGCCCGCCGGGCTCGAGACGTGGGCGAGCCTGTACCTGGCGATCACCAAGAACCCCGAACGCGGCCATTTCACCTACGACGCCGCCAGCGATTCGGCGAAACTGCAATGGACTCCGGACCAGGGGCAGCCGTCGATCGACGCGGCGAAATCGTTGTTCGACCGGGTCAACAAGGCGAACTCCACGATCTACCGCTACGACCTCTTCGGCGACACGCGGGCGTTCGAGAACCGCTTCACCTACCACCCGCTCGGCGGATTGGTGCTCGGCGACGCGACCGACAACTACGGGCGCGTGAAGGGTTACCGGAATCTGTACGTGACGGACGGTTCGCTGATTCCGGGCAGCACCGGCGTGAACCCGTTCGTGACGATCACCGCGCTGGCCGAGCGCAATATCGAACGGGTCATCGCCGAGGACGGCGTGCGCGCCTAGCGGTGCGCTGACCGCAGCTTTTCGTAGTACGCCACGCAATCCGCGTAGGAGGGCAGCAGACCCTGGTCGAGCGCTTCGGCCAGGGTCGGCGCTGCTTTGTCCTTTTCGGACACAATAGGTGCCAGTCCGGCGGGCCACGGCAGGTCCAGTGCCGGGTCGAGCGGGCTGATCCCGTGCTCGCCCGCCGGGTTGTAGGGCTCCGAGCAGAGGTACGACATCGCGGTGTTGTCTTCCAGCGCGATGAAGGCGTGCCCGATTCCCTCGGCCACGTACACCGCGCGGAATTCGGACGAGTCGAGCCGTACCGAGTCCCATTCGCCGAACGTCGGCGAGCCGACGCGCAGGTCCACCACCACGTCCAGCAGCGAACCGCTCGGGCAGTAGACGTACTTCGCCTGTCCGGGCGGGGTGTCGGCGAAGTGCACGCCGCGGATCGAGCCCGCGCGGGAAACGCTGTGGTTCGTCTGCGCGACCCGCAGCGGGTGCCCGGCCGCGCGGACGAACGCCTCCTCCTGCAACGGCGCGACGAACAGCCCGCGTTCGTCGGGGAACACGCGCGGGACGAACTCGAAAGCGTCGGGGACCTTGAGCGGGCGGAACTCCATGGCCGTCACCATATCGAGTGCGTTTTACGGCGCCGGAACGGAACTGCTTCCGAAACCGGACGGACGTCTTGGGAATCGCGAATCTGTGACATGAGCCGCACCGAGGGGTCGGGTCCGACCGGGGGCCTGTCATGATTGACGAACCGCAGCGTCGGCGGCCATCGCCACACCCCACGGATCGGATGGCCGTGCAGACGCCTCGCCGACAGGCCGGCGCTACCGCGCTGGGCTGCCGTCCGGAGGACGAGTTCCCACACGCGACGGGCGTGTTCGCCCGTCGACCAGGTGGTCCCCCGCTCGCAGTCCCAGGAGTACGTTCGATGACCCAGACCCATCCGCCCGCTTCCGTCATTTCCACGACAGGAACCCCGATGACCGACCAGGCCAGCACCGTCGCGGCCGTGACCGACGCCGAGATCTTCACCGGGCACGAGGGCGGCAAGCTCTCCGTGGCGGCGACCCGGCCGATCTCCGACCCGCGCGACCTCTCGATCGCCTACACGCCCGGCGTGGCGAAGGTGAGCCGCGCGATCGCCGAGGACGCGGCCAAGGCGAAGCGGTACACCTGGGCGGACCGGCTCGTGGCAGTGGTCAGCGACGGCACCGCGGTGCTCGGCCTCGGGGACATCGGCGCGAGCGCGTCGCTGCCGGTCATGGAGGGCAAATCGGTCCTCTTCAAGACCTTCGGCGGGCTGGACTCGATCCCGCTGGTGCTCGACACCACCGACGTCGACGAGATCGTCGAGACCCTGGTGCGGCTGCGCCCGTCGTTCGGCGCGGTCAACCTCGAGGACATCTCCGCGCCGCGCTGCTTCGAGCTGGAGGACAAGCTCAAGGAAGCGCTGGACTGCCCGGTCATGCACGACGACCAGCACGGCACCGCGATCGTCACCCTCGCCGCCCTGCGTGGCGCGAACCTGGTGCTCGACCGCGACATCGCCGGCGAGCGCGTCGTGGTGTCCGGGGCGGGCGCGGCCGGGGTGGCCTGCGCGAAGATCCTGCTCGCGGCCGGGGTCGCGGACGTGACGGTGCTTGATTCGCGCGGCATCGTGCACGCCGGCCGGGAGGATTTGAACCCGATCAAGCGGCAGCTGGTGGAGACCACGAACAAGGCCGGGCTGACCGGCGGGTTGGCCGAGGCGTTGCGCGGGGCCGATGTGTTCCTCGGGCTGTCCGGGGCGACGATCGATCCTTCGCTGCTGTCGACGATGGCGGACGACTCGATTGTGTTCGCGCTGTCCAATCCGGACCCGGAGGTGCACCCGGCGGTTGCCGCGCAGCACGCGGCGATTGTTGCCACTGGGCGTAGCGATTTCCCGAACCAGATCAATAACGTGCTGGCGTTCCCCGGGGTGTTCCGCGGGGCGTTGGACGCTGGGGCCCGGGCGATCACGGAGAACATGAAGCTGGCTGCCGCGGACGCGATCGTGGCGGTGGCTTCGGATGATCTCGGTCGGGATCGGATTGTGCCCAGTCCGCTGGATCCTCGGGTCGCGCCGGAGGTGGCTGCCGCGGTGGCCAAGGCTGCTGCGCAGGACGGGGTTACTGGCTGACGGTCTTTGCGGGAAGGCCCCTTGGCGCCGGTCGCCAGGGGGCCTTTCTTGTACGGCGCTTTTGGACTTGCTGGTCCATTTTTTGCGCGCCACCTTGGTGACATGAAGATCGGATTGCGCGGGTACGGCGTTTGGCAGGCCGGGGCGTTGACGACCCCGGCGATGGCTTCCGAGATCGAGCGGCTGGGGTATTCCGGGCTGTGGCTCGGTGGTCCTGGGGTGGATCTGGCCGGGATCGACGAGCTGTTGGGGGCTACTGAGTCGTTGGTGGTGGGGTCGAGCATCGTCAATGTCTGGTCGGGGGATCCGGCGGTGCTGGCTCGCTCGTATCAGCGGGTCAGCGAGCGGTTTCCCGGGCGGTTTGTGCTCGGGATCGGGGTTGGGCATCGGGAGCAGTCGGCGGGGTATGAGCGGCCGATGGACGCGGTTCGGCGGTTTCTCGATGTGCTGGACGAGGGCGGGGTGCCGGTTTCCGGGCGGGTGCTCGCTGCGTTAGGGCCCCGGATGTTGGAGCTGGCTGCTGAGCGGGCTGGTGGGGTGGTGCCGTATTTGGTTCCGCCTTCGCATACGCGGCTTGCTCGGGAGGCGGTAGGTTCTGCTGGGTTTGTCGCGCCGGAGCAGAAGGTGGTGGTGAGTCCGGATGTGGTTCGGGGGCGTGAGATCGCTCGGGGGCGGGTGGAGCATCCTTATTTGGGGTTGGTGAATTACGCCAGCAATTTGCGACGGCTGGGGTATACGGATGAGGATTTGGCTGGGTCTGATCGGTTGATTGACGATCTCGTGGCGGTGGGGGATGTTTCCGCGGTTGTTGCGCGGTTGGGGGAGCATCGGGCGGCTGGGGCCGATCATGTTGTGGTGCAGGTGATTACGGAGAAGTACCAGACGCATCCTGGGTTGCCTGGGGTGCGGTTGCAGGTTTATGACGATGAGGTGATGGGGGTTTATCGGGAATTGGCGGAGGGGTTGTTTTAGAAGTAGGTCAAACTGCGAGCTGCCATAGCGCGCTGATAGGCAGTGCGCGGAATTTCGCTCCGAACGGAAGCGTGTCGGGTCCGGTATGGAGCACATAGCCGGCTAGGAAGTCGTCCCCGAGCCGTTGTTCGAGATGGCGGAGGCCGCGGAAGTCGCCGGATGTCACAGTGGTGGCTGCCTTGACTTCGATGGCGACTACTTGGCCGCGCGGGTTTTCGAGGACGGCGTCCACTTCGACTTTGTCTTTTGTCCGGTAGTGGTACAGCTCGGCCCGATTATCGGACCACGTAAGCTGCCTGGCGAGTTCCATGAGGACGAATCCTTCGAGGAGGGAGCCGAATTCGCCGCCCGGACGGATGAGGGCGGCGGGTTCGGCTTGCACGAGATCCGCCGCGATCCCGGTGTCCACGAACGCGACCTTGGGCGTGTCGACCGTGCGCGCTGTGATGGTGCGGGACCACGCGGGGATTCGTTTGATCAAGAAGATCTCTTCGAGCAAGCTGAGATATCGTTGGGTGGTGTGATAAGTCAGGCCGGCGTCGTTCCCGAGCGAGTTCGGCACGAGCAATCCGGCGTTCCGGCCCGCTATGAGCCGCAGCATCGCGCGCAGTTGGGCGAGCTTTTCAATCTCGCCCAGCTGCCGGATGTCCCGGGTGATCAAGTCCTCGAGATAGGACTGGAAGAAGCGTGCACGACGGCGCGGTTCGGTTCGCCGGACTGCCTCGGGGAATCCTCCCCGGACCGCTCGGTCGGCATAGTCTCGACGGCTGAGTTCGGAGCGGTGGTAAAGATCAGGGCCCAGCGTGAACGCGGCGTCGACGAAATCGTCTCGAGTGCCATCGATCTCGCCTTGCGACAGCGGCCATAGTTCGATGGTCTCGCTGCGGCCCGGCAACGTGTCAGGGAGTCCTCGAAGGGCAAGGATCTGCGACGAACCGGTGAGCAGGTAGCGGCCCGGACGAGGGTCTGCGTCGACTGCGGCCTTGATCGGCAGGAAGAGCTCCGGTGCTCGCTGGATCTCGTCGATGACCATCAGCCTGTCAAAGTCGACGAACCCGCTTGGGTCAGCATGTGCTGCCGCTAGATCCTGAGGATGGTCGAGATTGCGAACCTCGACGGACGAATCGTTCGCGATCATGCGGGCGAGCGTGCTCTTGCCTGCCTGGCGCGCACCGTTGATCAAGACGACTCGGGTGTCGCCGAGCGCCTCGGCGACCAAGTTCTGTGCACGCCTGCCGAGTAGGTCGATTCCTCCGGTCACAGTCAGTTATTCTAGCAGGTGCAGGCCCCAAATTCAGCTTACCTAAGGAGTTGATCTTCAATCTGGCCGCTAGGGTGACTGCAATCTGGCCGCGGCTGGATCTTCAATCCAGCCGCTCGGCACGCTTCAATCTGGCCGCTCGGCGACGCGCGCGGGGTTAGCCGGGGAGCAGTTCCGCCAAGCGGTGTCGGGGGACGTCCACCAGGCGTAGGTCCGCAAGGTCCTTGGGGACGTTCAGCGCGGCGTTCGCCAGCCTCGCGTGGGCGCGGGTCAGCAGGTCGGACGGGTGGTCCACTACGTCTGCCGCGACGATGGCGTGGCGGTTGTCGGGGGTGCTGCGCAGGAGGCGCAGGCGGTATTTGTCCGCCACCAGCGAGGTCAGGGCTGCTTGTGCGGCGGCGTCTGCGAGGTCGGGATGGTTGTTCGGCACCAGCAGCGCCAGGCGGCGGGCGTTGGTGCCCAGCAGGGTGCGCAGGAGCCAGGGGCCCGGATCAGCCGAGAGGTCCATCGCGACGGCGTCGCCCTCGGGGCCGGAGGTGGCCCAGCCGACGGGGCGGGTTTCCAGGGCCAGGCCGCCCTCGGAGGCGATTTCTCGGGCGGCCGCTAGGAGGCCCGGTTTGGTGGCGGCCGATTCTACTGATTGCGGGCCGTGGGTGTAGATCGCGGAGCTTCCCTTGCGGGCGAACGATTTCTTGGCCTTCGCGGTGGGTTGGCAGACGTAAAGGTCCGCTGCGCTGCCGATGGCTTGTGCGCCGGTGTAGCGGTTGAAGTCGGGGAGGATCGCTTCGAAGGTGAGGCCCAGGGTGGCGAGCGAGCGCTGTACCTGTGCGCCTAGGGCGGGGTGGCGCGGGCTGTAGCCGTAGGCCAGGAGGATTCGGCCTTCGGTGGGTTCCCGCAAAGCTTGCACTGCGCGTGCGGCGAAGAGGCCCATGCCTTCTGGGGTGTAGGGCGGATCGCTGAAGACCAGGTCTGCTTTGCCAGTGAGAGCCGGGGGCAGGCCGACGCGCAGGTCGGCGTGAGCGGTGAAGATGCCGCGTTCGCCAGTGGTGTCCAGGTAGGACAGGACGCGTTCGTCCAGGTCCACTACGGACAGTTCGGCCTCCGGGCACACTGCGCGCACAGCCAGGGAAGTCAGGTCGTGGTCGCCTAGGAAGAGGACCTTGCTGCGGCGGAGGTCGTAGCGAGAGTTCAGCCACAATGCGCGGCGCAGCACGGTCTCCGGGGTCGCTTGCACGTGGTCCAGCGCGGCCAGCGGCGGCGGGACGGCGGCGATTCGTTCGGCCAGCATGGTGAGCAGGGCGGGCTGGTCCGCGACTGCTGCGTCGAGGGGGTCGGGCAGCGGGGGCAGGGAGTAAGACGCGTAAGCGGGGCGCGAGCCAGGGGAGATTCGGACGCCGGCCGGGGAGCGTTCCAGGTCCGGTTCCAGTGCCGCGAGAAGGTCTTCGACGCTTCGGCGCGGGGCTGCGGTGAGCCGCACCAGGTCGGGCAGTTCGTACGAGCCGCTGCGGAGCAGGCCTAGTACTTCGTAGAGCGGGCGGACGGCGGCACCGTGTGCGGCGAGGACGTCGTCTAGGGCGGTCACGGGGTCCCAGACTAGTCGGCCACCCTGCGGGACGGGCTGCCAAGGCCGCGCGAGTGGGCTACCGTCGGACTCTGCACCGGACGTGGGGAGAAGTCTGTGACCATCGAATTCCGAGACGTCGTCAAACGCTATCCGGACGGCACGGTCGCGGTCGACGGCCTCTCGCTGACCGTCGAAGACGGCACGATCACGGTGTTCGTCGGACCGTCCGGCTGCGGCAAGACCACCTCGCTGCGGATGATCAACCGGATGGTCGAGCCGACCTCGGGCGCGGTGCTGCTGGACGGCAAGGACGTCAGCGAAGGCGACCCGGCGGTGCTGCGCCGCGGCATCGGCTATGTGATCCAGCACGCCGGTCTCTTTCCACACCGGACAGTGCTCGACAACATCGCTACCGTGCCGCTGCTGTCCGGGTGGGACAAACGCAAAGCGCGCGCTCGCGCGGGTGAGCTGCTGGAGACGGTCGGGCTCCCGACGGAACTCGGGAAGCGGTATCCGGCGCAGCTGTCCGGCGGGCAGCAGCAGCGCGTCGGCGTGGCTCGGGCGCTCGCGGCCGACTCGCCGGTGTTGTTGATGGACGAGCCGTTTTCGGCGGTCGACCCGGTGGTCCGCGAAGGGTTGCAGGACGAGCTGCTGCGGCTGCAATCCCAGCTGGGCAAGACAATCGTGTTCGTGACGCACGACATCGACGAGGCTGTGCGGCTCGGGGACAAGGTCGCGGTGATGCGCGTCGGCGGAAAGCTCGCGCAGTACGGCACTCCGGCCGAGGTGCTGCGGCATCCGGTGGACGACTTCGTCGCGTCGTTCGTCGGACGCGATCGTGGATATCGCGGGCTTTCGTTCCTTCCGGCGAGCGGTGTCGAGGTGTCGCCGGCTCGCACGATCGATCTTGGCACCAAGGTCGACGGTCCTTCGCAGGGCTGGCTGCTCGCGGTGAACGACGAGAAACAGCCGCGCGGATGGCTGCCGCCAGGCTCCACAGTGGACGGTCCATTGGCCGAAACCGACCTTGTGGCAGGCGGATCGCTGTACGTGCAGGGAACGCCGATCCGCGGGGCGCTCGACGCGGCGCTGTCGTCGCCCGCCAGCCTCGGCGTGGTCGTGGACGAGGAGAACCGCGTGCTCGGGACGGTGGTCGCGCACCAGGTCTTGGATGTAATCGAGGCCTCCCCGCAGGCGTCCTGATGGGCGACTTCTTCGGCGAGCTCGGCCGGTACCTTTCGAGCGCCAACAACCGCGACGAGATCCTCTCCAATCTCCTCCAGAACATCTATCTCGCGCTGGTGCCGCTGGTCGCGGGCATCGTGCTGGCGATCCTGCTCGGCTGGCTCGGGCATCGCTGGCGGCCCGCGCGCAGTGTGCTGCTGGTCGTGGGGAATCTGCTGTACACGATTCCGTCCTTGGCGCTTTTCGTGGTGATTCCCGGCATTATCGGCACGAAGATCCTGGACAGCGTCAACGTGATTGTCGCGCTGACGATCTACACCACCGCGCTGCTGGTGCGCCCGGTGCTCGACGCGCTGGAAGCCGTGCCGCCGCACATCGTCGCGGCCGCCACGGCGATCGGGTATCGCGAGCCGCGCCGGTTCTTCAGCGTCGAACTGCCGCTTTCGGTGCCGGTGCTCGCGGCTGGGGTCCGGGTGGCTTCGGTGAGCAATATCAGCCTGGTCAGCGTCGGTGCGCTGATCGGGACCGGGGCGCTCGGCGTGCTGTTCACCGACGGATTCCAGCGGGAATACTTCTCGCCGATCGTGGTCGGAATCGTGCTGACGATGCTGCTCGCGCTGATCGTCGACCTGCTGCTGGTGGTGCTGCGCAATCTGTTGACGCCTTGGGAGAGAGCGGGTCGCGCGCCGGCCGCGGAGGTGGCGGGATGATCGGCGACGTTTTCACCTGGTTCACCACCGCCGCGAACTGGCAGGGCTCGGACGGCATTCTCGCCCGGCTCGCCCAGCACGTCGGCTACATCGCGCTGGCGCTCGTCATCGCACTGGTGATCGCGATCCCGATCGGACTGTTCGTGGGCCACACCGGCCGCGGCGGCGTGGTGCTGGTCGGCGTCGGCAACGCGATCCGCGCGCTGCCGACGCTCGGGCTCGTCACGTTCCTGTTCCTGCTCTTCACCGAAAGCACGACGGCGACGATCATCGGCCTGGTGGTGCTGGCGATCCCGCCGGTGCTGGCCGGAACGTACGCCGGTCTGCAGGCGGCCGAACACGATGTCGTCGACGCCGCGCAAGGCATCGGGATGACCGGCTGGCAGCGGCTGTGGCAGGTGGAGGTGCCGATCGCGCTTCCGTTGGTGCTGGGCGGAATCCGCAACGCAGTACTGCAGCTGATCGCGACCGCGGCCGTGGCCGCGTACGTCGGTCTCGGTGGCCTGGGCCGGTTCCTGCTCGACGGACTGGCCATTTTGGACTACACCGAGGTCGTCGCGGGCGCGATTCTCACCGCCCTGCTGGCGATCGTGGTCGACCTGCTGCTCGCCGCGGCGCAGCGGGCTTTGGTGCCCAAGGGAGTCCGGCTGGCCGCACAGGCGGCGTCCGGCCGGGCAGTGGCTGCGGGAGGAGCGGCGTGAAACGGTGGGGGATCCTGGTTGCTGGCTTGGCGCTGCTGGCGTCGGCATGCGGAAACCCGTTGTCCGGCGGCGGTGAGGGCGGCAGTACCGGCGATATCATCATCGGCGCGTCCGATGTCGGGGAAAGCTCTTTGCTGGCCCAGATTTATGCCGGGGCTTTGCGGAATGTCGGCGCGCACAACGTGACGGTGCGGCCGCCGGTGGGCAGTCGCGAGGTCGTGGTGAAAGCTTTGCAGGACAAGTCTTTGTCAGTGGTGCCGGATTACTCGGGCAACTTGCTGCGGTATTTCGACAAGAACACCCCGGCGACCACTTCGGAAGACGTCTATGCGCAACTGAAGCAGAAAATTCCGGCTGGGTTCGAGGTTCTCGCGCAGTCGCCCGCGCAGGACAAGGATTTGCTCGTGGTGGGCAAGGAGTTCGCGGCCACCGGGGTGAAGACGTTCTCCGATCTCGGACCGCGCTGCAAGGACCTGGTGATGGGCGGGCCAGGTCAGTGGAGCAGCCGGTGGAAGGACCGGATCAAGCAGCTGTACGGGTGCGAATTCAAGGAAATCCGCACCACGGACACCGGCGGTCCAGTGACGGTGGCGGCGCTGAAGTCGGGTGATGTGCAGGTGGCGGACCTGTTCAGCACGTCGGCGACGATCGCGTCGAATGGGTTCGTGCCGTTGGAAGACGACAAGCACATGTTCCCGGCGCAGAACATCGTGCCGTTGGTGTCGCGGGGGACGTTGAACGATGCCGAGACGGCTGCGTTGAACCGGGTTTCGGCGGCGTTGACTACTGAGCAGCTGACTGAGCTGAATGTGCAGTACACGGATGAGAAGCGGAATGCGAAGGACGTCGCTGAGGAGTTTTTGCGGCGGAATGGGTTGAAGTCTTAGCTGAGTGCGGTGTATTCGTGTGGTGGGTTGAGCAGTTCTGGGTGCTTGGTCCAGTAGAGTTCTCCGTGGATCTGCAGCATCGCCCAATGCCAGGCCTCGTCGTGGAAGATCAGCCCGCGATACGGTGCTTCGGATGGTTCGTAGGGGTATCGCTTCAGGGCGGCTGCTCCGGCTTCGGCTGGGGTCATGTCGCCGTGGTGCTGCATGACCCAGGCGAAGTGGCGGCGTTCGTCTTCCAGGTATTCGACGTATTCGTCCTCGGTCATTGTTCGGGGCTAATCGTTTTCTCGATAGTCTCGAAAATGTCCGCGTCGGTCTCCTGCTGCCACTGCGGGAGCTGATCCCAGTCCGCGACGTACGCTGGCTTCGGGTCCGAGATGTGCTGGTAGATCTGCGCGATCCAGCACAGCGCCACGAAGCGGCTCTTCTGCGCTCGGGTCAGTTTCGCGGTGCTGCCACCGGAAATCTCGACGAACTGCCGAACCTGCGTGTAAACCGCAGCGGCGCTGGCTCGCTCCCAGTCTGGCGTTTCTTCCCACGGCGTGACATAGCCGGGTTTGGGCTCGCCGGGGAAATGCCGCCTGACGCCGGCGATCCAGGCGTCACGAAAGATGCGGCCGGGTTCCTCAGGCACGATGACGCTCCTTGCGGGTCAGACGACCGAGACGGTCTTGAGCTGGAGGATTTGCTGGTCGAGATGCCGGACGTGGCTGTCGGCCAGGAACGGCTTCAGTTGCGGCCGGAGGTTGTGCAGCATCCGGCCCACGTAGCCGGCCGAGCCGGTTTGCCGGGCGGCGTCGAGAGCGGCGTTGCCGTACATGACGAGTTGGTCGGTGTCTCGGCGCTGTACGCCGACCAAGGCGAGGTCAGCCAGAAGACTTCCTCGCCTGCGAGCGGAGACGGTCCGGTCGAGCGCGTCGGCAAGCGCGACTTCCGCCAGTTCGGGGCGGCGCAGTTCGACGTAACAGCGGCCGCGTTCTTCGGCCAGCCTTGAACCTTCGAACCGCAGCCAGCCGCTTGTGCGCGCCGGGCCGCTGAGGTGCGTGACCTCTTCGGCTGTGTCGAGGGCGCGCTCGCAGGCTGTCAGGTCGCCGAGCCCGGCATAGGTCTGCGCTTGCACCGCAGCGACCCATGGCCGGGTAGCAAGGCCGGAGTCGCCGCGCTTGGCGAGGACGGCAGCGCCGTTGAGGAGCGGTGCCGCATCGCTGAATCGGCGCTCGTAGACACCGAGAAAGGCGTGCCTGGTCAGAGCACAGGCCCATAGGTCGAAGGCTTCCGCCTCCTTGCTGGCACTCGCGGCCAAGGAGTAGCACTGCGCCGCGTCCGGGTACTGGTCGCTGTCGAAGAAAATCTCGCCGCAGAGCTGGAACAGGTCTCCCGCGAGCTGGCACAGCCGCCGTCGCCCGGCCTGAGTTTGCGGCTCGTGCAGTGCCTGGTTGAGAACGGACAGCTGGCTGCGCACCACCGGGAAAGCCAGGCGTTTGGACTTGGATTGTGCGAAAGCCTGCCAGAGTCGCTCGTTGACCTTGCCGTATTCGTCGAGCGTTCCCGGATCGAGCCTGGCTGGGCGGGACCCGGCGGTCTCCAACCGGTCGAGATCGAGCTGATCCGCGGCGGGAAGGGCGAGCAGGCTGCTGGCGAGGCTCAGCAGGCGCAACACTTCGCGACGGTTCACGTCGTCCCGCCCTTCGTCGACTGCGGGCCCCGAGTCCGGACCGGCGGCTGGCACCTTGAACCACAGCAGCTCGCCCGGGATTCGAAGAACACCAGCCCACTGTATGAGCGTGGCGAGGTCTTGCGGAGCGGGGCCGTTCTCGATCCGGCTGAGTTGTGGCTGAGTGAGGCCGAACCATCCCGCGACCACACTCTGTGACAGCGGGCGACCGTGCCACGGGTGGTAGCGGTAGGCCTGGATGACCCGGCCCATGTGCCAGGCGTCGACTGCCTCGCGCAGCTGGTCGGTGTGCCAGAATTCCACCGGTACGTTCGGGGCGTTGACCAGCGTGTTCCGCCGCTGGTCGCGGCAGGCCGAGCACAGGCTGCCGCGGTGATCTCCGGCCAGCCGCGCTCCGCAGCGACAGTGCCGCGCGATCGGGCGCATCCTCATCTCGTACCCGGTCCTTACTTCGTGTGAAGTGTCTGTGGCTCCGTGTGTCACCAGCCTAGACAGTCGATATGCGCGGCGCGTATGCGTCGCGCGCATTTTTTCCACTGAAAGATCGCGATAGCCGCTGTCGGCGGCCGCGGCGAACCTTGGTCAAGGACACCGGCGAGCGTCGACGGAGGTTGGGATGGATGCAGTGATTTACCTGGATCTCGCACATATTCACCCGGTTGTCGGAGGCGTCTGGCACCGGACCGACGTGGCTGAGGTCCCGGAACCGGGGCAGTCGGTGACCATGCTGTGCGGGCTGATCGCCTTCGCGGCGTTCGAACGTTACGACCAGCGAAGCGCGAATGGTCCGCTCAGGCAGTGCCCGTACTGCGACAGGATTTACCGCCAGTCGCTCGGCTGGATCGTTCCTCCCGGGAACCCGGCCCCTCGTCGACGTTGAGAATTCTTCCGGCAACAACCAGAGGACGACATGCGAGGCACGAGTGCGCTGACACCGCGGGCGAGAGCCCTTGGCACCGCGCTGCGTCGCGCGCGAGTCGATGCGCGGTTCGGGTTGCGAGAACTAGCCCGGCGGGTCGGCATCAATGCCGCGCTCTTGTCGAACTGGGAGCAGGCGCTGCGAGTGCCCAGCGTGGAAGATGTGGCCGGTCTTCTAGGCGCGCTTGGGGTTACTGGTCGGCGTAAAGAAGAATTGCTCGGCTTGGCGCGTGGTGTGCTGGGGCCGAATTGGGTTGCCGATAGCGGCCAAACGGCGGCAGACATCGTCTCGTCGCTCGAGCGGACGGCCGCCATCGTGATCGCCTGGCATCCGCTCCTCATCCCTCGCGCGCTGCAAACCGCTGAATACGGGCGCGTCGCGGCATCCGCCGTGCCCTACGGTTGTTCGGCTCCGACAGAAGCTTATGTCGGAGAAAACGCTCTCTCCACTGTGGTGGGTGGCGCGGACACGATGGGACGCCAGCTCTGTTTCCTGGCTGAAACCGCAGCTGCGGCAGAAGGTCCCATAGTGCGAGTCGTTCCGGCGAGTGTCGGCTGGCATCCCGCCCTGTCGGGGCCGTTTACCCTGTATCGAACGGCTAACGCGGCCGTGGTGCATTGCCAACACCACGACGCTGCCACGTTTCTCTTTGAGAATAAGGAGAACGGCAGACATCAGCCCGTGGTCGCGTCACTGCGCAGGCTGGCGCTGAGCGAGCAAGAGACTGCGGAACTCCTTGTCCGGAAAACTCAAAGCCGGTCAAAGGCCGCAGCGTAGCGGAAGGCTCCTCGATTCTCCGGGGCGTACGCAGCCAGCCGGAGGGCCTGGAAGTGCGGTGCCCATTCCGGCACCGGGGGCGTGATGCCAAGCGTTTCGGCCAGTACGAAGCCGAAGCGGGAGTAATAACCCGGGTCGCCCAGCAAGATGATCAGGCCGTACCCCAGGGCATTGGCGGCGCCGATCGTCGCGTGGACCAAGGCTGAGCCTGCCCCGCTGCGTTGGTGCGAGGGGAGGACGCCTAGCGGGCCGAAGCCGATGGCGGATTCTGGGTCGTCGCCTAGGTGGCCTGGGCTTGAGCAGGCGTGGCCGATCAGCTCGCCGTCGCGGTGGGCGACGAATGAGAGGGCGGGGAGCAGATCGCCGTCCGCGGTTAGTTCGGTTACTAGCTTGGCTTCGGGCATTTCGCCGGTGACGTCCTTGTTGTGGACACGGAAGGCGGCGGTGTGCACGGCGTGGATCGCGGGTGCGTCGTCGGCGGTCGACTGGCGGATCTGCATACCGCTCAGTCTCCCTGAGCGGCGGGCTGCGCGGAAATTGATTTCGGCACGGTGCATAACCTGGTGCTCGACGACGTGGGGGTAAGAGTGAGCGATGTCGAGTCGGCCTCGGTGACCATCGGGAGAAAAGGGGGTGATCGGCTGGTAATAACCGTGCTGGGACGGATGCACGTCGAGGCGGCCGATTTTTGGGACGGTAACTGGCTCTTCAGTCCAGTGGACATCGTCGTCGGCGGGTTCACCGCCCAAGTGCCCGCCGGGTTGCGAGCTGACGAGCTGCTGAGCTTTCGGGAGCAGCTGTCGAAGGCGTATGCCGAGTTCGGCGGTGTCGCTCGGCTGAAGTCGATGGAGAGGTGGCTCGGGCTGACGGTCACGGTGGAGAAGTCCGGCAGAGTCGAGATCGAAGGAGAGGCCATCGATGGGCACGGGTCGGGGAACCAGCTGTGCTTCGAGATCGACGGCCTTGACCAGTCCGATCTGCCGGCCATCGTCGGGGAGCTGTCCTCGATCGAGGCGCAGTTTCCGGTGCTCGGAATGCCCTGATCAGGCCGTTGCTGCTTGCGGAGCAACCTGTGCTGGACGGTCGTCGCGCATGAAAAGCAGAACCGCCGCTCCCACAAGCGGTCCGGCGGCCAGGGTGAGGAAAGCGGCGTAGAACGAGCCGGTCGCGTGGAAGACCGGGCCCACTACCGCGGGCACGATTACGCTGCCCAGCTGCCAGAAGGCGTTCACCGCACCGGCGGCGGAACCGGCTAGGCGGGGGCCGGTCAGGGCGGGGATCATGGCGGCGGTCAGGGGGCTGTAGGCGTAGGCGCCGATGCCGAGAATCGGGGCTACCACTAGGAAAGCGCTGTAGCTGTTCAGGGAACCGAAGACCAGCAGAGCCGCGCCGAAGAGGATGAGGACGGCGATGATGGGGATTCGCCTGCCCAGGCCGACTTTGTCGGTGAGCCAGCCGATCAGCGGTTTGATGACTACCGCGGTCCCGGAGAAGATCACCAGGACTACGCCCGCCCGCACGGGGTCGATGTGTTCGCCTCGGATCATCAGGGTGTTGGACCACGTGACGAAACCGTAGGTGCCCCATAGGCCGCCGAAACCGGCCAATCCCAGTAGCAGCAGGTCGCGGTTGCGGAAGAGCGGGCGCGGGTTCGGCAGGGTGCGGGGGCCGGTCGAGGGGGTGCCGTTGCGGATGAAGGCCAGGCACAGCAAGCCGAGTACGACGGTGACTCCGCCGAAGAGGTGGTACGACACCGGCCAGCCGCTGTTCTTCACCAGCGTGGGGACGACGGCGTTGGCTACGACGGTTCCTAGCGACGTCGCGGTCATGAAGATGCCGCTTGCCAGGCCGTGCTCCTCCGGGCGGAACCAGGTGGTGATCAGCTTGAGCCCGGCGGAGAAGTCGACTCCGGCGAACAGGCCGAGCAGGGCTTGCAGGACCAGGCCCCAGGCGATGGAGGTGGTGGAGCCGAACCCCACCATCAGGACGCCTGCGACCAGGGAGCTGATGCCTAGGACTGCGCGGCTGCCCAGCCAGTCGGAGAGGAATCCGCCGACGGTGTTGGAGATGACGTAACCGATGTAGTAGCAGGTGGCGAAGATCCCGAGCGCGGCCAGCGGGACGCCGAGCGAATCGCTGACTGCCGACGACGCCGGGCCCCACGTTGACCGGTCGACCGAGGTCATCGTGAACACTGCCCAGCAGAGCAGCAGGACGACCCAGCGATAGCGGCTCGGCATGGGGGCTCCTTCGGCCTGGGGACGATCAGGGAAGGTTCTCGTTACCGGGTTGGCGGGTCAAGCCAGGGCGCCTTGGCGGTGCAGTTCGGCGCGGATCGCGCGGACGTCGTGGGCGCGGCCGTCGACGTACTGTGCGGCGGCGATCCCCGCTGCGTGGCCGGTCGCGAAGGCGGTGCCCATGACTCGGACTGATGCGTATGCGTCGTCGTCGGAGCTGGTCAGGCGGCCGACGGCCCAGAGGTTCGCGGTGTCGGCGGAGCAGATCGCGCCGTAGGGGAGGTCGTACCAGCCTCGGTCGGCGATCGGTTCGTAGCGGGTGACGCCTGGCCCGGCGTGGTCTTCGATCGGCCAGCCGCAGCGGCCGATGGACGCGTCGGGGCGCTTGCGGGCGGTCAGGACGTCGCGGCCGGTGAGTTGTTCGCGGCCGACCAGGTGACGTCCTTCGCGGATGCCTAGCTGTGGGCCGGTTTCCTCGAGGCGTGCTGACGACCAGCCGGGCAGGTGTTTGCGCAGGGCGTCCAGGTATTGCCACGCCTGACGTCGCGCGCTGGCTTCGTCGCGGCTTAGCGCGGCGGCGTTCAGGACGTCGGTTTGTTCGTCCACTAGGAGCGCGATTACGTTGCGGGTCAAGGGAAGGTGCACGGCGATGCCGTAGTCGCGAGCCAGCTGGACGCCGGTTTCTCGTTGGTACGCGGCGACTGCGGCCCGCAATCCCTCGCGTGAGAGGTCGGCGTCTTCGGAGACGCCGGAGAATCGGCAGACGAGCGTGCTGGTTTGCCGGTCGCTCAGCGGCGTGATGCGGACGGCGGCTCCCGCGTCGGCCAGGAGTGCGCCGTCGCCACTGGCGTCGATGAACGCGCCGGCGGTGACGCGTTCCACGCCGCCGCGATGGTGCAGTTCGACCTCGGTGACGACCCCGTGCGTCCGCTTCGCGCCGATGAGTTTGGTGTGCAGGAGGACGTCCACGCCGGCGTCGGCGGCCAGCTCGTCGTAGACCAGTTTGGTGGTTTCCAGGTCGAGCAGGACGATCTTGTTGCCGGTCCAGCCCATCGTCTTTTCTTCGTAGGCGCCGCGCTGGCGCAACCGCCGCAGCACCTCGTCGCCGACGCCCGCGACGACCTGCTCGCCGGTCTGGTCGAAGAAACCGCACAGGGTCAGCACGGAGCTGATCGTCGCCGCGCCGCCAAGGTACGGGTACTGCTCGACCAGCAGCACCCGCGCCCCGGTCCGCGCCGCCCCGGCAGCGGAGGCGATACCCCCAGCACCGCCTCCGACTACGACGACGTCGTAGTGCACTCCAGCCCTCCTCGGATGTTTGTCAACCAGTCAACTTGGTCCGGCCGGTGCGCCGCCACTGCCTTTCCGGTACCCCGGGCATAACCGGAAGGTATATGTATGAGTACCAGAAAGTATGAAACTCATACAAGATGGCGTACCCTCGGAACCATGGACACCAAGGCAGCCGGATACCGGCGCAAGGTCAACACGATCAACCGGTTCATCACCGCCCTGCAGCGCGCGGGGCTCGCGTTCGGGCCGATGGAGCTGCTCACCGTCCCCGGGCGGCGCAGCGGCGAGCCGCGGACGTTTCCGTTGGCGGTACTGAAAGTTCAGGGCGAGGAGTACCTGATCCAGGCGTTCCCGAAGGCGGCCTGGGTGGCGAATGTCCGGGCGGCCGGTGCGGGCACGTTGTCTCGCGGGCGACGGTCGCGGCGGGTGCGGTTCGCGGAGCTGCCGGTCGCGGAGCGGGGGCCGGTGTTGCGCGAGGTGGTGGCTGGAGGGCCCGCGAGCGTGGGGAAGCGTTACGTCACGACGGGGCTGGCGGAATCGCCGACACCGGATGGGGTCGCGGCGGCCGCGGCTGCGGGGAGGATCGCGGTGTTCCGCGTAGAAGTGGTCTGAACAACGGCGAAGGCCGCCGCGGGAACGCATCCCGCGGCGGCCTTCGGAGCAAGCAACGATCAGTCGAACGCCTTGGCGATCAACGCCTTCTGCTCGACCTCGTGCACCTTGGACGAACCGGCCGACGGGGCGGCCATCGGACGCCGTGCGACCACGTCGAGGCCGCCGAAGAACTCCGGGAACTTCCGGGGCAGGTTGAGGCCGAAGAACGGCCACGCGCCCTGGTTTTCCGGCTCCTCCTGGACCCACGCGATCTGCTGGGCGTTCGTGTAGCGCTCCACCGCCGCCAGCAGCTTCTTCTTCGGCAGCGGGTAGTACTGCTCGATCCGCACGATCGCGACGTCGTCCGCACCGCGCTTCTCGCGCTCGGCCACCAGTTCCCAGTAGAGCTTGCCCGAGGTGAGCAGCACCTTGCGGACCTTCGCCGGGTCCTGCGTCGCGTCGTCGATGACCGACATGAACCGGCTCTGGCCGGTGACGTCCTCGACCGTCGACGTCGCCGCCTTGTTGCGCAGCATCGACTTCGGGGTGAAGACGATCAGCGGACGCTGGATGCCGTCGAGGGCGTGGCGGCGCAGCAGGTGGAAGTAGTTCGCCGGGGTGGAGGGCACCGCGACGGTCATCGAGGCTTCCGCGCACAGCGCCATGAACCGCTCGATCCGGCCGGACGTGTGGTCCGGGCCCTGGCCCTCGTGGCCGTGCGGCAGCAGCAGCACGACGTCCGAGCGCTGGCCCCACTTGGCCTCGCCGGAGGAGATGTACTCGTCGATCACGGTCTGCGCGCCGTTGACGAAGTCGCCGAACTGCGCTTCCCACATCACCAGCGCCTCGGAGTTCGCCACCGAGTAGCCGTACTCGAAGCCGACGGCCGCGTACTCCGACAGCGCCGAGTCGTAGATCATCACGCGGCCCTGGCCGTCGGCCAGGTTCTGCAGCGGCGAGTACTCCTGGCCGTTCTTGCGGTCGATGAACACCGAGTGCCGCTGGGTGAAGGTGCCGCGCCGGGAGTCCTGGCCGGACAGCCGC
Source organism: Amycolatopsis halotolerans (assembly GCF_042647905.1). NCBI lineage: Bacteria > Bacillati > Actinomycetota > Actinomycetes > Pseudonocardiales > Pseudonocardiaceae > Amycolatopsis > Amycolatopsis halotolerans. The sequence continues at coordinate 31,118 of NZ_JBHRWI010000013.1, forward strand.
ACGAGACGGCCTTCCAGCGCCAGCGACCCGAACGCGAGCAGTTCGCCGAACGCCCAGTCGATGCCGCCTTCGCGGGACATCTTGTGGCGGCGCTCCATGACCGGCTTGACCCGCGGGTGCGGGGTGAAGCCCTCGGGCAGGTTGACGAACGCGTCGCCGATCTGCTCGACGACCTCGCGCGACACGGCGGTGGTGACCTTCGCCGGGATCTGCTGCTCGCCCTCGACCGACGGGCTCGCCTTCGCCGGGTGCCGCTCGAGTTCGCGGACCTCGTTGAAGACGTGCTCGAGCTGGCTGGAGAAGTCGCGCAGCGCGGCCTCGGCCTCCTCGACGGAGATGTCGCCCCGGCCGATCAGCGATTCGGTGTAGGTCTTCCGGACCGAGCGCTTGGAATCGATGATGTCGTACATCGCCGGCTGCGTCATCGACGGGTCGTCGCCCTCGTTGTGGCCGCGGCGGCGGTAGCAGACCAGGTCGATCACGACGTCCTTGTGGAACGCCTGGCGGTAGTCGACCGCCAGCTTCGCGACCCAGTGCGCGGCCTCGGGGTCGTCGCCGTTCACGTGGAAGACCGGCGCGCCGATCATCTTCGCGACGTCGGTGGCGTACTGGCTGGAGCGCGAGTGCTCCGGCGCGGTGGTGAAGCCGACCTGGTTGTTGACGACGACGTGCACGGTGCCGCCGGTGCGGTAGCCGCGCAGCAGCGCCAGGTTCAGGGTCTCGGCCACGACGCCCTGGCCCGCGAAGGCCGCGTCGCCGTGCATCAGGACCGGCAGCACGGTGTAGCCCTCGCCGCCCTTGTCGAGGACGTCCTGCTTGGCGCGGACGATGCCCTCGAGCACCGGGTCGACGGTCTCCAGGTGCGACGGGTTGGACGCCAGCGACACCCGGGTCTCGCCGTCGCCGAACATCCGGAAGTACTTGCCCTCGGCCCCGAGGTGGTACTTCACGTCGCCGGAGCCGTGCGCCTGTCCCGGGTCGAGGTTGCCCTCGAACTCCTGGAAGATCTGGCTGATCGGCTTGCCGACGATGTTCGCCAGCACGTTCAGCCGGCCGCGGTGCGGCATGCCGATGACGACCTCGTCGAGTTCGTGCTCGGCGGCCTTGTCCAGGATGGTGTCCAGCAGCGGGATCGCGGTCTCGCCGCCTTCGAGCGAGAACCGCTTCTGGCCGACGTACTTGGTCTGCAGGAAGGTCTCGAACGCCTCGGCGGCGTTGAGCTTCGACAGGATGTACTTCTGCGCGGACGGCTCCGGCTTGCTGTGCCGGACCTCGACGCGCTCCTGGATCCAGCCGCGCTCCTCGGGGTCGAGGATGTGCGTGTACTCCACGCCGACCGTGCGGCAGTAGGAGTCGCGCAGCACGCCGAGGATGTCGCGCAGCTTCATCCGCTCGCGGCTGGAGAAGTCGCCGACCGCGAACTCGCGGTCCAGGTCCCACAGGGTCAGGCCGTGGCTCAGCACGTCCAGGTCGTGGTGGCTGCGCTGGCGGTAGTTCAGCGGGTCGGTGTCGGCCATCAGGTGGCCGCGCATCCGGAAGGCCTCGATCAGCTCCATGACGCGCGCGGTCTTGTCGACCGGGCCGTCCGGGATGTCGGCGACCCAGCGGATCGGCTCGTACGGCAGCCGCAGGCTGGTGAAGACGTCGTCGTAGAAGCCGTCCTCGCCGAGCAGCAGTTCGTGAATGCGCTTCAGGAACTCGCCGGACTCCGCGCCCTGGATGATGCGGTGGTCATACGTCGAGGTCAGCGTCATGATCTTGCTGACCGCGAGGTCGACCAGGGTCTTCTCACTGGTGCCCTCGAACGACGCCGGGTACTGCATCGCGCCGACGCCGATGATCGCGCCCTGGCCCGCCTGCAGCCGCGGCACCGAGTGGTTCGTGCCGATGCCGCCCGGGTTGGTGAGCGAGATGGTGGTGCCCGCGAAGTCGTCCGCGGTGAGCTTGTTCGTGCGGGCCTTCTTGACGATCTCCTCGTAGGCCTGCCAGAACTGCATGAACGTCATGTTCTCGGTGGCCTTGATGGAGGCCACGACGAGCGTGCGGGAGTCGTCCTTGCCCTTCATGTCGATGGCAAGCCCGAAGTTCACGTGCTCCGGCGTGATCGCGAACGGCTTCCCGTCGATCAGCTGGTAGTGCCGGTTCATGTTCGGGAAGTCCTTCAGCGCCCGCACCATGGCGTAGCCGATGAGGTGCGTGAAGGAGATCTTGCCGCCGCGGGTGCGCTTGAGGTGGTTGTTGATGACGATGCGGTTGTCCGCCATCAGCTTCGCCGGGACCGCGCGCACGCTGGTCGCGGTCGGCACGGCGAGCGAGGCGTCCATGTTCTTGGCGATCGCCGCGGCGGCGCCGCGCAGCTGCTTGGATTCCGGCGCGGACTTGGCTGCCGGAGCGGCCGCCGCGGGCTTCGCCGCCGGGGCGGACTTGGCTGCCGGGGCCTTCGCCGCCGGAGCCTTGGCGGCGGGGGCGCTGGCCGCCGGCGCCGCTGGGGCCGCCGGGGTCTTGGCGGACGGGGCGGGCTTGGCGGCGGGGGCCGGCGCGGAGGCCTTGACCTCTCCGTTCCCTCCCGCTTGCGTGCCGTTGCCGCCTGGAGTGGGCTTGTAGTCGGCGAAGAAATCGTGCCAGGCGGCGTCTACCGACTGGGGGTCCGCGAGAAACCGCTCGTACATTTCTTCGACGAGCCACTCATTGGCACCGAACTGCGATGCGGGACTGCTGCTGGCCACGGCTGGCTCTCGCCTCTATCCATTCTCGATCCGATATCACAAGCACCTGCTGACCGCCAGGCTAGTCCCCTGCCGGTGGCCTGAAACACGCCACCTGGACGCTCGTGAGACAGGTCATTGTCTGGATCGGTTGAGAGGCCCAGCCTGACAGACAGCAGGGACCACCGTACGCGTCGCAAGAGCCGAATGCCGTCACCTCGGCTGGTTTGAGGTGATCCCGGACACAGCGCGTGCCCGGTGTCACAGCTCGCTCGGCCGGCCGCGGCGGGCGGACGGTGGTGGCCCGGGTTGGTCCGGACCACGTGCGCCGGGCTTCGCGCAGGTCGGCTGACTTGTGCCCCGCTCTCAGCCCGCCGCGCGACTGGCGTGACCGCGGCGGGTGCCTCGCTGGTGAGCCGTTCGCCGGGCCGGGGTCGAGCTGGCGGCGGACGCGGGGGTTGTGCCGAAGTCGGGCAGCGCGTCGTAACGGTGGTGTCGGGGTGGTTCTCGCCGTGCTGTCCGTCGACCGTCGAGGTGCTCGTGCGGTCCGAAGTGGCTAGGTCGTTCGTCCAGGTGGGGCAGTGCGGGGTCGTCCGCGCCTGTTCCGGCCGAGTTGGGATGTGCGTAGCGGGTCGTTCACTGTGCGGTGTTGTGCTGTCGAAAGGCTGCGGCCTCACTCGGGCGCGGCGGTTTTCGAGGCGAGGCGGTGATGGCGCGATGTGGCTGGTCGAATGTCCGTCGTTCTGGGACCAGGGATTGATCCGCCCGCTCGTCACCGAGCACGGCACGGTCCTGCTGATGTGCGATTCCTGCACCGCGGTGTGGCGCACCCCGTCCGGCATCGACGAGTTCGAGCACGTCGAGCCGGAAGCGCCCGAGTGGTCCGTCGGCTCGGACACGCACGTTCGCCCCGGGACGACTCGCTGGGCCGAACTGGCCGACGTCGCCTCGGCGGGCTGGGGCGACCTCCGGTGGCGCGAGCTGCCCTGACTTCGCGGTCTCTCTGAATTTTTCCTGCCTGTCTCGTCCTGCCCGGAGACAGCCCCGTCGCCCGGGTCCGTTTGGCGTGGCTCCTCGCGGCGGTCCCGGAATGCCCCCCTGTCGCCAGTAGTCAGTGATACTATCTACTGGTACTCAGCGACACTGACTAGCTGAAGGGTGTTCGATGGGCAAGCAGGCGACGGAGATGCTCAAGGGGACCTTGGAGGGCATCGTCCTCGCGGTTCTTGCCGGGCGGCCCGCCTATGGGTACGAGATCACCTCCTGGTTGCGCGAACGGGGGTTCACCGATCTCGCCGAGGGCACCGTTTACGCGTTGCTCGTGCGGATCGAGCAGCGCGGGCTCGTCGACGTCGAGAAAGTGCCGTCCGAGAAAGGACCGCCGCGGAAGGTTTATTCGCTGAACGCTCCGGGGAGAGCGAGTCTTGACGAATTCTGGCGGAACTGGCGGTTTCTCTCGGATCGGCTCGAACAGCTGCGCAAGGAGGGAATCGATCATGGGGAATGAATCCAAGAGCAGATATCTGCATTATCTGGAGGTCGTCACCGGGCCGCTGGAGGACAAGAAGCGGTATCGGCGGTACAAAGCGCGCGTCGAGGAGCTGCCGCCGGACTATCGGGCGGCGATCAAGGCGTTGCACCGGTACCTGCAGTACTTCGGGCCGGGGACGGCGGAGAGTCACCTGCGGATGCTGGACGATCTCATCGACCTGTTCGAGCAGAGCGTGGCGAACGGGACGACCGTCCGGGAAATTGTCGGTGACGAGCCGGTCGAGTTCGCGGAAGAGTTTCTCCGGAGTTATCCCGAGGGAAACTGGATTTCCCGGGAACGGACGAAGCTGACCGAATCGATCGACCGCGCGGCCGGGGGTGCGCGGTGACGGCGCCGGCGATTCGGGTGCGGGGGTTGCGAAAGTCGTACGGGAAGCTGGAAGTGCTGCGCGGGGTCGATTTCGAGGTGGCGCGGGGCAGTATTTTCGCGCTGCTCGGGTCGAACGGGGCGGGCAAGACCACGGTCGTGCGGATCTTGTCCACGTTGCTCAAGGCCGACGCGGGGGAGGCGGAGGTCAACGGGTTCGCGGTCGCCGGCCAGGGGGCGGACGTGCGCGAGTCGATCAGCCTCACCGGGCAGTTCGCGGCGGTCGACGAAATCCTTACCGGGCGCGAGAATCTGGTGCTGGTCGCCAAGCTGCGGCATCTCAAGAACCCAGGTGCGATCGCGGACGGGCTGCTGGAGCGGTTCGCGTTGACTGACGCTGGTGCGCGCAAGGTGTCGACGTATTCGGGGGGTATGCGTCGCCGTCTTGACATCGCGATGAGCTTGATCGGGGACCCGCGGGTCATTTTCCTCGACGAGCCGACGACCGGGCTCGATCCGCAGGCGCGCAACGACGTCTGGAAGGCGGTGGAGGAGCTCGCCGAGCAGGGAGCGACGGTGCTGCTCACCACGCAGTATCTGGAAGAGGCCGAACACCTCGCCGACCGGATCGCGATCCTGCACGAGGGTCGGGTGCTCGTGAACGGCACGCTCGCCGAGCTCAAGCAGCTGCTTCCCCCGGCCAAGGTCGAGTACGTCGAGAAGCAGCCGACGCTGGAAGACGTCTTCTTTTCCCTTGTCGGCGCTGGAACCAAGGGGGAAGGGCAATGAGCGGCCACTTTGTCAGCGACAGCTCAGTCCTGTTAGGACGGTCGCTGCGGCACATCACCCGCAGCCTCGACACGATCATCACCACGACGGTCACGCCGATCGTCATGCTGCTGCTCTTCACCTACGTCCTCGGCGGCGCGATCAACTCCGGCTCCGAGTCGTACGTGACCTACCTGCTGCCCGGAATCCTCCTGATCACCATCGCCTCCGGGATCGCCTACACCGCGTTCCGGCTCTTCCTGGACCTGAAGGGCGGCATCTTCGAACGCTTCCAGTCCATGCCGATCGCCCGCTCGGCGGTGCTGTGGGCGCACGTGCTGACGTCGGTGATCGCGAACCTGATCTCGGTCGCGGTCGTGGTGCTCGTCGCGTTCGCGATGGGCTTCCGCACCAGCGCGGGGCCGCTGGCGTGGCTCGCGGTGCTGGGCATCGTGGTGCTGTTCACCCTGGCGCTGACGTGGCTCGCGGTGATCCCTGGGCTCACCGCGAAGTCCGCGGACGGCGCGAGTGCGTTCTCGTACCCGCTCATCTTCCTGCCGTTCGTCAGTTCGGCCTTTGTACCCACCGGGACCATGCCTGGGCCGGTGCGCGCGTTCGCTGAGCACCAGCCGGTGACGTCGATCGTGAACACCATCCGGGATCTGTTCGCGGAGCGTCCGGTGGGGAGCGGGATCTGGACCGCGCTTGCTTGGTGCGTGGGGATTTTGGTGGTGGCGTATGTCTTCGCGAATGTGATTTATCGTCGGAAGATTTCCTGACTCGGTCCGGCGGTCGCGGTTACGGGCAGTGCCTGTTGGTCGCGGCTCGTTCGGCGGGTGTTGTCTGGCGATGCGGTGGTGTGCAGGGAGCGCGGTGACGGGCTTGCTCGCCAAGGCGAGTTGTCGCCGCAAGCTTTTCTGGCGCACCCCGATGCCCGCAGCTGCGTGACGGCGAGGCCGGTTCGATGTTGCGGTTGTGGTCGGACACCAGGCGAGCGTCAGTTGGATAGCGGCGTTCGCGTGGTGTGCCGGAGTCTTGGCGGTCGCCGTCAGCCCAGCGCCCACAGTCGCGCGTAGTGGCCGTCCGCGGCGACCAGCTCTGTGTGCGTGCCCTGCTCGACGATGCGGCCGTGGTCTAGCACCACGATTCGGTCGGCCTTTGCTGCAGTTGCCAGGCGGTGGGCGACTACGAAGGTGGTGCGGCGGCGGGCCAGGTGTTCGGTGGCTCGCAGCACGGTGGCTTCGGTGGCTGGGTCCAGGGCAGCGGTGGCTTCGTCCAGCAACAGAACGTCCGGGTCGACCAATTCGGCTCGGGCCAGTGCGACGAGCTGCCGTTGCCCGGCGGACAGGGAGCGGCCGCGTTCGCCTACTGGTTGTCGGAAGCCGGCGGGCAACGCGGCTACGCCGTCCAGGGCGCCGACGGAGCGTACGGCGGCTTCGACTTCCGCGTCGGTGGCTTCTGGGCGGCCGTATCGCACGTTGTCCGCGACGGTGCCGGAGAACAGGTGCGCTTCCTGGGGAACTACGCCCATCCGGGCGCGCAGTGCGGGCAGGTCGTATTCGCGGACGTCGACGCCGTCGATCAATACCGCGCCGCCGGTGGCGTCGTAGTAGCGCGCGACTAGCTTCACCGCGGTGGACTTGCCTGCGCCGGTCGCGCCGACCAGTGCGACGGTTTCGCCTGCCGCGACGTCAAGCGTCAGGTTTTCCAGCGCGGGCTTTTCCGTGCCGGTGTAAGCGAAATCGACGTCCTTGAAACGCACTTCGCCGGACAGGTGTGCGGGCAGTTCGACTGGCTGTTCGGCTGCGGGCACCGACGTCGGCGTGCGCAGCAAGTCGCCGATGCGGCTCAGGCCGACGCGCGCCTGCTGGTAGCCGTCGAAGACCGACGACAGTTGCTGGATCGGCGAGAAGAATTGCTGCAGGTACAGCAAGAATCCGAGCAGCACACCGGCTTCGAGGGTGCCGCCTGCGACGCGGTGTGCGCCGACGACCAGCACCGTGGTGGTCGCCAGATCCGACAGCAGCGAGACGAGCGGGAAGTACGTCGCGATGTACCGCTGCGCGCGCAGCCGCGACCGGCGGTAGTCGTCACTGCGCGACGCGAACACCGCCGCCGAACGCTCTTCGCGCGTGTACGCCTGAGCGACGCGCAGACCGCTGACGTTCTCCTGCATGTCCGCGTTGACGACGCTCACCTTCTCGCGCGCCTCGCTGTACGCGCGCGAAGCGACCCGGCGGAACACGAACGTCGCGACGAGCAGGATCGGCAGCATGGCCAGCGCGTACACGGCCAGGGCGGCATCGGTGACCAGCAGCGCGACCGTGATGCCTACCAGCGTGAGCGCGCTGACGACTGCGGTGGCCAGGCCGGTTTGCAGGAACGTGGACAGCGCGTCGACGTCGGTGGTCATCCGGGTCATGATCTTCCCGGACAGTTCGCGCTCGTAGTAGTCCAGTCCGAGTCGTTGCAGGTGTGCGTAACTGCGCACGCGCAGCGAGTACAGCACCGTCTCGCCGACGCGCGCGGTGAGCCGCGTCTGCCAGCGCACCACGAACCAGTCGGCGGCCACGACGAGTGCGCCGATTCCGGCCAGCAGCCACACGACGCTCGCCACCCCGGGCAGTACGCCGTGGTCGACCCCGCGTTGATACAGCGCGGGCAGTGCGAGCGAGGCCAGCGCGTCGGCCGCGACGAGACCGACCACTCCGGCGAGCGGCCACCGCACCGGACGCAGGATCCGGGACAGCCGGAAGCCGGGATCCGGGGCCGTGACGTCCACATCGGACAGTCGTGGGCGGTCAGCGGCCGGGGGCAGCCGGCGGACGCCTTCCAACAGCTCTGGTGTCGGCGGCACGTCCGCGCCGCCGCTGCCCGCGAAGCCGCTTCCGCCGCCTGGTGTCCCGCCGCGGGATTGCGCGGCGTCGGCGAGAGCGTCGACCTCGTCTCGTTCGTCGTGCGGCCACAGGACTGCGGTGGTGCCGTCCGCACCGGGCTCAAGGTTGTCGCAGCGGTGCGGTTTTTCGACGTCGTCGCCCGGGCCGGCGACCAGTTCGCGGAACAGCGCGCACCGCGCCAGCAACTCCTCCTCGGTGCCGACGTCGACCACCCGGCCCTGATCCATCACCGCGATCCGGTCGGCCAGTTGCAGCGTCGACCGCCGGTGCGCGATGAGCAGCGTGGTGCGCTCGGCGGTGACCGCGCGCAGCGTGTCGTGGATCGCGGCTTCGGTGACGGTGTCGATCGCCGACGTCGCGTCGTCCAGGATCAGCACGCGCGGGTCGGTGAGCAGCGCACGGGCGAGCCCGAGCCGTTGCCGCTGCCCGCCGGACAGCGTGAGCCCGCGCTCGCCGACCTCGGTGGCGTACCCCTCCGGCAGCGCGCGGATGAACTCGTCCGCCTCCGCCGCGCGGGCGGCCGCGAAGACCTCCTCGTCGCTCGCGTCCGGGCGGCCGTAAGCGATGTTGTCGCGCACCGACGTGGAGAACAGGAACGCTTCCTCGAAGACCACGCCGATCGCCTGCCGCAGGTCTTTCAGCGGCACATCGCGCACGTCCAGGCCCCCGACGCGCACCGAACCCGAGTGCACGTCGTAAAACCGGGGCAGCAGCATGGAGATCGTGGACTTGCCGGACCCCGCGGTGCCTACCAGCGCGAGCGTTTCGCCGGGGCGTGCTTCGAGGGTGAGCCCGTCGAGCACTGGGTCGCTGCGGGTGTAGCCGAACTTCACGTCGTTCAGTTCCACGCCCAGCGTGCCGGGCGGCAACGGGCGCGCGTCGGGGCTGTCGGTGACCTCCGGCTGCGCGTCGATCAGCTCGTAGACCCGCTCCGCGCCAGCGCGCGTGAGCTGCGCCTGCACCACCAAGCCGGACAGGAACCGCGCCGGGCCGATCAACGCCGCGAGATACGTGGCGAACGCGAGGAACGTGCCCAGGCTGATCTGCCCGTTCAACGCCAGCATGCCGCCGATCGCCAGCACCGCGACCTGACCCGCGGCAGGCAGTGCCGACGTGGTCGCTGTCGGCAACGCGGACAGCTTCGCCGCGCGCAGCCGTTCCGCGAACAGCTTCCGCGCCGTGCGCTCCAGCCGGGCGACCTCGCGCGCCTCCTGCCCGAAACCCTTCACCACGCGCACGCCGGTGACGGTTTCCTCGACGTGCTGCGCGACATCCGCCGCGCGCTGCTGGGCCGACCAGGTCGCCGGGAACAACCGCCGCCTGCTCAACGCCACGACGATCCCGACCGCGGGCGCGACCACCAGCGCGATGAGCGTGAGCAGCGGCGACATCCACAGCATCGCGCCCAGCGCCAGCACCGCGAAAATCACCGAACCCGCCGACAACGGCACCTGCATCAGCAGCCCGGTGACCAGCTGCAGATCCGAAATCGCGCGCGACACGACCTGCCCGGTGCGCAACGCGTCCTGCTTCCCGCCGTCCAGCCGCGACACCGCGCCGAACACCCGGTTCCGCAGATCGTGCTGCACGTCCAGCGCCAGCCGCCCGCCGACATACCGGCGCAGGAACGCCGAGCCGAACGCCACGACCTGCAACGCCACCAGCCCCACCGCGAGCCCGCCCAGCTGCGACGTGTGCCCGGCCACCGCGTCGTCCACCGCCGACCGCACCAGCAACGGACTCGCCGCCTGCACGCCGACGCTCAAGACCGCCGCCGTCATCGCGAGCACGACAACGCCGCGGTGCTCCCAGCAGGCAGCGGACAACCGGCGCACCCAGCCGACCGGTCGGGGCGCCGTCTCAACAATCGGACGGTCTTGACGCGCAGGCGTCGCAGTGGTGGTCACATCACAAGGTTAGGGAGCGGCACCGACAATTTATTCCCCGACGAACCGCCGGCCCGGACCAAACGGGCACAACCGGCGCGCTCGCGAGCCCTCTCCGCGCAGAGGTGACGAAGGGCACCCCAGCCGGTTCCCCATGACCCTGTAAGCGGCATGGAGCAGGGAAAGCCTGGTCCGGCGGCCAAAGGCGGAAGGTTGAACGTTCACCTGGTCACCGGGAAGAACCCCGGCGAAACCCACCCCCGGGCGCGCGCTCCCGCCCAATGTTCTTTAAGCTAGTACTCGGCGACCCGCTCCCAGTGACCCCCAGGCTGGTTGAGCGGGTCGCCCCTTCTTCCCTTCCTCTGCTCGCGCCTGGCGGCGCTTCGCCGAGGAAGGGGCGTCGTATTACCCGGGGGCCGAGCCCCCGGACCCCCACGGTGCCTTCGGCGGCGGTTGGGTGGTGGGTCTTGTTGGTACAAAAATGCTTGGGGCATAAGAGAAGCGGCGAGGACCCTGAGGGCCTCGCCGCTTTCTTGTAGCTGTTGGTTACGCCAGGGCGGTTTCGACGGGGGTGTGGGGGAGGTTGTGGGCGGTGGCTACCGGGGCGTTGGTTAGGGCGCCGGCGTGGGTGTTGAGGCCCAGGGCCAGGGAGGGGTCTGCGGACAAGGCCTGCTTCCAGCCCTTGTCTGCCAGCTGCACTGCGTAGGGGAGGGTTACGTTGGTGAGGCCGTAGGTGCTCGTGCGGGGGACGGCGCCGGGCATGTTGGCCACGCAGTAGAAGACCGAGTTGTGGACCGTGTAGGTCGGGTCGTCGTGGGTGGTCGGGCGCGAGTCGGCGAAGCAGCCGCCCTGGTCGATGGCGATGTCTACCAGGACGCTGCCCGGCTTCATGCGGGAGACCAGGTCGTTGGAGACCAGCTTCGGGGCCTTCGCGCCGGGGACCAGGACCGCGCCGATGACGAGGTCTGCCTCGAGGACCGACTCTTCTACCGACAGGCGGTTCGAGGTGACGGTGCGGATGCGGCCGCCGAAGTCGTTGTCGATCTGGCGGAGGCGGTCGACGTTGGTGTCGAGGATCTCCACGTCGGAGCCGAGACCGAGGGCGACACGGGCGGCGTTGAGGCCGGCCACGCCGCCGCCGATGACGACCACGCGGGCCGGGTGCACGCCGGGGATGCCGCCGGGCAGGACGCCGCGGCCGCCGCTCGGCTTCATCAGGGCGTAAGCGCCGACCTGCGGGGCCAGCCGGCCCGCGACCTCGGACATCGGGGCCAGCAGCGGCAGCGCGCCGTTCGGCTTCTGCACCGTCTCGTAGGCGATCGCGGTGGTGCCCGCGGCCAGCAGCGCGTCGGTCAGCGGACGGTCCGCGGCGATGTGCAGGTAGGTGAACAGCACCAGGTCCTTGCGCAGGCGCGGGTACTCCTCGGCGATCGGCTCCTTCACCTTCAGCACGAGCTCGCCCTCGGACCACGTCTCGTCCGCCGTGGCGAGCACCTTCGCGCCCGCGGCGACGTACTCCTCGTCCGTGATGGACGACCCGGTCCCGGCACCCGTCTCGACGAAGACGTCGTGCCCGCGACCGACCAGTTCGTGCACGCCGGCCGGGGTCAACGCGACCCGGTACTCGTGCTTCTTGATCTCACGGGGAACGGCGATGCGCACTGCTTGCCTCCTGGCGGCGGTTCTGGCGAAGGTGTTGCCACTCACGGTGATCTACCCGGACGGCGGTGTCATCATTCCGCCACCACAGTCTTGCGCGGGGTCAGTAGTGCTGCCAGGACAACACCTTTGACCTCGACCGCACTTGAGGTAGTTGGCTGGCTCATGGCGGAGACTCGAGGAAGGGCATCAATGCGAGCGGTGTGGCTGCGGGAGTTCGGCGGTCCGGCGGTGCTGGAGGCGGGGGACGCCCCCGATCCGGCTCCCGGACCGGGGCAGGTGCTGATCGAGGTGGCGTTCGCCAACGTCACCTTCGTGGAAACGCAATTCCGGGCGACCGGCAACGGACCGTTCGCGGGCGCGCTGCCAATGGTGCCCGGCAACGGCGTCGGGGGTGTGATCAGCCGCGCCGGGGAGGGCGTGGACCCGGCGCTGGTCGGGAAACGCGTAGTGACGTCGACCGGCGGCAGCGGCGGTTACGCCCAGCGCGTGGTCGTGGACGCGGCGTTGGTGTTCCCGGTGCCGCAAGCGCTGAGCCTCGACGCGGCTGTCGCGTTGCTGGCAGACGGCCGCACGGCGACCGGGTTGGTGCACGCGACCGCGGTGGCGCCTGGGGAACGAGTGCTCGTCGAGGCTGCCGCAGGAGGGGTCGGCAGCCTCTTGGTGCAACTGGCGAAGGCTGCTGGTGCGGAGGTCGTGGCTGCGGCGGGCGGGGCGGAAAAGCTTGCTCGTGCTCGGGAATTGGGCGCGGACTTGGCCGTTGACTACACGGATCCGGAGTGGACTGCGTCGGCCGGTGAGGTGGATGTGGTGTTCGACGGCGTGGGAGGTGCGGTCGGTACAGCGGCGTTCTCTTTGGTGCGGCCTGGCGGGCGGATGGCGATTTACGGTCTGGCAAGCGGTTCGTGGGCGGAAGTGTCCGAAGAGGACGCTGCGGCGCGCGGAGTGAAGCTGGTGCGGTCGATCGGTGACGCGGCGGCGATGCGCGGGTACACCGAATCGGCGCTGGAGGCGGCTGCGGCTGGGCAGCTCACGCCGGTGATCGGGCAGCGGTTTCCGTTGGAGCGTGCGGCTGATGCGCATGCGGCGATCGAGTCTCGGGGCACGATCGGGAAGACGTTGCTGATTGCTTGAGGTGGTTTTCGCTGCGGTTTCGTACGGGTCGGCTTGTGCGGTTGGGCACCCCGAAGCTGATTGTGACTACGGCGCGGGGGTGCTTGTCAAGGCGGGAAAGATGCCTTGACAAGCACCCCCGCGCCGCGTTTTTGGCTTCGTATCGGGGTGCGGGGGGTGTGGCTGCCTTGGTTGGGTGCGTCGGCCGCGGTTGGTTGGTGGGCTGTGAAGGGCTCCTTGAGGGAATCTGGTTCCGTGAGGGGAACCCTGAGGGACTCTGAGTCCGTGAGGGTTCCCCTCACGGACTTCTGCGAGAGCGGGGCTGCGCGGCCGGAATCGTTGCGGGCCAACGATCTCAGCTACCGGGTCAGCTCCAGCGGAGTGCGATCAGCTGGGTGAGCAACGCGAGCCGGACGTCGGGGTCGTCGAGGTTCAGCGGGACCAGTTCCAGCAGTCGTTTCATCCGGTACCGCAACGTGTTCGGGTGAATGCGCAGGCGTTCCGCGGCGGCGCGGGGGTCGCCGGGATGTCGCAGCCATTCGTAGAGAGTGTCGACGTACCCGGCGTTGCTCGTCTCGTCGTGCGCGCGCAGCACGCCGAGCGGGCCGAGTTCTGACACCTGCGCCGCCGCTGCTCCGGCGGCGGCGCGGTGCAGGACCAGCGCGGTCCACGCTTCGTCGTAAGCCACGACGCGGCCCTCGACCAGTCCTGCCCGCAGCAGGCCCAGCGCTTCGTCCGCTTGGGCTCGTGACGCGGCCAGCGCGGTCGGATCGCCTGGTGCGCCAGCAGCCGCGCGAGGCAAGCCGCCTCGGCGGGAGGCGGGTTGGGCGAGCAGCGCCTCCCGCAGCTCCGGCCAGCCGCCTTCGCCGGTGCGGTCCGGGACCACGACGTACAGCAACCCGCCCAGTTCAGCCGCGACGGGACGGCGTCCGAAACCCTGCGAAATCCGTTCCAGCAAAGCCAGCAACAGCCCTTCGGCGTCCCGGCTGTCGCCGCCGCTGACGTCCACGACAACGACCCGGTGCGGCTCGTCGGACAGGTCCAGCTCGGCGACCACCCGGCGTGGCGGGACTTGTCCTTCCAAGACCGCGCGCAGCAATTCGGCGGAAGCTCGGCGCTGCGCGTCTGTGTGTGCGCGTCGGCGTAGGAGATGCAGGGCGACCACCGGGGCGGCGTCGGCGAAAGCCGCTGCGCGTTCCTCGGAAACCGGACCGGGGACGACGGCCCACATCGAACCCAGCAGTTCGCCGCCCATCCGGATGGGCACGATCAGCCGCGGCAGGGTGCCGTCGCGCTGGGCTGGCACGAAAATCGTCTGTCGGCCACGGGAAAGTTCGCGGAAAACGCCGCGCGAGCGGAACCGGGCGAGTACGTCGTCCGGGATGCGGCGGCCCATGATCGTCGCGACGCGCGCCGGGTCGGTGAGGTCTTGGCGGGCGGAGTAGGCGAGGACGCGCGAGTTGGTGTCCTCGATCGTCACCGACGCGTCGACCACCGCGGCCACGGCGTCGGCGAGCCGGAAAAGGTCGCCGGAACCTGGGTCGCCGCCCTCTTCGAGCGCTTCGGATTCGTCCGCGAGCGCGTCCAGAACCGTGCGCAACAGCCAGACCAGCTGGGCCCAGGACGTCGCCGCGTGCACCTGGATCAACGCGATCCCAGCCGACTTCGCCGCCCGCCGCACCGACTGCTTCGCGGCCAACGGCGGTTTCAACAGCACCGCCGCCGCACCCCGGCCGGCGCTCACCCGGACGAGCGCCGCGGCGTCAGCCGACTCGACGGTGGCGACGCCGAGCACCAGGTCACCGGCGGCGATGGCGGACTCCGCGCCCGGCTCGGCGATCACCACGTCGCCGACCGCGGGACAGCCTTCGGGCACGAGAAGCGCGTGGAGCAGCGTGGGACCGACCCGGTCCACGACGCTGCGCACCGAAACCACAGCTACCTCCAGCGCTTCTGACGTTCTTGCTGGAACGGTAGAAGACTGTGCCGGTTTCGCCACCCGCGGCACTAGTTAGCGCGACCGACCTTCGGCCACGGCTTGAAGTAAGACACCAACGTCGCCCCCAACAACAGCGTCAGCCCGACACTCATCGCCCCCGTCCCCGCCACCGCGCTCGCCCCCACTACCTCGCCCCGCGACGCCTGCTCGCCGTGCGCGACGAAAGACGGGACTACCAGCAGGTTCCCGCCGCCGAACAGGGCCAGTGTCGCCAGCAGTTTCCACAGCACCCAGTGGTAGCGCACCAGCTTCCACTTCGTGCCGAGCCCGAGGACGACACCGGTCGCCAGCGCGAGGAGGCTGGCCGGGAAATAGAGCGTGCCGGCGAGGATTCCGGCGATGACGTTCGCGCTGCGCGTGGTCACCGGGTCGAAGCCGGCGATCGCGAGAATGCTGCAGATCAGCACCGCGAGTTCGGCTCCGATCCAGCCGACCGACGTGACGACGTGGCCGAACAGGAACCACTTCCGGGTCGTCGGGCGCATTCTCCAGTCCATGCGCCTCAGCGTGCGCGGCACAGCACCGTCTCGTCGTCCGTCAGCGCTCGGCACTTGTTCATACGTACGGGTGCGTAGGACTCTCATCTCGTGAGAGCAGTTGGGCGGTTCGTCCGGCCTGGTTAGCGTCGGCGCCCAGCCGACCCGATCCCGACCGCTAGGAGCGAGCACATGCCGGAAGACACCACGAGCTGGTCCTTCGAGACCAAGCAGATCCACGCGGGGGCGGCACCCGACCCGGCCACCGGCGCTCGCGCCACGCCGATCTACCAGACCACCTCGTACGTCTTCCGCGACACTCAGCACGGGGCCGACCTGTTCAGCCTCGCCGAGCCCGGCCACATCTACACGCGGATCAACAACCCGACCCAGGACGTGCTGGAGCAGCGCGTCGCCACTCTCGAAGGCGGCGTCGCCGGTCTCGCGTTCGCCTCCGGTTCGGCGGCGGTCACCGCGGCGATCCTGACCCTGGCCAGCGCGGGCGACCACTTCGTCACCAGCCCGTCGCTGTACGGCGGCACCTACAACCTCTTCCACTACACGCTGCCGAAGCTCGGCATCGAGGTCACCTTCATCGACGACCAGGACGACGCGGAGCAGTGGCGGGCCGCGGTCCGGCCGAACACCAAGCTGTTCTTCGCCGAGACGCTGGCCAACCCGAGCAGCGCCGTGCTCGACATCCGCAAGGTCGCCGATCTGGCGCACGAAGCCGGTGTCCCGCTGGTCGTGGACAACACGGTGCCGACGCCGTACCTGGTTCGCCCGATCGAGCACGGCGCCGACATCGTCGTGCACTCGGCGACGAAGTACCTCGGCGGGCACGGCACGACGGTCGCCGGTGTCCTCGTCGACGGCGGCACGTTCGACTTCGGCAAGGACCCGTCCCGTTTCCCGGGCTTCAACGAGCCCGACCCGAGCTACCACGGTCTCAAGTACTGGGAGGCGCTCGGCCCGGGTGCGTTCGCGGCCAAGGCCCGCGTGCAGATCCTGCGCGACACCGGCGCGGCGATCGCCCCGTTGAACAGTTTCCTCATCCTGCAGGGCATCGAGACGCTGTCGCTGCGCGTGGAGCGGCACTCCAACAACGCGCTGGCCCTAGCGGAATGGCTGGAAGAGCGCGACGAGGTCGAGAAGGTCTACTACGCCGGACTGCCGTCGAGCCCGTATCACGCGGCGGCGCAGAAGTACCTGCCGCGCGGTGCTGGCGCGGTGCTGTCGTTCGAGCTGCGCGGCGGGATCGAGGCGGGCCGGAAATTCGTCGACGGCACCGAATTGCACAGCCAACTGGTGAACCTCGGCGACGTGCGCAGCCTGATCGTGCACCCGGCGTCGACCACGCACAGCCAGCTCGGTCCCGAGGAGCAGATCGCCTCCGGCGTCACCCCGGGTCTCGTGCGGCTCGCGGTCGGACTGGAAGGAATCGAGGACCTGAAGGCCGACCTCGAGGCAGGCTTCCGAGCTGCCAAGGCGGCGCTGTGACCGATCCCGGCGCGAGTCTCCCGCCCGTCACCGGCGCGTGGCGGGCGGGGGACCCACCCGGCAGACGGCACTGGTTCACCGGCCCCGGCGCACTCGCGCTGGAGGCCGGCGCCAGCCTGCCCGGCTACACCCTCGCGTTCGAAACGTGGGGAACGCTCAACTCCGACGGGTCCAACGCCGTCCTCATCGAGCACGCTCTCACCGGCGACAGCCACGCCGCCGGTCCCGCCGAACCCGGGCATCCGAGTCCCGGATGGTGGGACGGACTGATCGGTCCCGGCAAGGCTTTCGACACCGGCGAACTGTTCGTCGTGGCCCCTAACGTCCTCGGCGGTTGTCAGGGGTCGACAGGTCCGTCCTCGCCCGCCCCGGACGGCGAGGCGTGGGGCAGCCGATTTCCGGCTCTGACCGTCCGGGACCAGGTCAACGCCGAAGCGGCACTCGCGGACGCGCTCGGCATCGAACGCTGGGCCGCCGTCGCGGGCGGTTCGATGGGCGGGATGCGGGCTCTCGAATGGGCCGTAAGCGAACCCGATCGGGTCGCCTCCGCGCTCGTTCTCGCTTCGACCGCGCGCGCGTCCGCGGAGCAAATCGCTTGGGCGGCACCTCAGCTGCACGCGATCCGAGGCGACCTGGCCTGGCGAGGCGGCGACTACTACACCGCGGCCGAAGGGCCTTACCGCGGATTGGGCGTGGCCCGGCGGATCGCGCACGTCACCTATCGCTGCGAACCTGAACTGGAGACGCGTTTCGGGAACCGGCCGCAGCGGGACGAAGCCCCGCTGGCCGGCGGGCGATTCGCGGTCGAGTCCTATCTGGACCATCACGCGGACAAGCTCGTCCACCGGTTCGACGCGGGTTCCTACGTGGTGCTCACCGAATCCATGAACACCCACGACGTCGGCCGCGACCGGGGTGGAGTAGCTGCCGCACTGGGCCGGGTCACCGCGCGCACTGTGGTCGCCGCGGTGGACAGCGATCGGCTTTACCCGCCGTATCAGTCGCACGAGATCGCAGCGGCCGTCGGCGGCGAGGCCGCGGTGCTGGCTTCGCCGTACGGCCACGACTCGTTCCTCATCGAGACCGAGCAGATCGCCGCGCTGGTCAAAACTTTGCTGGGCTGACCTTGCTGGCCACTTGCTCGCCAAAGGTCGTGAGGGGAACCCTCATTGACTCTGATTCCCTCAGGGTTCCCCTCACGATCTTCAGTCCGTCGTCAGCCGATCGCCGAGGTCAGCGGCGAGTAGTAGCCGCCCCGCTGCCCGGCGGCAGTCGGGTGGTACGACTCGTCCACCGGCCAGGTCAAGCTGTGCAGATAGTCGCTCGCCGACGAGCAGATGTTGTGCCCGACGAAGGCCGACCGGACGTCCACGAACTTCCCGCCGGCGGCGGAAACCCGCGACGACAGCACCGAAGCCAGCGTGTCCGCCCCGGAGTTGATCGCCGAGCGCTTCGTGTCGCTCAACCCGACATTGCACGAGCCGGGCACGGTGTAGAACCGCGGATAAGACAGCACGACCAGTTGCGCCCCGGGAGCCTTGCTCTTGGCCGCCGAGTACACCTTGTCCAGCAAGCCGGGCAGGGTGTTCTGGACGTACGTCTTGGCGGTGTTGACCCGGTCCACGCAGGTCTGGTCGCTGCCCAGCGTGCACGTCTTGATCACGTCGGTGAAGCCGGCGTCGTTGCCGCCCACGGTGAGCGTGATCAAGGTGGCGTTGGACGGCATCGAACTGATCTGGTTCAGCACGTCGCCGGTCCTCGCGCCCGAGCAGGCGAGGAAGGTGAAATTGGTGCCGGAGTGGGCGTTGGCCCACAGCTGGCCGTACGAGTTGGCACTGCGTTTGCAGCTGCCGGAATCCCCGTAGCTCCCGGCGCCCACTCCGGAGGAGTAGGAGTCGCCGAGCGCGACGTAGTTTTGCGATGCAGCACTCGCGGCGGACGCGAACCCGAGCGAGGTAGCGAGAGCGACCCCCAGGGCCGCGCACATCCGAAGGATGCGTCGTGATGGTTGACGGGTGGTTGCAGCCATAGGTCACTCCTGTCGTGACAGCTTGACGGCGTAAAGCTTTACCAGGTGCAATCCCCACGAGACACCCCTGAAATCCGGGTGCCTCCACTTGGCCCAAGCAGGAAGTAGGACGGGAAGTTAGCGTTCGCTAACCGCGGGACCTACTATGTGCGGATGTCGGCGAATTCCCTCCCACTGGTGAACGGCGCGAAGCCGAACAGACGGGAACAGATCCTCACCGCCGCCGCCGAACTGTTCGCCCACCACGGTTTCCACGGCGTCGGCATCGACGACATCGGCGCGGCCGTCGGCATCTCCGGTCCCGCGCTGTACCGGCATTTCCGCAGCAAGGACGCGATTCTCGGGGAAATGCTCAACTCGATCAGCCACTACCTGCTCGAGGGCGGCACCAAGCGCGCCGCGGCGGGCGGCACCCCGGACGAGCTGCTCGCCGCGCTCGTGCGGTTCCACGTCGACTTCGCGCTCGACCACCCGTCGCTCATCACCGTGCAGGAGCGCAATCTCGCGAATCTCACCGACGGTGACCGCAAGCAGGTGCGCGCGCTCCAGCGGCAGTACGTCGAGGTGTGGGTGCGGGCGATTCGCGAAGCTGTGCCCGGCCTCGGGGAGCGCCAGGCGCGCTCGGCGGCACACGCCGTGTTCGGCTTGATCAACTCGACGCCTTACAACCGCCATCTCGGTGACGGCGCGCTCGCCGATCTGCTGTGCCGGCTAGCGCTGGGTGCGCTTTCCGCGGCGGGCTGAGGCCGCGATCCGGGGTATCCCGCCGACCGCCGGTCTGGTGTTTGATAGGCACGTGACCGCGGACCGGAGCGAGGGCGAGCAGAGGCTCGTCGAGAAGGCACAGCGCGCGCTCGTCGCCATCAGTCTTGGCGAGGACACGGAGGCGCTGGAAGAGGTCACGCCCTCGTCGCGGGAGCCGGGCGAACGCGACGAGGAGACGAAAGAGCTGATGCTGCTGCTCTTCGGCGAGTGCAGCGCGATGGTGTCCACGCTCGGTGACGGCGGCACCGCCCCGGTCAAGGTGCAGGTTTTCGACGAGGCGGGCGAAGAGGTTTCGATCGACCAGGCCGATCCGCCGGTCCGCACCGCCGTCCGCACGCTGCTCGCCGAGGTGCACGGCAATACCGCCGCCGCCCGTGAACAGGTCGAGATCGCGTTGGCGAGCGCGGCCCCCAACGAAGTGGACAGCCTCCTGCTGCAGGCGCTGCGCTGGACGATCCGGCTGTCGGTCGAATGCCTCGAACGGGATCTGCCGGTGGCGGGCTGGATCTCCGACGCCGTCGCGGGCTGAGTTCCCCGCTCGCCTCACCCGTCCGTGACCGCCCCAATGTGGCATTGGGTGCATCTGACGCACCGAACGCCACATTGGGTGCGTCGCATGCACCCAATGCCACATTGGGGCGCTTCGCGCGGGGCTGGACAGAGCGGTTAACGAGCACTAACATCTCCGGCGGAGTTAACGACCGCTAACGTCTCGACGGAGAGCCATGGACACGCCGGTACTGCGCAGTTCCGCGGATCCGAACAGCGACACTTTCACCCGTAGCGTCACCTCGCACGGCGAATTGGTCGAGGATCTGCACAAGCGGCTCGCCGCCGCCCGGCTCGGCGGGCCGGAGAAGTCGCGCGCCCGCCATGTGGAACGCGGCAAGCTGCTGCCGCGCGACCGGGTGGACGCGCTGCTGGACCCGGGATCCCCGTTCCTGGAGCTGTCCCCGCTCGCCGCGACCGGGCTGTACGACGACGAGGCCCCGTCCGCGGGCATCATCACCGGGATCGGGCGCGTGTCCGGCCGCGAATGCGTGATCGTCGCCAACGACGCCACGGTCAAGGGCGGCACGTACTACCCGATGACGGTGAAGAAGCACCTGCGGGCGCAGGAAGTCGCGCTGCACAACAACTTGCCGTGCATCTACCTGGTCGACTCCGGGGGCGCGTTCCTGCCGAAGCAGGACGACGTCTTCCCGGACCGCGAGCACTTCGGCCGGATCTTCTACAACCAGGCCACCATGTCCGCGCGCGGCATCCCGCAGATCGCCGCCGTGCTCGGCTCGTGCACCGCCGGCGGCGCGTACGTCCCGGCGATGAGCGACGAAGCGGTCATCGTGCGCAATCAGGGCACCATTTTCCTCGGCGGCCCGCCGCTGGTGAAGGCCGCGACCGGCGAGGTCGTCACCGCTGAAGAACTGGGCGGCGGCGACGTGCACGCCCGCCAGTCCGGCGTCACCGACCACCTCGCGGACGACGACGCGCACGCCCTGCGCATCGTCCGCGACATCGTCTCCACGCTCGGCCCGCGCACGCCGCGGCCGTGGGACGTCAAGGCGATCGAGCCGCCCGCCGCAGACGAACGCGAGCTGTACGGCGTGGTGCCGACGGATTCGCGCACCCCGTACGACGTGCGCGAGGTCATCGCCCGCGTCGTCGACGGCAGCCGGTTCGCGGAGTTCAAAAAGGAATACGGCTCGACGCTCGTCACCGGCTTCGCGCACATCCACGGCCACCCGGTCGGCATCATCGCGAACAACGGCGTGCTGTTCGCCGAGTCCGCGATGAAGGGCGCGCACTTCATCGAACTGTGCGACCGGCGCTCGATCCCGTTGGTGTTCCTGCAGAACATCACCGGCTTCATGGTCGGGCGCGCGTACGAGGCGGGCGGCATCGCCAAGCACGGCGCGAAAATGGTCACCGCGGTGGCGTGCGCGCGGGTGCCGAAGTTCACCGTGATCATCGGCGGCTCCTTCGGCGCGGGCAACTACTCCATGTGCGGCCGGGCGTATTCGCCGCGGTTCCTGTGGATGTGGCCGAACGCGCGGATTTCCGTGATGGGCGGCGAGCAGGCGGCGTCGGTGCTGTCGACGGTCCGTCGCGACGCGATCGAGGGCCGCGGCGGCGAATGGTCCACTGAGGACGAAGAGACCTTCAAGGACCCGATCCGCGAGCAGTACGAGGAACAGGGCAGCCCGTACTACTCCACCGCGCGGCTGTGGGACGACGGCGTGATCGACCCGGCGGACACCCGCACGGTGCTCGGGCTCGCGCTGTCGACCGCGGCCAATGCGCCTCTGCCCGAGGTCAACTACGGCGTCTTCCGGATGTGATGAGCGTGTTCGAGACTGTTTTGGTCGCCAACCGCGGCGAGATCGCGGTTCGCGTAATCCGGTCGCTGCGTGCGCTCGGGATCCGTTCGGTCGCGGTGTACAGCGACGCGGATGCCGACGCCCGGCACGTGCGCGAGGCCGACACCGCGGTGCGCCTCGGCCCGGCCGAAGCGGCGAAGAGCTACCTGTCGATCCCGGCGATTGTCGCGGCAGCACAGGAAACCGGCGCGCAGGCGGTGCATCCCGGGTACGGCTTCCTTGCCGAGAACACCGCGTTCGCGCGGGCTTGCGCGGAGGCCGGGCTAGTGTTCATCGGCCCGCCGCCGGAAGCGATCGACAAGATGGGCGACAAGATCCGGGCGAAGGCCACGGTGTCCGCGGCCGGTGTTCCGGTCGTGCCCGGCGCGTCCGATGTGGACATTCCGGAGGGCGGGTACGCCACAGCGGCGGCGAAAGTCGGTTATCCGCTGCTGCTGAAGCCGTCGGCGGGCGGTGGCGGCAAGGGCATGCGCCTCGTACACGAAGAGTCCGAACTGGACGCTGCGATCGAATCCGCGCGCCGGGAAGCGAAGAGTTCTTTCGGTGACGACACGTTGCTGATGGAGCGGTTCGTCACCACGCCGCGGCACATCGAGATCCAGGTGCTCGCCGACACGCACGGCACTGTGCTGCACCTCGGCGAGCGCGAATGCAGCCTGCAGCGGCGGCACCAGAAGATCATCGAGGAAGCGCCGTCGGTGCTGCTGGACGAGGCCACGCGGGCGAAAATGGGCGCGGCGGCCGCGGAAGCCGCGCGGTCGGTCGGCTACGTCGGCGCGGGCACGGTCGAGTTCATCATGTCCGCGCACAACCCCGACGAGTTCTTCTTCATGGAGATGAACACCCGGCTGCAGGTGGAGCACCCGGTCACGGAAATGGTGACCGGACTCGACCTGGTTTCCTGGCAGGTGCGGGTGGCGGCAGGGGAGCCGCTCGGACTGACCCAGGACGACGTGCGCCTCGACGGGCACGCCGTCGAAGCCCGGGTCTACGCCGAGGATCCGGCGCGCGGGTTCATCCCGACCGGCGGCACGGTGCTGGCTGTGCACGAGCCGTCCGGCGACGGCGTGCGAGTGGACTCGTGGATGTCGGTCGGCGCGGTGGTCGGGTCGAATTACGACCCGATGCTGGCGAAGATCATCGCGCACGGTCCGGACCGGGCGTCGGCGCTGCAGAAACTGGACCGCGCGCTGGCCGACACCGCGTTGCTCGGCCTCGGCACGAACATCGCGTTCCTGCGCGGTCTGCTGGCTGACGAGGACGTCCGCGCCGGAAAGCTGGACACCGAACTGGTGGACCGGCGACTGTCCGAATTGGTCTCTTCCGAAGTCCCAGCCGGGTTTTTCGTCGCCGCGGCCATGGATCGGCTGGTTTCGCTGCAGCCGACGGACGCGGTCGTGGACCCGTGGGACATCCCGAGCGGGTGGCGGCTCAGCGGCCCCGGCGGGATCACTTTCCGGCTGCGGACTGGGGAAAACCAGGCCGTCGTGCGGGTCGAGGGCACGCCGTCGAACGCTTCGGTGCAGGTGGACGACGCCGAGCCGGTGCGCGTTTCCGCCCGCCGCGAAGGCGATCTGCTCGAGGTGCGTCGGGCCAACGGCGTCGAGCGGTACCGCTGCGCCGACGGTCCACAGCGGACCGTGTGGCTGGCTCGCGAAGGCCAGTCGTTCGCGTTCGCCGACCAGGAAGTCACGTTGTCCTCGCGCGGCGAGGCGGCGGGTGCTGGTCCGGTGAAGAGCCCGATGCCGGGAACGGTGCTGGTGGTCAAGGCCGCCGAAGGCGACGTGGTGAGCGCCGGTACTCCGCTGCTGGTCGTCGAGGCGATGAAGATGGAGCACACCGTGACCGCGCCGATCGACGGTGTGGTGACTGAGCTTTCGGTGCGGGTCGGCCAGCAGGTCGCGCTCGACGAGACGCTTGCCGTCGTGAGTGCGGCAGAGGAGAAGCAGTGATCGACTTCCGGCTGGACGAGGAATACGAAGCGCTCCGCAAGACGGTCGAGGACTTCGCGCAGGCGGAGGTCGCGCCGGTGATCGGCCCGCTGTACGAGAAGGAAGAATTCCCGTACGACCTGGTCGCCAAGATGGGCGAGATGGGCTTGTTCGGCCTGCCGTTCCCGGAGGAATTCGGCGGCATGGGCGGGGACTACTTCGCGCTGTGCCTCGCGCTGGAGGAATTGGCGCGGGTCGACTCCTCGGTCGCGATCACGCTGGAGGCGGGGGTTTCGCTCGGCGCGATGCCCATCTACCGCTTCGGCACCCAGGAGCAGAAGGAAACCTGGCTGCCCATGCTGACCACGGCCGAGGCGCTCGGCGGATTCGGGCTCACCGAACCCGGCGGCGGCTCCGACGCCGGCGCCACCCGCACGCGCGCCCGGCTCGACGGCGACGAGTGGATCATCAACGGCAGCAAGGCGTTCATCACCAACTCCGGCACCGACATCACGAGGCTGGTCACCGTCACCGCGGTCACCGACGTGATGGAGAACGGCCGCAAGGAGATCTCGGCGATCATCGTCCCGTCCGGCACGCCGGGCTTCGCGGTGGCCCCGAAGTACTCGAAGGTCGGCTGGAACTGCTCGGACACCCACGAACTGTCCTTTTCGGACGTCCGGGTGCCCGCGGAGAACCTGGTGGGCAAGCGGGGCCGCGGCTACGCGCAGTTCCTGTCCATTTTGGACGAGGGCCGGGTGGCGATCGCCGCGCTGAGCGTCGGTCTCGCGCAGGGCTGCGTGGACGAATGCCTGAAGTACGCGAAGGACCGCGTCGCGTTCGGCCACCGGATCGGCGAGTACCAGGCGATCCAGTTCAAGATCGCGGACATGGAAGTGCGCGCGCACACCGCGCGGCTGGCGTATTACCAGGCGGCGTCGAAGATGCTGCGCGGCGAACCGTTCAAGAAGGAAGCGTCGATCGCGAAACTGGTGGCGTCGAACGCGGCGATGGACAACGCCCGCGACGCCACGCAGATCTTCGGCGGATACGGCTTCATGAACGAATTCCCGGTCAGCCGCTTCTACCGGGACGCGAAGATCCTGGAAATCGGCGAGGGCACCAGCGAGGTCCAGAAGATGCTGATCGCGCGCCACCTCGGGGTCGGCGCCTGAGACCCAGCGCCGCCGGGCGTCCGGGCGGAGTCCCGGCGGCGCTGCTTCACCAGATCCTTAGGGTGGAGCCATGGAGTTCACCATCCGGCCTGGGGTTGCCGGAGACGCAGACGTAATGCTGGGGTTTTTCGACGACGCCGTCGCATGGCTGGTGGCGCGGGGCAGCGCGGGCCAATGGGGCACCGAGCCGTGGAGCAAGATCCCGAAGCGGGTCGAGCGGGTGCGCGAGTACGCGGCCGATCCCGAGTTCCGGATGGCGGAGGTCGATGGAAAGCCCGCCGGAGCGCTGATCCTCGGCCAAGCGATGCCGTACGCGCCGCAGGTCGACGAGCCCGAACTGTACGTGCGGCTGCTGATCACTTCGCGCCAGTTCACCGGGCACCGGGTCGGCTCGCGGCTGCTGCGGCACGCGATGGACGAGGCGAAGCGGCGCGGGATCGACCTCGTGCGCGTCGACTGCTGGGCGGGCGGCGACGGCGATCTGCCGCGCTATTACGAGAGCCAGGGTTTCAAGCCGACCGAGCAGTTCACTGTCGACGGCTGGCTCGGCCAGGTCCTCGAGCAACGGGTTGGGGGATAGCGGCAGGGCCGGACCCGGAGGACGATATTGGCTAGATGTCAATAGACCGAGGAGTCCGCCATGGCCAGGCAGTCGCTCTCCGGAAAGGTCGTCGTCGTCACGGGCGGCGCGCAGGGCATCGGGGCGGCGACGGCCGCCGCGCTGCACCGGCGCGGCGCCCGGCTCGTGCTCGGCGACCTCGACCGGGTCCGGGCCGAGAAAACCGCTGGTGAGCTCGGTCCGGACGTGGTCGCGTCGCCGCTGGACGTCACGGACACGGCCGCCTTCACCGCGTTCCTGGACGACGTCGAAAGCACTGTCGGGCTGATCGACGTGCTGATCAACAACGCCGGGATCATGCCGCTCTCGCCGCTGGACGAGGAGGACGACGCGTCCACGCGGCGGCTGCTGGAGATCAACGTGCACGCGGTCGTGCACGGCACGCGCGAGGCCGTCAAGCGGATGAAGCCGCGCGGGCGCGGGCACATCGTGAACGTGGCGTCGATGGCCGGAAAGTCCGGATTCGCCGGTGCGGCCACATATTGCGCTACGAAACACGCGGTGGTCGGGCTGTCCGAAGCGGTGCATCTGGAGCTGCGCAGTACCGGCGTCGAGGTGTCGTGCGTGATGCCCGCGGTGGTGCGCACGGAACTCGCGTCGGGGCTGGGCGAAGCGCGGTTCATCAAATCGGTCGGGCCGGAAGACGTCGCGGCGGCGATCGTCGACGCGCTGGAGCGGCCGAAGTTCGACGTATTCGTACCGAAATCGCTTGATCTGACCGGCCGGATCACGCGGTTGTTCCCGCGCGCGTTCGGCGAATGGCTGGTGCGCGCGCTCGGCGGCGATCAGCTGCTGGCGTCCGCCGCGCATTCGCCCGAGCGCGCCGAGTACGAGGGCCGGGCCGCCCGCAGCGCGCCGTCGGCCGTCCCGCCTGGTGGGAGCGTCTGACGGGGACGTGCGCTTGCCGGGTGCTTGCGGGAGTGGCGTGTTGATGCCGCGCCCGCGCGCACGGCAAGATGCCCGGCAGACGACGAGTTCCAGGAGGCGCTGAATGGTTTCCCCACCGGCCCGGTTGGCTGCCGCGGCGGCCAATGTCGTGGGCAAGGTTTTCCAGGGTGGGGTCGCCGATCTGCGGCCGATGCCGAGGGTCTTGATCGACCAGGGGCCCAACCGGTCGGTGTACCGGATGACGCACGGCGCGTCCGAGGTCTCCGGCCCGCCGGTGCTGCTGGTGCCGCCGCTGGCCGCGCCCGCGCTGTGCTTCGACCTGCGCCGCGGCTGCAGCCTCATCGAGCACCTGGTGGAGGGCGGACGGCCGACCTACCTGGTGGACTACGGCATGGTCGCGTTCTCCGACCGCCGCCTCGGCATCGAGCACTGGATCGACGAGGTGCTGCCGAGGGCGATCCGGAAGGTCAGCGAGGACGCCGGCGGACAGGGCGTGCACCTGGTGTCGTGGTCGCTCGGCGGGATTTTCTCCATGCTCGTCAGCGCGGACCAGCCGGAGCTGCCGATCGAATCGATCACCGCGGTCGGCTCGCCGGTCGATTTCACCGCGATCCCGATCGTCGCGCCGTTCCGCCCGCTCGTGGACCTGACCGGCGGGCACCTGCTCACCCCGGTGTACCGGGTGTTCGGCGGCGCACCGTCCTATTTGGTCACCCGGGTGTTCCGGGCCACCGGGATCTCCAAGGAGATCACGAAACCGCTGGCGATCCTGAAAAACCTCGACGACCGCGACTACCTCGCGCAGATCGAGGCGGTGGACCACTTCATGGGCAACATGTACGCCTACCCCGGGCGGACGTTCGGCCAGCTGTACCACCGCTTGTTCCGCACCAACGACCTCGCCGAGGGCACCGTCGACCTGAACGGGCGCAAGATCAGCCTGTCCGACGTGAAGACGCCGATGCTGGTGGTGGCGGGCGAAAACGACACCATCGCGCCGCGGGCGTCGGTGGAACGCGTGGTGCAGCTGCTGGAAAACGCGCCGGAGGTCCGGTTCCGGACCGCGCCCGGCGGGCACCTCGGCGTGCTCACCGGCCGTCGCGCCCGGGGCACGACCTGGCGGTACCTCGACGAATTCCTGGACGACCGGTCAGCTGGCTGAAGGCTGCTGCGGGAAGAACCACGTCCGCACGTCGCGGGTGAGCAGCGCGCGGAGCGCGAGCCCGGCGAAAATCAGCGGCAGAATGCCGGGCAGGCCCTTGCTGAGCAGCGTGACCAGGCTGTTCAGCACCAACAGGCCTTCGATGACCGCGGCGGTCACGTAGGCCCATTGCTGGCGCTTCGGCAATACGACCGCGCACACCGCGAGCGCGATGGCGGTCGCGTAGGTGATCACGATGTAGAGCTGGGTGAGGCTGATCAGGTCGACCAGCGAAACGCCGGCCATCCCGGCCAGCAGCAGCGGCCCGATCGCGCTCAGCGCGACCTGGATCCACATGAAGATGCGGGCCTGTTTGAGGTCGGCCGGCGCCACCGGAGCGGTCATGCCGGGCAGATTAGGGCATTTACGCGGCTTTGCGCGCGGATTCCGGGCAGCGGAGATCAATCCGATATGCGCGCGAAGTCGGTAATAAACCGGCGGTACCGTGGGCCGGTGATCGCTGCATACGTGACGTCGCTCGGCGACAGTTCCGAGATCAAGGTCGGTCAGCTTCCAGACCCCGAGCCGGGGCCGCGCGAAGTGCTGGTGAAAGTGTCCGCGGTGACGGTGAACCACGTCGACACCTTCATCCGTTCCGGCGCGTATCCCACCGAGGTTTCTTTCCCATTCGTCATCGGCCGGGACTTGGTGGGCACGGTTGTTTCCTCGCCGGTGAACCGCTTCACGCCCGGCGACCGCGTGTGGTGCAACAGCCTCGGCCACGACGGTCGGCAGGGTTCGTTCGCGGAGTACTGCGCGGTTCCCGAGGACCGGCTGTATCTCTTGCCGGACGGGGTTTCCGACGACGCTGTCGCCGTACTGCACACCGCCGCCACTGCGTATCTGGGCCTTTTCGAGCACGCCGACGCCGGTTACGGCGAGACGATTGCCGTGCTCGGCGCGGGCGGCGGTGTCGGCAGCGCGGTCGTCCAACTTGCTTCGACCGCTGGCCTGCGCGTCATCGCGACCGCTCGCGCCGACGACGCGGAATGGTGCCGGGAATGCGGTGCCGACGAGGTTTTCGACTACGCCGATCCCGACCTCTATCGCAAACTCCCGGCGGTGGATCTTTTGTGGGACAACGCAGGCAGCCATGATCTGATCTCGGCAGTGCCGCTCTTGTCCCGTGGCGGCCGCATCGTCGCGATGGCTGGAATGCAATCGACCCCGACGCTGCCGATCGGCGAGTTGTACACGCGTGACGCGAGCATTCGCGGTTTCGCCATCAGCAACGCCGGTGTCTCCGCGCTGGGTTCCGCTGCCCGGGTCATCAACCGGGCCCTGTCCACCGGAATCCTTCGCCCTCGCGTCGGCACTCGCCTGCCCCTGTCGTCGGCCGCCGAAGCGCACCGATTGCAGGAATCAGGCGAGGCGCGAGGCCGGATTGTGCTGGAGGTTTAGCCGACTGTGAGGACGACCTTGCCCTGGAGATGACCGCCGTCGAGCAGCCGATGCGCGTCGGCGACGCGCTCGAACGGGAACGTCTCCTGCACGTGGACCCGGAGCTTGCCCTGCTCGACGAGCCCGACGAGTTGCCGCAGCGCGACCGGATCCGGATCGACCCCGATCCCGCTGAACCGCATTCCCGCCGCCTCGAACTTCGCGATCAGCGCGGTGTCTTCGTCGGCGACCGCCGTCACCAGGTGCCCGCCTGGCCGGAGTACTCCGAGGGACCGCTCGACGGTGTCGCCGCCGAGAGTGTCGAGCACAACGTCGATTTCGCTGACCACTTCACTGAAGTCGACCTTCTTATAGTCGATGACTTCATCGGCGCCAAGCCCCTCGACGAACTCCCGCTTGCTCTCGCTGGCCGTGGCAATTACGTGCGCACCAAGGGCTTTCGCGATCTGGATCGCGACGTGCCCGACTCCGCCACCGCCGCCGTGAATCAGAACGCGGTCGCCTGCGCTCACTCCGCCAAGGTCGACCAGCCCCTGCCACGCCGTCAGCCCGACGATCGGCAAAGCGGCGGCCTCGACGTGCGAAAGCTTCTCCGGCTTGCGGACCAGATGCAACGCCGGCGCCGCCACTGCTTCGGCATACGCGTTGGCCGCGCGGGGAAACAGCGGCATCCCGAATACTTCGTCGCCGGGCCGGAACCGCCAGGTCAACGCCTCTTCGACCACGCCGCTGACATCCCAGCCGAGCACGAACGGCGGCTGGCCGAGCAGGGGGAATTCGCCGTCCCGCAGCCGTGCTTCCAACGGATTCAGCCCAATCGCCTTGACGCGCACGAGGACTTCGGTCGGCAACGGGCGGGGTTCGGGCACGTCCGCGATCGTGAGCACTTCGGGACCGCCGAGTTTCTGCTGGGTGATGACTCGCATGACTCTCCTGGTTTCTGGAGGGGTACGAAAACCAGGCTAGGATCCCGATAGGTACCAGCAGGTACCTTGGACTCCATGAGCGGTTCCCGCGGCATCTTCCTCGCCGATTGCCCGGCGCGGCTGGCAGTAGAGCTGATCGCCGACAAGTGGACGGTGGTCGTGCTCGCCGGTCTCAGCAAGGGGCCGGTCCGGCATGGGGACCTGGTTGACCTGATCGGCGGGATCTCCCGGAAGGTGCTCACTCAGACGCTGCGTCGGCTAGAAGCGCACGGACTCGTCCGGCGCCAGGCGTATGCCGAGGCTCCGCCGCGGGTGGAGTACGAGCTGACGCCGCTGGGAGCGACGCTGATCGAGCCGATCCACACCCTGACGGAGTGGGCCCGCGCGAATGGGGACGCGGTTCTGGATGCGTTGGATTCTGCCGCCCAAAACGATTGAACGAGATCTCTTGGCTGCGCATTCACTGGTGAATAGCTGCTGAAACTGCACTATTCGTAATCAGTGGTGCTGTTGTCGTTGTCACGATTCGGGTTCAGAACGGCGACGGCTGACGACAGTGCGCAACAGCGGCTCGCCCGCGAGCGATCCGCATGTCACCGCAGGCGGCAGAGGGGCTGCGCAACTCGATCAAACGGACAATAACTATGAGCGTTCCAGAAGATCGCAGTGTTGTCGAGTTCGAAGAACCGGATCACCGGGACGGCCGGTTGAGACGGCGGATGGAGCTGGAGTTCATCGACAGCGGGCTCGACAGCTCGTCGCTTGAGAAGCAGTCCGTCGACGACCTCCGTGCGTCGCTGGACCGGCTTGACGCCTTTATTGTCCGGCAGCAGAAGAAACTAGAGCTGCACGAGGAAGCGCTGGCGACGGAAAGCGGGTCGAAAGGGCGTGCGGACGCCCTCCGCAAGGTGAACGCCCATCGCAGTGCCTTGAAGATCTCTCTGGAGCGACGTGAGCAGATCCTCGAGCTGATCAACGGGCTGACCGTCGGGCAGGAGATCGGCAAGCTGAGAAACGCGGTGTCCGGGGTAGACGACGCCGGAACCAAAGGGGAATTCCACCGGCTGCTCGGCGAATTCGAAAGCAAGACCGGTCAGATCGACGGCGAGCTGAAGGAAACCAGCCGGAAGATCGCCGAAGTCGAAGTCGAGGCGGCGGCGATGGCCACCGACATCGACAAGTACGAGCGGAAAGCCAAGGTGTGGCAGAACTTCCTGGCGAAGGAATCCGTCGCGACCTATGTCGGAGCCGCGATTCTGCTGATCATGTGTCTGGCGGTGGTGGCCGCGATGTTCGCCGCGGTGGAGATCAACCAGGTGCTGTCGAGCGCGTTCCTGCTGGTTCTGGGGTACTTCTTCGGGCAATCCACCGGGAAGAGAAAAGTGGACTGAGAAAGACCGCTCGGCCCGCCTTCGCGAAAGCGGGCCGAGCGGCTGGATTACTTGAGTTGAGCGCTGGTCTTCCCCAGCACCCGCCGAGCCACGATCAACTGCTGGATCTGCTGCGTCCCCTCAAAGATGTCCAGGATCTTGGCATCCCGGGACCACTTCTCCAGCAGCGATTCCTCCGTATACCCATACGCCCCGGCAAGCTCGACGCACTTCAACGTCACATCGACCACGGTCCGGCCAGCCTTCGCCTTCGCCATGGAAGCCTGCAGCGAGTTCGGCTCACGGTTGTCCGCCATCCACGCCGACTCCAGTGTCAGCAGGTAAGCCGCCTCGTAGTCCGCTTCCAGTTGAAGGAAAGTTGCGGCGGCAGCGTGCTGCGTCAAAGCCGGGCGGTCGTAGTCGATGACAACCCCGGCTTCGGTCAGGACGCGGCGGGTTTCGTCCAACGCCGCGCGTGCGACGCCGATCGCCATGGCGGCCACCAGCGGGCGGGTGTTGTCGAAGGTCTGCATGACCCCGGCGAAACCCTTGGCGGTGTCGATTTCCGGCGTGCCCAAGAGGTTTTCGCGCGGAACCCGGCAGTTCTCGAAGCGCAGCACGGCGGTGTCGGACGCGCGGATGCCCAGCTTGTGCTCCACGCGCACGACCTCGAAGCCCGGCGTGCCCTTCTCCACCACGAAAGACTTGATCGCGGCGCGGCCCTTCGTGCGGTCCAGCGTCGCCCAGACCACCACGGCGTCCGCGCGCTGGCCGGACGTCACGAAGATCTTTTCGCCGTTCAGGATGTAGTCGTCGCCGTCCTCGGTGGCCGTCGTGGTGATGGCGGCCGAGTCCGAACCGCAGCCGGGTTCGGTGATCGCCATCGCGGCCCACAGGCCCTTGAAGCGCTCAAGCTGCTCGTCGGTCGCGACGGAGCCGATCGCGGCGTTGCCGAGGCCCTGGCGCGGCATGGACAGCAGCAGGCCGACGTCGCCCCAGCACATCTCAATGGTGCCGAGCACCACGTTCAGGTTGGCGCCGTTGCGGTTTCCCTTGGGTCCACTGTCCTTTTCGGACCGGCGCACGCCAGCCGCGCCGGCCCCGCCCTCGCCGGAGGAGTTCAGGCCGTCCAGCAGTGCGGCGAACATGTCCAATTCGGACGGATAGGTGTGCTCGGCGCGGTCGTACTTGCGCGAGATCGGCCGGAACACCTCGGCCGCGGCCTGGTACGCCTGGTTGATCAGGGCGCCGGCCTTCTTCGGAGCTTCCAGGTTGATCATGAGTTGCCTTTCGGAGCAAGAAAAAGGATCAGAGGAGGACGGCGCCTTCCATCACGCCGATCGCCCGCAGGTCGCGGTACCAGCGCTCCACCGGGTGCTCCTTCACGAACCCGTGCCCGCCCAGCAACTGCACGCCGGCGTTGCCGATCTGCATGCCCTTGTCCGTCGCGAGCTTCCGGGCGAGCGCCGCTTCCCGCGCGTATTCCTTGCCCTGCTCGGCCCGCGAAGCCGCGCGCAATGTGACCAGGCGCAGGCCTTCCAGTTCGATCGCGATGTCCGCCACCGAGAACGCGACCGCCTGCCGGTGGCTGATCGGCTCGCCGAACGCGGTGCGCTCGTTCACGTAAGGCACGACGTAGTCCAGCACGGCCTTGCCGACACCGGCGGCGAGCGCCGCCCAGCCGAGCCGGGAAAGCCTTACGACCTCAGTGAAAACGTCCGCCTTGCCGCCGCCGAGCAGCGCGCCCGCGGGCAGCGAAACCTTCTCCAGATGCAGCTTTCCGGTCGCCGCGCCGCGCAGGCCCATCGCGGGTTCGGACTCGATCGTCACGCCCGCGTTGGACGATTCGACCAGGAACAGCGCCGGTCCGCGGCCTTCCAGATCGGCCGAGACGAGGAACAGCTCGGCCTCCGCCGCGCGCGGGACGAGCGACTTCACGCCGTCGAGCTGGTAGCCCTTCGGGGTGCGCTTCGCCTTGGTGGCGGGCTTGAACGGGTCGAACAGCGGAGTCCGCTCCAGGAGCGCGAGCGCTGCGGCGGGCACCTGCTCGCCGGTGAACGCGGGCACGTAATCGGCTTGCTGCTGCTCGTCGCCCCACGCGACCAGCGCGGTGCTCACCGCCGACGGGGCCAGCACGGCTACCGCGAGCCCGAGGTCGCCGTGCGCGAGCGCCTCCGCGACCAGCGCGTTCGTGACGACCGAACGCTCCGTGCCCGCGCCGCCCAGCTCCTCCGGGATGCCGACGAGGCTGATCCCCAGCTCGGCCGCGCGGCTCAGCAGACCCTCCGGCGCGGCGAGCTTCTCGTCGGCGTCCGCGGCGGCCGGGCGCAGCTGCTCGGCGGCGAACTCGCCGACCGTCTCGACGATGAGCTTCTGGTCCTCGTCCGGCGTCAGATCGAACAGCCCGCGGTCGTCCGGCCTCGCCAGCCGCGCCGGCTTGCCCAGCCGCTGGACCGAGGTGAACGACCTGGTCGCCGCCCCCGCCGCGCGGAAACCGCTCCGGGTTCCCGTCTTGACCAGGTTCTGCACCGGTCCGCGCAGCCCGACCCGGTCGATCGCCTTGCTCCCGGCCAACCGGGTGAGCGCGGCCAGCCCGAGGCCCATCGCGTCTCGTTTCCTTGGCGCAGCCATGCAGCATCTCCCTCGCGTTACCTACTCACGAGTAGGTTAACGCGGCGACGCGGAATCCGCCAGTGCGGCCCGGCTCACTCGACCACCGGCCGCCTGGCCAGCGACGTGCGTTCGAACGCGATGAGCAGCAGGACCGAGGCCGTGACGATCAGCAGCAGCAAGGCCGCGGGCACGTGTCCGAGCAGCGGCGTGAGCGCGAGCAGCGCGGCGGCGAGCACGAGCCGCTGCCGGTTCCAGGTGCCGAGGTTGCGTCGCCGAAGCGAGCTGAGCGCGACTAGATAAAGCGCGAGCCCGCCGGTCAGCGACCACAGCGCGACGCCGTGCAGCGCGTCCGTCGGACTGTGGTGCACGCTGTCGGACAGCGTGAGGAACGTCTTCTTCAGTCCGAGCGAGATGAGCACGATGCCGGCGATGAGCGGCAGGTGCAGATAGGTGTAGGAGTCGGTCGCGATCTTGGCGCGCGCGATGCCCTCGGCGCGGGCGAGCCGTCGCTCGGCGACGTGCGCGACCAGGTCGAAGTACGTCCACCACATCCCGGCGGCGAGCGCGATCCCGCAGATCGACGACCCGGCGATGAGCCAGGTGATCGGCACGTGCCCGATCCCGATGCCGATCGCCACGACCGATTCGCCCAGCGCGATGATCACGATCAGCCCGAACCGCTCGGCGAAGTGCGCGGGCGAG
The DNA here is from genome assembly GCF_042647905.1 of Amycolatopsis halotolerans. Taxonomy (NCBI): domain Bacteria; kingdom Bacillati; phylum Actinomycetota; class Actinomycetes; order Pseudonocardiales; family Pseudonocardiaceae; genus Amycolatopsis; species Amycolatopsis halotolerans. The sequence goes on from NZ_JBHRWI010000013.1 coordinate 65,977, forward strand.
TGCACCCGCCAGCCCGTCGGTCCGGAGAGATAGACGTTGACGTAGTCCACCAGCAGCGCGACCACCCACAGCACCGGCTGCCACGCCCCGCCCACGACGTCGGCGACGGCCAGCAAGGCCAGGCTCGGGATGAGCCCGCGCAACATCCGCAGCAGCACCTGGCGCAGTTCGGCGTCGTGCCGCGCGGCCCCGAGGTAGGCGACGATGTGCAGCAGCCGCACGACGCCGTAACAAGCGACGAACAGCAACGGCCCGTCGAGCCCGCCCGGTTCGTTGGTGAGTGCCTGCGGCACCGCGAGCGCGACGAGGAACATCACCGCCATCGCGCCGAACATCGCCAGCCGCGCGATGCCGTGGTCGACGTGGATCGTGGTGCCGAGCCACGCGTAACTGCACCAGCACCACCACAGCACCATCAGCACCAGCAGCCCCTCGCCGACGCCGAGCAGGCTCAGGTGCCCAGACATCAGCTCGGTCGTCTGCGTGATGGCGTAGACGAAGACCAGGTCGAAGAAAAGCTCGAGGGTCGTGACGCGGTGGCCTTCGTCCGCGCGAACCAGATGCAACCGTCTCGTGGGCACGGCAGATGCTTACACGTCCGGGGGAGCGGCAGGGACGGTTTCGCGCAGAGCGTGCGCGGGGTGCGGAGCGCCCCAATGCCACATTGGGTGCGTCAGATGCACCCAATGTGGCGTTCGGTGCGTCAGATGCACCCAATGCCACATTGGGGCGTTCGGCAGCGCGCAAACCTCAGCTGAGTCCGAGGACCGCGTGCAGCACTGCCGTCAGCTCAGCTTGCAGATGCGGCCTGCTTTTGATCCGCCCGGTGCGGCTCAGGTCGTTCGCGATAGTCAGCGCCGCGTGCACCCGGATCTTCGCCTCGCGCGCCGGAAGCTCCGGAAACACCGCGCACAGCAGCGAAACCCACTGATCGACATAGTCACGCTGGACCCGCCGCAGATCAGCTTTGTCCCGCTCCGGCATGGTCACCCGGTCCGCAGTGAACGACACCAGCAGTTCCGGGGTGCGCAGCAGAATGTGCACATACGACGCGGCAAGCCGTCCCAGTGCGGACCGCTCGTCGGGTGCCTGCAGCGCTTGCTCGGCGGCCAGCGCGAGGCGGTCCGCCGCGCGGTGTCCGATCGCGACCATCAGCGCGCCCTTGCTGGGGAAGTGCCGGTACACGCTGGGCCCGGCGATGCCCGCCGCCGCGCCGATGTCTTCCATGCTCACCGTGTGGAAGCCGCGTTCGGCGAAAAGCCCGGTCGCGGCGCTCAGCACCTGCTCGCGGCGGGACGGCGTGCCGAGGCTGCTCGCGACCGGTGCCGCAGGCTCGGCGGGGACTGGCAGCGAGACGTTGAGCACCTTCAACGCCAGCTCGACCAGCAGCGGAACGAAGCGTTTGCGCGCCACCGACGTGTGGTGCACCGCGACGCTCCCGAACACCGACAGCGCGGCCCAGCACAGCAGCTCAGCCTCGTCCACCGACAGCTCCGGACGCAGCGTGAGCAGGGCTTTCGTCCACGCGTCGAGCACCGCGCCGGACCGGCGGCGGATCTCACGGCGCTGCTCGCGCGGCAGATGCGGACCTTCCCAGCGCCACAGCGCGGCGATCTCCCGGCGCTCGACCGCCTGCGTCGCGAGGCCGGTGAGCAGGGCGTCCAACTGCTCCAGCGGCGGCGCGGAATCGGCGAGCGCGGCCGCGGTGGCCGATTCCATGTCGTCGATCCCGGCGAGCACGACGTAGGCGAGGATCGCCTGCTTGTCGGCGAAATGCCGGTACAGCGCGGGCCCGGTCACGCCCGCCGCAGCGGCGATGTCGATGACCGCGACGCCGTGGAACCCCCGCGCGCGAAACAGCTCGGCCGCGACGGCGGCCAGCTGGGCCTTGCGGTCGCGAGGCCGCGCGCTGCGGGAGGGAGACGTACTCATGGTGAACTGACCATAGCGTGAATCGAAACTACGGCAACCCATTGACACCATGGGGTTCATCGGGCTTATGTTAATGGCCATTAGCACCTACTGGCCGGTATAGTCGGCGGCGAGATACACCGCAGTGTCCAACCACGCCGCTTCGCGGAGGAGTGTTCAGTGAGTAGCGAGGCCTACATCTACGAGGCGTTGCGCACGCCCCGGGGCAAGAACAAGGGCGGTGCCCTGCACGGCACCAAGCCGGTCGACCTGGTGGTCGGCCTCATCCAGGAGCTGAAGGTCCGCCACCCGAACCTCGATCCGCAGGCGATCGACGACATCGTGCTCGGCGTCGTGTCCCCGGTGGGCGAGCAGGGCGCGGACATCGCGCGCACCGCCGCGCTCGTCGCGGGCCTGCCGCAGACGGTCGCGGGCGTGCAGCTCAACCGGTTCTGCGCGTCCGGGCTCGAGGCCACGAACGTCGCGGCGCAGAAGGTCCGCTCCGGCTGGGACCAGTTGATCATCGCGGGCGGCGTCGAGTCGATGTCGCGGGTGCCGATGGGTTCGGACGGCGGCGCGCTGTTCATGGACCCGGCCACCGCGTACGACCAGTACATCGCCCCGCAGGGCATCGGCGCGGACCTCATCGCGACGATGGAGGGCTTCTCCCGCGAGGACGTGGACGCGTTCGCGGTCCGCTCGCAGGAGAAGGCCGAGGCGGCCTGGTCCGGCGGCTACTTCGCGAAGTCCGTGGTGCCGGTGAAGGACATGAACGGCGTCACGATCCTCGACCACGACGAGCACCGCCGTCCGGGGTCCACTGTGGAGGGTCTGGCGAAGCTCAAGCCGGCCTTCACCACGATCGGCGAGATGGGCGGCTTCGACGCCGTCGCGCTCCAGAAGTACCACCAGGTCGAGAAGATCGACCACGTGCACACCGGCGGCAACTCGTCGGGCATCGTCGACGGTTCGGCGATCGTCCTGGTCGGTTCCGAGCAGGCGGGCAAGACCTTCGGCCTCACGCCGCGGGCGCGCATCGTCGCCACCGCCTCGATCGGCTCCGAGCCCACCATCATGCTGACCGGTCCGACGCCGGCCACCGAAAAGGTCCTGAAGACCGCGGGCCTGACCCCGGACGACATCGACCTGTGGGAGCTCAACGAGGCGTTCGCGTCCGTCGTGCTCAAGTGGCAGAAGGACTTCGACCTGCCGGACGAGAAGATCAACGTCAACGGCGGCGCGATCGCCATGGGCCACCCGCTCGGCGCCACCGGCGCGATGCTGGTCGGCACCGTCGTGGACGAGCTGGAACGCCGCGAGGCGCGCCGGGCCCTGGTGACCCTGTGCATCGGCGGCGGCATGGGCGTCGCGACCATCATCGAGCGGGTGTGAGGACCTGATGACCGAGAGCAAGACCATCCGCTGGGACAAGGATTCCGACGGCATCGTCACGCTGACCCTGGACGACCCGGACCAGTCGGCCAACACGATGAACCAGGCCTTCCGCGAATCGCTCGCCGCGACCGTGGACCGGCTCGAGGCGGAGAAGGACGACATCGCCGGCGTCGTGCTCACCTCGGCGAAGAAGACCTTCTTCGCCGGCGGCGACCTGCGCGACCTGATCCAGGCGCAGCCGGAGCACGCGGCCGAGATCACCGCGTCCAGCACCGCGATGAAGGGCCAGATGCGCCGGCTCGAGCAGCTGGGCAAGCCGGTCGTCGCGGCCATCAACGGCGCGGCGCTCGGCGGCGGTCTCGAGATCGCGCTGGCGACGCACCACCGCATCGCGGCCGACGCCAAGGGCAGCCAGATCGGCCTGCCCGAGGTCACCCTGGGCCTGCTGCCCGGCGGCGGCGGCGTGGTCCGCACCGTGCGGCTGCTCGGCATCCAGAGCGCGCTGCTGAACGTGCTGCTGCAGGGCCAGCGGCTCAAGCCGCGCAAGGCGCTGGAGCTGGGCCTGGTGCACGAGGTCGTGGACACCGTCGACGAGCTGGTGCCCGCCGCGAAGGCGTGGATCAAGGCCAACCCCGAGGGCGGCGTGCAGCCGTGGGACGTCAAGGGATACAAGATCCCGGGCGGCACCCCGTCGAACCCGAGCTTCGCGGCGAACCTGCCCGCGTTCCCGGCGAACCTGCGCAAGCAGCTCAAGGGCGCGCCGATGCCCGCGCCGCGCGCGATCCTCGCCGCCGCGATCGAGGGTTCGCAGGTCGACTTCGACACCGCGATCCAGGTCGAGACGCGCTACTTCGTCAGCCTCGCCATCGGGCAGGTTTCGAAGAACATGACCAAGGCGTTCTTCTTCGACCTGCAGTCGATCAACTCCGGCGGTTCGCGTCCGGACGGGTTCGAGAAGTACACCGCCAAGAAGGTCGGCGTGCTCGGCGCCGGGATGATGGGCGCCGCGATCGCGTACGTGTCCGCGAAGGCGGGCATCGACGTCGTGCTCAAGGACGTCTCACAGGAGGCGGCCGACAAGGGCAAGGGCTACGCGGTCAAGCTCGAGGAGAAGGCGCTCTCGCGCGGCAAGACCACGCAGGAGAAGTCGGACGCGCTGCTGGCGCGGATCAAGCCGACCGCCGACCCGGCCGACTTCGCGGGCGTCGACTTCGTGATCGAGGCCGTGTTCGAGAGCGTCGAGCTGAAGCACAAGGTGTTCGGCGAGATCGAGAGCATCGTCAACGCCGACGCGGTGCTGGGCTCCAACACCTCGACCCTGCCGATCACCGCGCTGGCCGAGGGCGTGCAGCGGACCGAGGACTTCATCGGGATCCACTTCTTCTCGCCGGTGGACAAGATGCCGCTGGTCGAGATCATCTGCGGGGAGAAGACGTCGCCGGCCACGCTGGCGAAGGTCTTCGACTACACCCTGCAGATCCGCAAGACCCCGATCGTCGTCAACGACAGCCGCGGCTTCTTCACCTCGCGGGTCATCGGCACCTTCATCAACGAGGCCGTGGCCGCGCTGGGCGAGGGCGTCGAGCCGGCGTCGATCGAGCAGGCGGGTTCGCAGGCCGGGTACCCGGCGCCGCCGCTGCAGCTGATGGACGAGCTGACCCTGACGCTGCCGCGCAAGATCCGCGCGGAAACCCGCGCCGCGATCGAGGCCGAGGGCGGCACCTGGACGCCGCACGCGTCCGAGGCCGTCATCGACACGATGCTCGACAAGTACGACCGCAAGGGCCGCTCCACCGGAGCGGGCTTCTACGAGTACGACGAGAACGGCAAGCGCACCGGGCTGTGGCCGGGCCTGCGCGAGGCGTTCGGCTCGGGTTCGGCGGACGTGCCGTTCGAGGACCTCAAGGAGCGCATGCTCTTCGCCGAGGCGCTGGAAACGGTGAAGTGCTTCGACGAGGGCGTCCTGACCACGGTCGCGGACGCCAACATCGGGTCCATCTTCGGCATCGGCTTCCCGGCCTGGACCGGCGGCGTGATCCAGTACATCAACCAGTACGAGGGCGGCCTGCAGGGCTTTGCGGACCGGGCCCGCGAACTGGCGGCGCGGTACGGCAGCCACTTCGAGCCGCCGCAGTCGCTGGTGGAGAAGGCCGCCAAGGGCGAGATTTACGAATAAGGCCTGATCTTGTGGCAGCGGGGCCGTTCCGGGGATTTTCCCGGAGCGGCCCCGTTTTTCGTGCGTGCCGGGCGTGGGACGATCCCCCTGGGCTCCGGAGGTGATGATGACAGCGGAACAGCTGCCGGTCTTGGACGAACACCGGGTCGTCGTGCGGGCGGACGCCGAGGCGACCTGGCGGGCGATCAACCAGGTCGTCGAGCGCGTCTCCGGCCGATTGGCGACTGGCTACGCCTGGGCGGTCGGCGCCGCCGACTGGAAAGCGACCGGCCCTCGTCCGCTCGCTGAAGGCTCGACCGTCCCTGGCTTCCGGGTCGTCGAGGCCGAACCGCACGAGCTGCTCGCCCTCGCCGGACGGCATCGGTTTTCCGAGTACCGCCTTACTTTCCGGCTCGAAGCTGTCTCGGATGGACAGACCCTCGTCCGTGCCGAGAGCCGAGCCCGGTTTCCTGGAATATTCGGGTCCGGCTACCGCTTGCTAGTCATCGGAAGCGGTGGGCACGCGGTCGGCATGCGGAGGTTGCTGGGAACGATCGCGCGCCTCGCGAACAATTAATTCCCGGTTCCGGAATCGATCTACGATTTTCGTAGCAAGACGGGAAATTGATCTACGCCCGCCCGGGAATCCGTCGCTCAGCGCAACCGCGCGTCCAGCGAACGGCTGAACCGGCCGCCACCCGAACGGCCGCAAGCCGACCGCGTCAAACCGGGAAACCGTTGCCATGACGGGACAATTCCGGGACCCCTCCCGCGCGGCGCGTGGGATACTTCGGCATGGACCAGACGGTGGCCGTCGCTGGGGAACAACTCGCGTTCGCTGGGGCAGATCGGCTTGTCAAACTCATCGGGGCGCTTTATCAGCGGCCCCGCATCGGCGACCGGCCGCGGGAATTGCGGGGCGACGGGGAATGGCGGCCCGGTTATCACCGGGAACGCGCGGGGCGGCGCGGGCTGCCCATGGTGTGCCTCGTCGGCGACGCGCGCGAGGGGGCGCTCGAGGAGCTGGGCTCGCGGTTGCAGAACGCGAAACCGGCGGGCACGGTGCGGTCCGTCTATCTCTCGCTCGCTGATCGGCCGGACGTCGACCCGCCGGGCAAGGCGACCGAGGCGACCGTCGAGGTGGTGCGCGACATTCTGTGGCGCGTTCGCAACACCCTCGTCCGCAGCTCTCGCACGCGGGAAAGCCGGTTGCGGTTCCGGCTGTTCACGCTGGTCGACCAGCTCATGGCGAAGCGGTTCCCGGACGGCGAAACCGATACCGAGGCCATCCTGCTGCGCGAACTGCAGGAGAACGGCCTGCTGGTGCGCTTCCGCTCGGCCATCGACAACGTCAGCCGCGAGCTGGTGCCGCAGCATCCGGCGTGGCGGTTTCCGTTGCTGCTGCTGCGCTGGCTGACGATCGGCTTCTTCCGGATCGCCGTCACCGGGCGCGTGCCGGGGCTGTCCGGACGGTACCGCTGGTTCCTGCGCCAGCCGCATCTCGCGCCGGAGATGTCCGGCAGCTTCGTCCGCTTCGCGATGCGGCTCACCGACGGCGAATGGCAGCACGAATCGCCCCAGTACGTCGCGCGGCTGCTGGTCAACGCGTTCCTGGAGGACCTGCGCCGCGAGTACCGGCTGCGGCCGTGGCAGTTCTGGCGGCGGCGCCGGATGACGTATCCGGTGCTGCTGCTCGACGAGGTCGGCCCGGCCAACGGCGGCTACCGGCTGCTTGAGCTGATCAACGAGGTCCGCAACCAGGTCGGCCTCTTCGACCCGTTGCTCGTGGTGAGCGCGAGCCAGGCGCCGCCGCCGGACGCCGCGCCGAGCGAGGACCGGCCGAAGTACCACGCCGCCGATGCCGCCGACGCGTACCGGGTGTGGCAGAACCGGCTCAGCGCCGACCGGCGTGCCCGCCGCCCGACCGCGTGGTACCTGCCGATCGGCCTCGACGCGCCGCACAGCGAAACCGAAAAAACCGAGGTGCGCAAGCGAATGCTGGCGCTGGGCGAACACTACGACCTGTCCGGCGGACGCGCCCGGGCGGCGTGGTGGACGACGCGCTGGGTCCGGGCCGGGGTGCCCGCGGTGGTGCTCGTGCTGGTCGCCGGATTCGCCGTCGTGCGCTATCAGTCCGTTTTGGACAGTCACTGCGGTACTTCGAGCGAATGGCTGACCCGGGTGGACGACCAGTGCGTCGGCGTGTCCGACGGCACTTTCACGCTGTTCTCCCCGGTCGACAAGGAGGGGACGATCCAGCAGGTCGAAGCGGTGGTCGCGGACCAGAACCGGCGGGCCGAGGAACTGCACCAGCAGCATCCGGAACGGCCGTACATCACGCTGGTCGACCTGGAGGCGCTGACGTCGTCGAACGGCACTGCCGAAGGGCTCACCGCGGAACGGGAATCGCTGGAGGGCTTCGCCGTCGCACAGTCGCGGCAACTCGACGCGACCGCCGCGGCCGAGCCGATCGTGCGCATGCTGATCGCCAACGGCGGCAAGGGAATGCTGCAGGGAGCCGCGGTCGCGAAGACGCTGCTGGAAATGGCGAAACAGGATCCCAGCATCGTCGGAGTAGTCGGGCTCGACATGAGCAGCGCGCCGACGTCCGAAACGATCCGCGCGCTGGGCGACGCGGGCATTCCCGTGGTCGCCGCGACGCTCACCGCCGACCAGCTCGCGGACCAGAACCCGATCTACTTCCAGGTCGCGCCGCAGAACCGCCGGGAAGCCGCGGTGGCCGCGGCGTTCGCCGCCCAGCGTCCCGGCCCTCGGTCGCTGCGCGTGTACTACCCCGACGACGACACTGATTTCTACAGCGCGAACCTCCGCGACGATGTGCTGGCAGCCTTCAAGCAAAAGGGTTTCACCGTCGAAGCACGCGCGTTCGACGGTGACGGCGTGCCACCCGGGACCGCGCACGTGCGGTACGGCTACCGGAATGTCGGCAACGCAGGGGCTGCCGGGCGGGACAGCTGTTCCTACGACGGCTTCGCGTTCTTCGCCGGCCGAGGCGTGCCCGACTTCGGAGCGTTCATGGCCGGAGCCGCGCAATGCGGCAGCACGGCGACGATCATCGGCGACGACGACGTCTCCCGCTATGTCGCGGATACTGTTGCGAGGGAACGCAATCGCGCGCTGCCGTACTACTACCTCGCGCTCGCGAGCGCACCGGCCACGCCCGCGAAAGGCCTCGCGCGGGACTTCTACGCCACGCTCAACGCCAAGTTCGCCTTCGAGCACACCGAAAAAGGCCGATCGTTCGACGGCCACGCCGCGCTGTCCTACGACGCCGCCCTGGTGATGATCACCGCGACCGCGTACCTGCGGGAGACGTCGTCGAACATCCCGGTGACGCCCGGCGCGGTGTGGCGCGAGATCGCCGCGATCCACACCTCGCGGCCGGACGCGAACCAGACCAACAAATACATCGAGGGCGTCAGCGGAACCATCGACTACGGCGGCGACATCGGCAGGCACGTCCCGCAGGACAAGCCGCTCGCGGTGCTGCAGGTCCAGGGCGGCGAGGTCGATCCGGCGCTGCAGGGCTTCTGCGGGAAGGCAGTGGTCCGTCCGCCGGACTCGTGGTGTCCGGCGGACGGCTGAGTCGCTGTAACAGTTTCCCTCGGAATCTCGACCTCCTCATTTGTCTGGATTGCGAGGAGGTGCCGCATGCTGCGGAAACTGGGGATGGCTTTGGCCGCGGGCGTTCTGGTCGCCGGATGCGGAGCGGCACCGACCGGCGACGCACCGTCGGCCGTCACGAGCGAGTATTCGCCGCCGACTACGACCTATAGCGCGCCGGAAACCTCGGCAACGCTGACGGCACCGTCGACGTCGATCGCGCCCCCGGTGACCACGCCGCCGGTAGCTCCGCCGACCACGGTGGCCAAGCCGAAAACGGCACCGAAGACCCAGGCCGCGCCGCTGGTCACCGCGCCCAAGGAACAGCCAGCACCGGACCCCGCGCCCGCCGAGTGCGGTGCCGACTACTACCGCAACTCCTCCGGAAACTGCGTCCACCGCCCGGACTCGAACCCCTCCGGCGCGACCGCGCAGTGCAAGGACGGTAGTTACAGCTACAGCCAGCACCGTTCCGGTACCTGCTCCGGCCACGGCGGCGTCAAACAGTGGCTGTGACCCAAGCAAGCGCTGGGCCGAACGGACCAGTCCGCTAAGTCGGATCGATCACGAATCGACCGTTCCTTCCGCCCCGACCGGTAGCGTGCGAATCCGGTACGGCATACGGAACGGGGGACGTGGTGGCACGGGCAGGCGCGCGGCCGATCATCGTGGTGCTCGCCTCGTGCGGGTTGGTCGCTTCGTTCATGCAGACGCTGGTCATCCCGTTGATCCCGGCGTTCCCGAGACTGCTGAACACGACGCCGACGGACGCGTCCTGGGTCGTCACCGTCACGCTGCTGGCCGCGGCGGTGTGCACGCCGGTCGCTGGGCGGCTCGGCGATCTTTACGGCAAGCGCCGCGTGCTGCTCGTGAGTCTCGCCGTGCTGATCGCCGGGTCCGTGGTTTCGGCGCTGACCAGTTCGCTCGCGCTGATGATCGTCGGCCGCGGGCTGCAGGGCTGCGCGATGGGCGTCATTCCGCTCGGCATCAGCATCATGCGCGACGAACTTCCGCCGGAACGCGTCAGCGGCGCGATTTCGCTGATGAGCGCGACGCTCGGGGTCGGCGGCGCGATCGGGTTGCCGGTCGCGGCGATCGTGGCCGAGCACGCGGACTGGCACGTGCTTTTCTGGGGCGCGGCCGGGCTCGGGCTCGGTTGTGCGCTGCTGATCCTGCGATTTGTTCCGGAATCGCCGGTCCGCACTCCCGCGCCGTTCGATTTCCTTGGCACGCTCGGGTTGATCGTCGGGCTCACGAGCCTGTTGCTGCCGATCGTGAAGGGCGGCCAATGGGGTTGGGGCAGCCCGGCGACGCTCGGGTTCGCCGCGACCGCCGTCGTTGTTCTCGCGGCTTGGGGCTGGTATCAGCTGCGCCGTCGTGACCCGCTGGTCGATCTGCGCGTTTCGGCGCGACGGCCGGTGCTGTTCACGAACCTCGCGTCGGTGCTCGTCGGCTTCGCGATGTACGCGATGTCGTTGTCGTTCCCGCAGTTGCTGCAGGCACCTTCGGCGACCGGCTACGGCCTCGGCCTCAGCATGGTGGAAGCCGGGCTATGCCTCGCGCCGAACGGCCTGGTGATGATGGCGCTGTCCCCGGTTTCCGCGCGGCTTACCAACCGCTACGGCGCCCGCGTCACGCTCATGACCGGCGCGACCGTGATTGCGGTCGGCTATGTCTTCGCGATTTTCCTGATGGCCAACGCGGTCGAGCTGATGATCGCGTCGGTGATCATCGGCGCGGGCGTCGGAATCGCTTACGCCGCGATGCCCGCGCTGATCATGAGCGCGGTGCCGGTCACCGAAACGGCGTCGGCGAACGGGCTCAACTCGCTCATGCGTTCCGTCGGCACCTCGACCTCCAGCGCCGTGATGGCCACGATGCTGGCCCACCTGACGATCACCGTCGGCTCGTTCACCGTGCCGTCGCTCGCCGGTTTCCGCGCCACGTTCGCGGTCGCCGCCGTCGCGGCGGTGGCCGGGCTGGCGTTGACCGCGGTGGTGCCGCGGTTCCGTGCCGCCAGCCCGGAACTCGCCCGGGTCTAGAGCCTCACGAGTATCAGAGCAGCGGCGGAACAGTCACGTCGATCAGGTGCGGCCCCGGCTCGCCCACCGCGCGCCGGAACTGCTCAGCCAGCTCCTCCGCCGTCGTGGCCCGGGTCGCCGGAACGCCCATGCCCTCGGCGATCTTCGCGAAATCCAGGTCCGGACGGCCGATGTCCAGCAGGTCCTTCGCACGCGGGCCGTCGCCGGACGCACCGACGCGCTGCAGTTCCATCCGCAGGATCGCGTACGCGTTGTTGTTGAGCACCACCGTGGTCACGTCGAGGTTCTCGCGCGCTTGCGTCCACAGCGCGGAGATCGTGTACATCGCGCTGCCGTCGGATTCGAGGTTGATCACCGGTCGCTTCGGAGCCGCGATCGCCGCGCCGACGGCCACCGGCATGCCGTAGCCGATCGCGCCGCCGGTCAGGGTCAGCACGTCGTGCCGCGGCGCGCCCGCCGTCGCGGCGGGGAGCATGAGGCCGGACGTGTTCGCCTCGTCCACGATGATCGCGTTCTCCGGCAGCAGCGCGCCGATCACGTCGACCCAGTTCTGCACGGTGATCGGACCGCTCGGCAGCTCCGGCCGTCCGGCGGCCTGCAGGACCGGCTCGGTGTCCGCGGCGACCAACGCGGCGACCGCTTCCAGCGCGGCGGCGACGTCCTGGCCGACCGTCGAAAGGACGTGGACTTCCGCGCCTTCCGGGGTCAGCTCGCTCGGCATGCCGGGGTAGGCGAAGAACGACACCGGCGCCCGCGTGCCCGCGACGATCAGGTGCTTGATCCCGTCCAGCTGGTACTTGGCCTGTTCGGCGAGATAGCCCAGCCGTTCGATGTTCGGCAGACCGGCGCCGCGCTCCAGCCGCGCCGGGAAGGTTTCGGCGAGCGCCTTCGCTCCGGTCGCGGCGGCGATCCGGCTGGTCGCGCGCAAACCGGCTTCGTGACAAGCGGATCCGCCGATCAGCAACGCCACCGACTCGCCGCTGCGCAGCACGTCCGCGATCTTCTGGACGGTCGTCGCGTCGACCGTCTGCGGCACGCGCGGCGGGATCGGCTCGCACGTTTCGCCGCCCTCGCCCCACGACGCGTCGGCGGGAAGGATCAGCGTCGCGACCCGGCCCGGTGCGTCCTGCGCCGCCGCGACCGCCGCCGCGGCGTCCGCACCGACGTCCTTCGTGTGCCCGGACCGGCGCACCCAGCCCTCGAGCGAGCCCGCGATGGCGTCGATGTCCGACTCCAGCGGGGCGTCGTACTGCTTGTGATAGGTAGCGTGGTCGCCGATCACGTTGACCACCGGCGTGTGCGCGCGGCGCGCGTTGTGCAGGTTCGCCAGGCCGTTCCCCAGACCCGGGCCGAGGTGCAGCAGCGTCGCGGCGGGCTTGCCGGCGACCCGCGCGTACCCGTCCGCGGCACCGGTCACGACGCCCTCGAACAGCGCGAGCACGCCGCGCATTTCCGGCACCGAATCGAGCGCGGCGACGAAATGCATCTCCGAGGTGCCGGGGTTGGAGAAGCACACGTCGACCCCGCTGTCGACGAGCGTGCGGATGAGGGACTGGGCGCCGTTGAGCGTGCTCACTGTGCTCACTTTCCGGTTTGCGCGAACAGGACGCCGGGGTTCAGGATCCCGGCCGGGTCGAAGCTGTCCTTGACGCGGTGCAGCAGATCGAGCTTCACCGGGTCTTCCAGCTTGGCGTAGTACTTCGTCTTGGTGCGGCCGAGTCCGTGCTCGCCGGAGATCGCGCCGCCGAGTTCGTAGGCGTAGCCGAAAATGTCGGTCAGCAGCTGCGAGCGGGTGTCCGGGTCCTTGCAGAAGATCGCCAGGTGGACGTTGCCGTCACCGGCGTGCCCGCAGCCGATCGCGCCGCCGCCGGTCGCCATCGCCAGCTCGCGGGCTTTGGCCAGGAACTGCGGCATCGCGGTGCGCGGCACCACCACGTCGATCACGTCGTCCGCGCCCGCGGCTTTGGCGTTCCAGAAGGCTTTTTCGCGAGCCTCGATGAGCTTGCGCGCGGCTCCGCCTTCGAGCACGTACGCGTCGGTCGCGCCGAGTTCGACCAGCAGTTCGCCGAGTGCCTCGACGTCCTCGCCGAGTCGGTCGGCCACCCGGTTTTCCAGCGCCACGGCCAGATACGCCTGGGTCCGGTCGCGGATTTCGGCCGGTACACCCAGTTCGAGCTTGTCGTTGTAGACCATCGCGGCCATCGTCATGTTGTCGATGTACTCGAGGATCTGCGGCGCGAGACCGCTCGCGGCGATCTTCGGCACCGCCGCCATCACCTGTTCGAAATCGTCGAACGGGGCGAGCACGGTCGCGCCGTGCGGCAGCCGCGGCTGCAGTTTCACGATCACCTCGGTCACCAGCGCGAGGGTGCCTTCCGAGCCGATGATCAGCTGGGTGAGGTCGTAACCGCTGGAAATTTTCGACATCCGGCCGCCGACGCGGGTGATCTCGCCGGTCGCGAGCACCGCCTGCAGCCCCGAGACGTTGCCGCGCGTGATGCCGTAGCGGATCGCGCGCATGCCGCCGGCGTTGGTGCCGACGGTGCCGCCGACGCTCGCGCTCAGTTCGCCGGGATAAACGGGGTAGGTGAGGCCGTGCTCGGCGGTCTTCGCGTCGAGTTCGGCCAGCGTGACGCCCGGCTGGACCACGGCGACGTGGTTGCCGGTGTCGATCTCGAGCACCGAGTTCATCCGCTCGAACGAGACGACCAACCCGCCCTCGACCGGCCGCGCCCCGGCGGACAGCCCGCTGCCGGACCCGCGTGCGGTCACCGGGATGCCCTCGGCGGAGGCGATCTTCAGCAGCGCGGAGACCTCTTCGGTGGTCGCCGGCTTCGCGACGTACGCCGGTTTCTGGCCGGGCGTGCTGAGTGCCTCGTCGTGCGCGTAATCGTCGGAAATCGCGTCACCGGTCAGCAGGTTCCCAGCTCCGACGGCACCTGCCAGCTGTGTTGCGATCTCGCTCATGCCACTCCCTCGTGCGCGCGTACGTCAAGGCCGAAGCCTAGCCGTTCTGTCACCGGGCTGGCCATGAATAGTTTTCACGTTAGCCGACGGAGGGCGGGCACGAAAAAGGCCACGCCGCGGCGTGGCCAGGGGGAGAACCCAAGCAGGGACCGGCCCGCGCCAACAGGCCGGCCCCTGGGTTAATCCTCGGTGCCGGTCAGACGAGCCAGCCGAGCACGTGCGCCAGGTGCGCGAGCAGACCCGAGATCAGGTCGTGGCCGTGGTGCACGTGCTGGGTGAACATCTGCATTGAGGGGCTCCTTGTTCGGATTGTTCTTCCTTGGTGCTCTCGCGAGGAGCCAACGCAGATTTCCACCGGCGCGCTCGCGGTGTCAAAACGCGGTTTTCCCTGTGCTGGCAAGGAATCGGCGGCCGAAGAATCTTCCCATGTTAAACATGTAAGGCTTTCGGGTTTGTCGCCGGGGGTGCACTGTGGACTCTTCGCCACGGTTCGTAGCGAACGCCGGGTCCGATCACCCTGGGTAGCAGACGCGCACTGCGGCAACCGGGCGGCGTCGCCCCTCGAACCGGTGAATGCGAAGCCACGATTGGTGAGTTGCCGAGGTTCACACCGCCGGGTGATCATCGGGCCTGGATCCCTTGTCCGGCAGGGGATTCCAGGCCGCTTTCATGATCGCGGAGGGTTAACCCGGCTTCACTCTGGCGGAACAATCTGGCCCGATGGGGTTTCTCGGCAGCGGGTGCGGGTGCGGAGTCGGCGGTGCGCGAGGGTGCTGCCCTGCCGGTGGATCCGGTGTGCGGCGGAAGTACGTGAGGGGAACCCTCACGGAATCAGATTCCGTGAGGGTTCCCCTCACGTACTTCCTCGGGGCCCGGTGGCCCGCCTCGCCAACCGGTGCTGGGCACTGCCCTGGCGAGCCATGCGCCACCGAAGGTTGCGTGCCAATCCGGGGGCTCGTGAGTGTTCATCCCGATTGGAACCGGGATGAACACGCACGAGCCCACCGGACCCGTCAGTCCGCCCGGGCGAACGACAGCGTCTCGCCCTCCACGCCGCGCAGCCACAGATCCTGCGCGGCCGCGGCCATCTCGGACAGGCCTTCCTCGATCGTCGCGAACACGTTGCCGGGCACCCAGCCCGCGTCGCCGTTGATCAGGAGGTTGTTGCGGCCGTAGAAAATCGCGAGATCCGTGGCACCCTGGTCGCTGTGGGCCTCGCTGCCGTCGTCGTAGCCGTACGCCGGATTGCCGATTTCCCATGCCTCGAATCCGAAGTAGACCACGTCGCCGGGAATCGGCGTGATGGTCGGATTCTCGCGGCCTGGCTTCGGCTCGGCGAAGGGCGGTACGAGCGTGTAGACCTCGTTGCGCGCGTACTTCGCGTGATAGGCCGAACCGCTCTGCGGCAGTGCGTCCCACACCGCCTTACAGGTGCGCGGTGCTTCGTCGTCGAGCAGCCGTGCGCGGCAGGTGACGCCGCGCTTGTCGAGGCTGATGGTGATGTAGCGCGCCATGCCTCAGCTCCCCGTGACCGACGAGACGACCTCGCCCCAGATACGCAGGGCGTCGTCGACCTGCTCCGCGTTGACGACCAACGGTGGCACCATGCGCACGACGTTCGAGTACGCACCACAGGTAAGCAACAGCAGCCCGCTCTTGGCAGCCGCCTGCTGCGCGGCCTGCGCAGTAGCCGTGTCCGGTTCGCCGTCCGCAGTGGTGAACTCGGTGCCCACGAGGAGCCCGAGACCGCGTACGTCGCCGATAGCCGGCGTCTTGTCCGCAACGACGCGCGCGCCTTCGAGAAGCTGACGCCCGCGCTCCGCGGCGTTCTCGACCAAGCCTTCGTCCTGAATGACATCGAGCGTCGCGATAGCCGCCGCACACGACACCGCGTTGCCGCCGTACGTGCCGCCTTGCGAACCCGGATACGCCTTCGCCATCAGCTCTTCCGAAGCGGCGATGCCCGACAGCGGGAAGCCGCTGGCGAGACCCTTCGCGATCAGCACGACGTCCGGGTGGACGTCGAAGTGGTCGTGGCCCCAGAACTTGCCGGTGCGGCCGAAGCCCGCCTGCACCTCGTCGAGCACCAGCAGGATGCCGTGCCGGTCGGCGCGTTCGCGCAGCCCGGCCATGAACGCGGTGTTCGCGGGAACGTAGCCGCCTTCGCCGAGCATCGGCTCGATGAAGAACGCGGCCGTCTCGTTCGGCGCGGAGACGGTCTGGAAGAGGTAGTCGAGCTCGCGCAGGGCGAACTTCGTGGCCGTTTCCTCGTCCCAGCCGTAGTGGTAGGCGTACGGGAACGGCGCGACGTGCACGCCGGACATCAGCGGCGAGATGCCCGCGCTGAACCGCGTGCCGGAGGTGGTCATGGTCGCCGCGGCGACCGTGCGGCCGTGGAAACCGCCCTGGAACACGATGACGTTCGGCCGCTTCGTCGCTTGCCGCGCCAGCCGCAGCGCGGCCTCCACGGCCTCGCTGCCGGAGTTCGCGTAGAAGAGCGAATCGAGCCCGGACGGCAGCACTTCGCCGAGCTTGCGGGTCAGTTCGAGCAGCGGCTTGTGCATGACGGTCGTGTACTGGCCGTGCACGAGCTTGCCGATCTGTTCGCGCGCGGCTTCGACCACGCGCGGGTGACAGTGCCCGGTGCTGGTCACCCCGATGCCCGCGGTGAAGTCGAGATGACGTTTCCCGTCCACGTCGTAGAGGTAAACCCCTTCACCGTGGTCGACGACGACGGGCGTTGCCTGCTTGAGCAGCGGGGACAGCTGGGCCATGCGGCGCCCTCCTGGGATGCGGGTGGAGACGGTTGTCGATTGTTGACAATATCCATAGCATGAGTTCGGGACAACAGGAACAGGAGCGAGCTGGATGAGCGGGATCACCGAGAACGGCGTCGTGGGCGCGGTCGGCAAGGAACTCTTCATCGGCGGCAAGTGGGTCGCCGCGCGCAGCGGGAAGACCTTCGACGTGCAGGACCCCTCCACCGGAGAGGTCCTGTGCCAGGTCGCGGACGCCGGGCCGGAAGACGGTCTCGCGGCGCTCGACGCGGCGGTCGCGGCACAGTCCGGCTGGGCGGCAGTGGCGCCCCGGGAGCGCGGCGAGATCCTGCACCGCGCGTACGAGAAGCTCATCGAACGCCGGGACGAGCTGGCGCTGCTGATGACCCTCGAGATGGGCAAGCCGGTCGCCGAGGCCGCCGGCGAAATCACTTACGCCGCCGAGTTCTTCCGCTGGTTCGCCGAGGAAGCGGTGCGGATCGACGGCGGCTACGCGGTGGCCCCGAACGGCTCGGGCCGGTTCCTGATCACGCGCCAGCCGGTGGGTCCGACACTGCTCATCACGCCGTGGAACTTCCCGATGGCGATGGGCACACGCAAGATCGGCCCGGCCGTCGCCGCGGGCTGCACGATGGTGATCAAGCCCGCCGCGCAGACGCCGCTGTCGATGCTCGCGCTCACCCAGATCCTCGCCGACGCCGGGCTGCCCGAGGGCGTGCTGAACGTCGTCACCACCAAGGACGCGGGCGGCGTGATGGAGCCGCTGATCCGCGACGGACGCGCGCGCAAGCTGTCCTTCACGGGGTCGACCGGGGTCGGGCGCAAACTGCTGGAGCAGTGCGCGGAGAAGGTGCTGCGCACGTCGATGGAACTGGGCGGCAACGCGCCGTTCGTCGTGTTCGACGACGCGGACCTGGACGCCGCGGTCGAAGGCGCGATGCAGGCCAAGATGCGGAACATCGGCGAGGCATGCACCGCGGCGAACCGGTTCTACGTGCAGCGCGGCGTGGCCGAGGAGTTCTCTCGCAAGCTCACCGAGCGGATGCAGGCGCTGCCGAT
This sequence comes from Amycolatopsis halotolerans, assembly GCF_042647905.1. Taxonomy (NCBI): domain Bacteria; kingdom Bacillati; phylum Actinomycetota; class Actinomycetes; order Pseudonocardiales; family Pseudonocardiaceae; genus Amycolatopsis; species Amycolatopsis halotolerans. The sequence continues at coordinate 83,907 of NZ_JBHRWI010000013.1, forward strand.
GGGCCGCGGCACCGACGAGGGCGTCGTGGTCGGTCCGCTCATCGACGAGGCCGCGGTGAAGAAGGTGACCGAGCTGGTCAAGGACGCCACGGACAAGGGCGCTCGGGTGCTCACCGGCGGCTCGCGGGTCGACGGTCCGGGGCACTTCTACCCGGCGACCGTGCTCACCGACGTGCCGGTCGACGCTCGGCTGGCCAGCGAGGAAATCTTCGGCCCGGTCGCGCCGATCACGCCGTTCGACACCGAGGACGAGGCGGTCGAGAAGGCCAACGACACCGAATTCGGCCTGGTGTCCTACCTGTTCACCAGCGACCTGAAGCGCGCGCTGCGGGTGTCGGAACGCTTGGAGGCCGGGATGATCGGCCTCAACCAGGGCATCGTGTCCAACCCGGCGGCTCCGTTCGGCGGCGTCAAGCAGTCCGGTCTCGGCCGCGAGGGCGGCACGGTCGGCATCGACGAGTTCCTGGAGACCAAGTACATCGCGGTGAGCCTGTGACACACCGGATTGCGAGCATCCCGGGCGACGGGATCGGGGTCGACGTCACGATCGAAGCGCGCCGGGTCCTCGACGCGGCGGCGGCGAAGTACGGCTTCTCCTTGGAATGGACCGAATTCGACTGGAGCTGCGAGCGGTACGCGAAGACCGGCGCGATGATGCCCGAGGACGGTGTCGCGCAGCTCTCGGGCTTCGACGGCATCCTGCTCGGCGCGGTCGGATTCCCCGGCGTGGCGGACCACGTTTCGTTGTGGGGCCTGCTGATTCCGTTGCGGCGGGCGTTCCAGCAGTACGTCAACCTGCGGCCGGTCCGGCTGCTGCCGGGGACGTCCTCGGTGCTGGCCGGGCGGAAGGCCGACGAGCTGGAAATGGTGATCGTCCGGGAGAACTCCGAGGGCGAGTACTCGGAGATCGGCGGACGGCACAACGCCGGGCGGCCGGACGAGTTCGTGCTGCAGGAGTCGGTGTTCACGCGGGTCGGGGTGGAACGGATCATCCGGTACGCCTTCGATCTCGCGCGCACGCGTTCGCGGCACGTCACCTCGGCGACCAAGTCCAACGGGCTGATCCACTCGATGCCTTACTGGGACGAGATTTTCGCCGAGGTCGCCGCGCGGTACCCGGACGTCCGCGCGGAACAGTGCCATGTGGACGCTCTCGCCGCGCGGATGGTGCAGGCTCCCGACCGGCTCGACGTGGTGGTGGCGTCGAACCTGTTCGGCGACATCCTGAGCGATCTCGCGGCCGCGATCACCGGCGGGCTGGGCATGGCGCCGTCCGGAAACATCAACCCATCAGGTGACTTTCCGTCGATGTTCGAGGCCGTCCACGGCAGTGCCCCGGACATCGCCGGACAGGGCATCGCGAACCCGGTCGCGCAAATCCTCGCCGGGGCGATGCTGCTCGACCACCTCGGGGAAACCGTTGCCGCGCAAGCGATCCGCGCCTCGGTCGACGAGGTGCTGACCGCGGGCGAAACGCTCACCCCCGACCTCGGCGGAACCGCTACCACAACCTCGCTCGGCGCCGCGGTGGCTGATTCGCTCCGCTGATTTTTCGTCGGTGCCGCGAGGTTCACTCTTCCCTGACCCGGTCGGCGGGTCCCCGAGGGGAGGAGGGCACCGATGTGCCAGATGTGCGAGGAGCCGGAAAGAGCCGAGGAGCAGTACCTGATCGAGGTGCTGGACCGGATCCGGGAATACGGATGGTGCGTCCAGGGCGTGCGGGGGCCAGGCTCCCGGCCGCCCTGGGCGTACACCGCGGGCCTGACCGTGCGAGGCCTGCCGGAACTGGCCGTCACGGGATTGTCGTTGCACGAAGCGGCATACGTGCTCAACGCCGGGGCCGAACACATCCTGCACACCGGCCCGCCGGAACCTGGCGAGCAGTGGCTGCTGCCCCGGCTGCCCGCGCTGGAAGTCGTGAAGCTCAGCGCCCCCGCGACGCATCTGCACATCGCGGTTTGCTGTTATGGCACCGGAATCGAAGCCATGCAGCTGGTCTACGCCGATCCCGCGGGCCGGTTCCCGTGGTCGCCGCAGTACAACTTCGGCCTCGGCGGACAGCCCGTGCTGGGGGTGCGTCGTGCCTGAGTTTTTCTTGCTGCGCCAGGGTTTTTCGTACTTTCGCCCGGTAGCATCGGATCATGCCCGAACTGCTGGCCCCCACCGTCCGATTGCATCGCGCCTGGCTGGAAGCACACGCCGAATGGGGCCCAGGGTTGCACGAGGACGGCTTCGGCCTCTCGGCGTCGGACGTGGTCGATTCTCCCGCTGGCTTCGCCGCCTGGGTGGATTCCTTGACGCAGGACCGCGCTCTGTACCGCTGGCTAGTCGAGGACGGCCAAGTGCTCGGCGGGATCGCCTTGCGCTCCGGCCCGGCGGAGTACGTGTCGTGGGCCGGGCACATCGGCTTCGGCATCCGCCCGTCGGCGCGCGGCCGCGGTCTGGCTTCCTGGGCATTGCGCGAGATGCTGCCCGAGGCCCGGGAGCTGTCGCGGGTGCTCTTGGTGTGCGAGGGAGAGAACCTGGCGTCCGCCAAGACGATCGAACGCGCGGGCGGGGTGCTGGACGAAGTACGCCAGACCGGGCACGGACCGGTGCGGCGGTACTGGATCACGACCTGAGCTGTTCAGCTGGCGCGTTCCGTCACCGCGATGGCCTCGCGAAGCGTTTGCTGCGCCTGAGCGAGGTCCGCCGCCCGGCGGTCGAGTTCGGTGAGTTGGGTGCGCAGCGCGCCCAGCACTCCCGGGCACGGGCGCAGCGAACCGTCGGCCTCGGCGCACGGCAGCATCTGTTTGATCAGGCTGGTCGGCAGCCCGGCCGCCAGCAACGCGCGAATCTGCCGAACGGTCCGTTCGGCGGCGGGAGCGTAGTCGCGGTAACCGTTGGGCCGCCGGTCCGCGGTCAGCAGGCCGACACGCTCGTAGTACCGCAGGAGCCGTTCGCTCGTGCCGGTGCGCTCGGCGAGCTGCCCGATCCGCATCGTCCCTCCGCTGAGCTTGACCTTGGCATGGTGTCAACGTTCAACACTGGCTCCGGCGGCCGCATTCCGCGCGCCCAGGACAACCGGGGGTTTCCGTTGATCATCGACGCACACAGCCACGTCCACGACCCCGTGCACCAGCACCTCGCCCTGCTGGACGAGGCCGGGGCCGACCGCGCCGTGCTGTTCGCGACCAGGCCGCATCCCGAACGAGCCACGGATCTGGCTTCGTTCCGCCGGGAAATGAGCGTGCTGGACGCCGCGCTCAACGGTGCGTCCGGCGACGGCTATCAGTCCGCCTGGCAGGAACTCGACTCCGCGCTGGCCGCACATCCCGGCCGGTTCCTGGGCTTCCGCTCAGTCCGCCTGGACCGGTCCGGAGGCCAGCTGGCCGCGGAGGTCGATCAGGTCGCCAGGGGTTTCCACGGAATCGGCGAACTGACCCCGGCTCCTGGCGCGGCCGCCCGGATCGAACCGGTCCTGCGGGCAGCCACCGACCACAATGGACTCCCGGTCGTCGTGCACGGCTCTGCCCCGACCACCGAAGCCGATCTGTCCACGCTGGCGGAGCTGGCCCGCCGCTACCCGGCCGTGCCGCTGGTGATCAGCCAACTGGGCGGCGCGCATTGGCTCACCGCGATCGACCTGGCCCGCGAAACGCCGAACATCTACCTGGAACTGTCGACGGCCAGCATCGTCTTCGCCGTCCGGCTCGCGATCAACGAGCTCCCGGACCGCACGATGTTCGGTTCGGACGCGCCGTACGGCGACCCCGTCCTGTCCCGCGCGACGATCGAACGCGTGACCCCGCCCGGAGAACTGCGAGACCGCGTCCTCGGCGGCACGATGGGGGAGGTGCTGGGGCTGTGAACTTCGCACCCGGCAGAAAGGCACCCGCCATCGCAAGGCGCGCTGCCGCCCGGAATCTGGTGGCTCGTGCGTGTTCCTGCCTGTTGGCACCGGCATCGCCACTCATGAGGGCCGTGCTCCGCGCCTCACCCAGCCGCCGCGACCCCGTCCTTCAAGCTCCTCCCCGGAAGCAGCCGGCTGATCGCGTCCTCCATATGCGCGTCCAGCAAACGCAGCGCCGTCTCCTCGTCGCCCGACCGCAGGGCTTCGATGATCCGCGTGTGCTCCTCCAGCCGATCCTCCACGCCCTGATACGTGCTCTGCAGCAACGTCAGGCACATCCGCGTCTCGATCAGCAACGTCCGGGCCATCCGCATCAGCCGTTTGCTGCCGGAAGCGTTGATCAGCGCCTCGTGAAACCGGAGGTCCGCCTCGGACAACGCGGCCGGATCGTCCGCGGCGGCAGCCATGTCGGCGACGTTCTGCTCCAAGATGGCGGCCACCGCCTCGCGGTCGCCGCGGAAGGCGCACAACAGGGCGGCTCTTTCCACCGCGGAACGGGCGAGATAGATGTCGAACACGTCCGTCGGTTCGAGGTCGATCACGAACAGGCCCCGGTGGCGTTCGCTGCGCAGCAGGCCCTCGGACACGAGGTGCTGCATCGCCTCCCGCAGCGGGCCGCGCGAGACCTGGAAGCGGGCGGCCAGGTCGGTTTCGCCGAGCTGGGTGCCCGGCGGCAGCGCGCCGGTCATGATCGCGTCGCGCAGCTGGCGCGCGATCACCGCCGCGGTCGATTCCCGGCTCACCGGTTCTATGTCAGGCAGTGCGACCACGGGTCAGCCCCTCGTCCGGAACAACGCGCCCAGCGAACGCACCAGCCGGGTAGAGCCGGTCAGGCGCAGGCCTTCCCAGATGGTCACCTGGTTGGCGGTCAGCACCGGCTTGCCGAGCTTCTCCTCGATCGCGGTGATCTCGCCGAGCGTGCGCATCGCGGTGTCGGGCACCAGAACCGCGTCGGCGTCCGGGTGGTCGTGGCTTACCGCCAGGTCGACGACGGCCTCGGGCGCGAGCTTGCCTACCTCGGCGGCGGTGTCGATGTCGGCGCTCGACATCGAGAGCACCTCGACGCCTCCCGCGGCGAGGAAGTCCACGAACAGCCGCGCGACGTCGTCGGGGTAGCTCGCGGCCACCGCGACTCGTTGCACGCCAAGGGCTTTCGCCGCGTGCACGAAGGCGAACGACGTGCTCGACGCCGGGACCCCGGCAACCGCTCCGAGCTGGTCGGCCTGGTTGCGCGCGCCGTCCCAGCCGTACACGAAGCTGCCGGACGTGCAAGCCCACACCACCGCTTCCGGCTGGTGCTTCGCGAGCAGCCGGGCGCCTTCGGCGAGCCGGGCTTCGCTGCCGAGGTCGAGCAGCTCCGGCACCGCGTGCAGGTCGGTGCCGTAGATGTGCGCGACCGGCAGGCTGATGTCGCCGTCGGAGCCGCCGAGAAGCTGTTCCGCGAGCGGGTAGTCGTCCTCGGCCGCGTGGTCGGGGTAGATGAAGCCGATCGTGGTCACGAAACCTCCGGGATGCGCAAATTGTCGACAATATTAGCCGGACGGGTCAAGACACCTCCCGCAGCCACTGGCCGGGACCCACGATGGGCAGCCGCATCCGGCGCAGGCAGGCCCACATGGTCAGCTGGTTGGCGGTCAGCACGGGTTTGCCGAGCGCCTTCTCCAGCGGTTCGATCAGGTCGAACGTGGGGAGGTTGGTGCAGCTGACGAAAATCGCCTCGGCCTCGCGGTGGTCCGCGGCCAGGATCCGCTCGGCGATGGTGCGGTAGCTGACCTTCCAGATGCCGCCGCCCAGGCCGAGGTGGTCGCTGGACACGGTGTCCACGCCGACCTCGGCGAGGAAGTCGTGGAGTTTGCTGGTGAGATCGGCGTCGTACGGCGTGAGCACCGAGACCCGGCGCAGGTCGAGCTGGTGCAGCACCTCGACGAGGGCGCCGGAGGTGGTGACCGCGTCCGGCGCGCCCGCGTCGCAGATCGCCTTGGTGAGGGAGCGTTCGTAGTCGATGCCGTTCACGAAGCTGCCGGAGGTGCACAGGTACGCGACCACCTCGGGCTCCACGTGCAGCACGTCGCGCGTGGCGGTGGCGAGGTGCCGGCTGTCGCTCACCAGCTGGGCCATTTCCATGCTCACCGGGACTGGTTCGTACGGGGTGCGGGCGAGGTGCAGCGACACCTCCATCGGCACCCAGCGCCACAGTTCGCGCTCGAGCGCGAGGTCGAACGGCGCGATCACGCCGATGCCGCGCTGGGCTAGCGGGCCCTCGAACGCGAGGAAGTCCAGATCCAAGGTTCAGCCTCCGGAATACGCCTGTGCGGATGCCCGTCCGGTGCTCCGGGGGTGGTCCTCGGATTGTTGACAATCATACGAGCCACTTTTACCGTGTCAATCGTGATCGCCCCGGAAACCCCCGTACTGGCAGTGCTCTGCGGGGCAGACCAACCACCGGACATGGCCGCTATCGAAGACGCGGCGGTAGTTCGTTACACCGACGAGCGCGGCCTCGCCGGTGCGCTGGCCGGAGCCGACGCGCTTTTTGTCTACGATTTCCTTTCCGGTGCGGTTCCGGGGGCCTGGCCCGCGGCGGACCGGTTGCGGTGGCTGCACATCGCGAGCGCCGGCGTCGACCCGGTGCTGTTCCCGGGGCTGCGCGAGAGCGACGTCGTGCTCACGAACTCGCGCGGGGTGTTCGACGACGCCATCGCGGAGTACGTGCTCGGCGTCGTGCTGTCGTTCGCCAAGGACTTCGCGCGTTCGCTCGACCTGCAGCGCGCCGGCACGTGGAAGCACCGCGAGAGCGAGCGGATCGCCGGGCGGGAGGTGCTGGTGGTGGGCACCGGACCGATCGGAAAGGCCATCGCGCGGATGCTGCGCGCGGCCGGGATGCGCGTGTCCGGGGCGGGCCGGCGGGCCCGGGTCGGGGATCCGGATTTCGGCGTCGTGCGCGAATCCGCCGAACTGGCGCGGTATTTGCCCGAGTTCGACTACGTTGTCGCGGTCGCGCCGCTCACCGATCAGACCAAGGGCATGTTCGACGCCGCCGCGTTCGCCGCGATGAAACCGTCCGCGCGGTTCGTGAACGTGGGCCGCGGCGAACTGGTGGTCACGGCCGATCTGATCGCGGCCTTGCGGGCGGGCGAGATCGCCGGGGCCGCGCTCGACGTCTTCGAAACCGAGCCGCTGCCCGCCGAAAGTCCACTGTGGACCATGCCGGACGTCCTGCTGTCCCCGCACATGTCGGGCGACTTCATCGGCTGGCGGCGGACCCTGGTCGAGGTGTTCGCGGGGAACTTCCGGCGCTGGGTCGCCGGGGAACCGCTGTGGAACGTCGTGGACAAACGGCTCGGCTACGTGCCGTCCGAATCGCAGGGAGGCGCCGGATGGGCGACCGGGAACTGACCGCCAGCGAACTCGTCGCCGCCTACGCCACCGGCGAACTGTCGCCGGTCGAGGCGACGAAGAGCGCCCTGCGGAACATCGAGGACCGCGACGGCGAGATCAACGCCTACTGCCTCGTCGACGCCGACCGCGCGCTCGACCAGGCGAAAGCGGCCGAGGCCCGCTGGCGCGACGGGAATCCGATCGGCGCGCTCGACGGCGTCCCGGCGTCCATCAAGGACATCTTCCTCACCCAGGGCTGGCCGACGCTGCGCGGTTCCGCGAGCATCCCGGTGGACCAGCCGTGGGAGGTCGACAGCCCGGTGATGGCGCGGATGCGCGAGGCGGGCCTCGTCGTGCTGGGCAAGACGACCACGCCGGAGATCGCGTGGAAGGGCGTCACCGACAGCGCGCTCGCGGGCATCACGCGCAATCCGGTGAACCCGCGGATGACGGCGGGCGGGTCCAGCGGCGGCAGCGCGGCCGCGGTCGCGGCTGCGATGGGCGAGCTGTCCGTCGGCACCGACGGCGGCGGTTCGGTGCGGATTCCCGCGTCGTTCTGCGGGATCGTCGGCATGAAACCGACCCACGGCCGGATCCCGCTGTTCCCGGCGAGCCCGTTCGGCCCGCTCGCGCACGCCGGGCCGATGGCGCGCTGCGTGGACGACACGGCGCTGCTGCTGGACGTCCTCGCGCTGCCGGACCACCGCGACCCGACCGGGCTCGCGCCGCCGATCAGCGCCTACCGCGAGGCGGTGCGGCGCGACGTGCGCGGGCTGATCGCGGCGTACTCGCCGGCGCTCGGTTTTGTCGACGTGGACCCGGAAATCGCGGCGATCGTCCAGTCGGCGGTGCAGTCGCTCGCCGACGCCGGGCTGCAGGTCGAGCAGGCCGATCCCGGATTCGCCGACCCGAAGGACGCCTTCGACGTGCTGTGGTCGGCAGGCGCGGCGAAGTCGCTCGACGCGTTCCCGCCGGGCAGCGAGCCGCGGGTCGATCCGGGCCTGCGCCGCGTGTGGGAACGGGGCCACACCTACTCCGCGGGCGATTACCTCGACGCCACCGCGGAACGTGCCGCGCTCGGCATCCTGATGGGTGAGTTCCACACCCGTTACGACGTGCTGCTCACGCCGACCGTCCCGATCCCGCCGTTCGAGGCGGGCCACGACGTGCCGCCGGGCAGCGGGATGAGCGAATGGCCGGAGTGGACGCCGTTCACCTACCCGTTCAACATGACGCAGCAGCCGTCGATCAGCGTCCCGGCCGGGCGCACCGAATCGGGCCTTCCGGTGGGCCTGCAGATCGTCGGCCCCCGGCATTCGGACGACCTGGTGCTGGCGGTGGCGAAGCTGCTGGAGGAGGTCCGGCCCTGGGCCGCGCCGTGACGCTCGGCGGGCAGACGCAAGTCACGTTTTCCAGCCGAAAAGCTGTGGCAGGCTGTCGCGTATGACCGAGTTCACCGCGCCCATCGACGACCGCTGGTTCGAGGACTACCCCGAGGGATCGGTGTACGAGTTCGGCGACACGACCGTCACCGAAGCGGAGATCATCGAGTTCGCCGAAAAGTACGACCCGCAGAGCTTCCACGTCGACCCGGCGGCGGCGAAGGAGGGCCCGTTCGGCGGGCTGATCGCGAGCGGCTGGCACACGTCGAGCCTGATGATGCGGCTGTTCGCCGACCACTACCTCTCGTCGGTCGCGAGCCTCGGCAGCCCCGGCGTCGACGAGCTGCGCTGGCCGCGTCCGGTGCGGCCGGGGGACCGGCTGCGGATGCGGGCGACCGTCACCGAGGCGCGGCTGTCGAAGTCGAAGCCCGATCGCGGCCTCGTGCGCACCCGGATGGAACTGTTCAACGGCGACGACGACCTGGTGTTCAGCGCGAGCGCGGTCAACTTCCTGTCGGTACGGCCGGTGCCGCGGTCCGGTTCGTGAGCTGCCGGATCTCGCGGCTGCACAGCGCGAGCCCGGTCGAAACCAGGATCAGCACCCCGCACGCGACGAGCACCGGCTCGCGGCCGAAGTGCTGCACGAGGGGACCCGCCGCGATCTGCCCAATCGGCATCGCGGCGAGTGAACCCAGCATGTCGTAGGAGTACACGCGCGCGAGCTTGTCGGGCGGGATGTGTTCCTGCAGCGAAACGTCCCAGGCGACGCTGAACTGCTCCATCGCCAGCCCGGCCGCCAGCATCGCGATCAGCAGCGGGACGAGCGACGGCCACCAGCCGAGTGTCAGCACCGGCAGCGCTTCCACCGTCACCAGCAGCACCCCGACGAACAAGGCGTGCCGCGGCCGCCAATGCGCGGCGACGATCCCGCCGAGGAGCGCGCCCGCGGTCTGCATCGCCAGCGCCAGTCCCCATCCGGACCGCCCGAACGTCTCGTCCGCGACGACCGGCCCGATGACCACGAGCGTGCCGAGCCCGGCGGCGTTGACGAAGGCGAACTGCGCCACCACCACCCACACCCAGGCGCGGGACCGGAACTCGTGCCATCCGGCGACCAGATCGGCGATCGGCCGGGCGCCCGGAACCCGATCGGCGCGCGGCAGCCGGACGGCGTGATAGGCGAGCGCGGCGGCGAAGAACAGCAGCGCGTTCACCGCCAGCGCCCAGCCGGGTCCGGCCGCCGCCACCGCGACCCCGGCGACTCCGGCTCCGGCGATGCGCCCGCCGTTGACCAGCAGCCGCAGCAACGCGTTCGCCGGAGCCAGCAGGTCTCGCGGCACCGTCTGCGGGGTGATCGCCGCCGACGCGGGCAGCGACATCGCCGCGACCGCCCCGTTGACCACGCTCAGCGAGATCAGGAACGGGACCGAACCAAATCCACAAAGGACACTCGCGGCGATCAGCGCCTGGCTGAGCCCGGCCGCGATCTCGGTGCCCTGCAGGATCACCGCGCGCGGCAGCCGGTCCGCGAGCACGCCGCCGAAAAGCAGCAGCAGGATGCCCGCCAGCGACCGGACCCCGACGACGAGCCCGAGATCGACCGCCGACCCGGTGCGGTCGAGCACCGCGAACGCGAGCGCGACCGGAGCGACCGAGTTGCCGAAGGTGCCGAGCGTCCGCCCGGCGGCGAGGGCGCGGAAACTGCGGTGCCGCAACGGCTCCAGGAGGCTCACCTCGCGAGCATCCTCTGATTGTCAACCGAATAATCAGCAGTTGAGAACGCTCGGCGACGGCAAGCGAAGAGTGCTGTGCTCGACGCATGCGGACGACGACCCTTGGCCGCAACGGCCTCGAAGTCTCCCGGATCGCCTTCGGCACCGGCGGGTTCGGCGGTCAGTGGGGCGGCTTCGACGAGGACACCGCGATCGCGGCGATCCGGCGCGCACACGAACTAGGCATCACCCTCTTCGACACCGCCCGCGCTTACGGCACCGCCGAAGCGCTCCTGGGCAAAGCGTTGCGCAGCGAGCTCGACCACCGCCGCGACAGCGTCGTCATCGCCACCAAAGGCGGGACGAACCCCGGTTCCGAACGCATCCGCGATTCGCGTCGGGCATGGCTTGCCCAAGGAGTCGACGAGAGCCTGCGCGCGCTCGGCGTCGACCACCTCGACCTCTACCAGATCCATTGGCCCGACCCGCACACTCCTGCCGCCGAGGTCGCCGGGACGCTGCGGGAGTTCGTGGACGCGGGCAAGATCCGCCACGCCGGAGTGTCGAACTACGACTCCGCGCAGCTCAGCGCAGTGAACGAGACGGCATTGAACGAGCCGGTGGAAACCGTGCAGGTGCCCTACCATCTCTTCCGTCGCGGCGCGGAAACCGATCCGCTCCCGTACGCCCGCGCGCACAACATCGGCGTGCTCGCCTACAGTGCGCTCGGCAGCGGTCTGCTCACCGGCTCGCTGACCGCCGAGACCGTCTTCGACCCGTCGGATTGGCGGTCGCGTTCGTCCGCTTTCCGCGGGGACTCGTTGCGGCACAACCTGAAGATCGTCGATCAGCTCGCCGCTTTCGCCAAGGAGAGGGACGCGGAGGTGAGCCAGCTGGCCATCGCGTGGACGCTGGCGAAGGTCGACGTCGCCATCGTCGGCGCCCGCCGCCCAGCCAGCATCGAGAAGAGCGCGACCGGCCTTCAGCTCACCTCAGCGGACCTCGCCGAGATCGACCGCATCGTCGCGCCGGCCGTCCCGGTCGGCGGAGCCAGCCCGGAAGGCATCGACTGACCGGCTACCCCCGCGTCGCGAATTCCAGCTCGGCGAGCGCCGTGTCCAGATGCGTCAGGATCCGCTGCAGGTGCGGGACGCTGCGCCGGCACCCGGTGACACCGAAGTCGAGGTTGTCCCCGTTGCTGGTCAGCGTGATGTTCAGGGCCTGCCCGTCGAGCAGCACCGACGCCGGGTAAATGCCGTCGAGCGCCGCGCCGTTCCAGTACATCTGCTTGCGCGGGCCCGGGACGTTCGAGATCACCAGGTTGAACGGCGGCCGCGTGTTGCCGACGACGCCGGGGATCGGCGACGCGCCCAGCTGGGCCACGTTGATCCCGGACAGCAGCAGCGTCTGCAGCGGCGACAGCTGCGAGAACAGCTTCTTGCCGTTCGACATCGACTCGGAGATCGCGGCCAGCCGCTGCGCCGGGTCGGTCAGGTCGGTGGCCAGGTTGCACAGCAGCGCGCCGATGTTGTTGCCGGTCGCGTCGCCGGTGTCGCGGCGGCGCAGCGACACCGGGACCATCGCGACCAGCGGCGCGTCCGGCAGCGCGCTCTGTTCGATGAGGTAATCGCGCAGCGCGCCGGAGCACATGGCGAGCACGACGTCGTTGCGGGACACGCCCGCGGCGGTCGCGACCTCGCGCACCCGGTCGAGCGGCCAGGACTGCGCGGCGAACCGGCGCGCGCCGCCGATCGGCACGTTCAGCATCGTCTTCGGCGCCTGCATCGGCAGCGTGAGCCGGTGCTCGCGGAACGCCTCGCGAGCCACCTTCGCCGCGGCCGGCGCGATACCAGCGACCTGCTCGAACGTCTTGCCCACCAGGGCGAACGGCGACGCCGGGGCGCGGCCGTTGCGGTGCGCGGCGGGCTTCTCGCGCGAACCCCACGGCGGCGGGCAGTCCAGGTCGGCCGGGTCGTCCGACAGCGTTCCCTGCAGGTGCCGCAGCGCCGAAACGCCGTCCATCAGCGCGTGGTGGATCTTCGAGTACACCGCGAACCGGCCGTCGCGCAGTCCTTCGATGAGGTGTGTTTCCCACAGCGGCCGGTGCCGGTCGAGCAGCGTGCTGTGCCAGCGCGAGGTGAGTTCGAGCAGTTCGCGGATCCGGCCCGGCTGCGGCAGCGCGGAATGCCGGAAGTGGTAGTCGAGCTCCAGATCGGTGTCGCGCGACCAGCGCACGTGCCCGACGGTGTTCACCGGACGGCTCGGCCGCATCCGGAACACGCCGCGCATGTTGTCCGATTCCAGCAGGTTCCGGCGGAGGTCGCGCAGATAGTCCTCGCCCGCGCCCTCGGGTTTGCGGAACAGCTGGAGCCCGCCGACGTGCATCGGGTGTTCGCGGGTCTCGACCATCAGGAACATCGAGTCGGTCACCGGCATCAACGGCATTGCGCCACCCCTTTCCGCCGCCGTGGGGACCTCGGCGTCCCCGGCCCCCGGAGTGTACGCACGAAAAAGGCGGTGTCTCAGATCTCGCGGCCAGGTGGGGGACAACGGGGCGGCGCCGCGATGACAAACCCTGTCCGGTGACGTGTCTGCGGCTGCTTACCGGGGGCGGATACCATCGCTGGCGTGGCAGGACGGACTGGAGCTCAGCAGCTGGGGGACGCGCTCACGGCTCTCGGGACCGAGGTGGTGTTCGGCCTGCCGGGAGTCCACAACCTGCCGCTGTGGGAGGCGTTGGCGGGCACCGGGATCCGGCTCGTCAACGTCCGGCACGAACAGACCGCGGGATACGCCGCCGACGGTTATGCCCGCAGGACGGGAAAACTCGGCGTCGCGCTGGTGACCACCGGCCCCGGCGCGGCGAACACGCTCGGCGCGGTCGGCGAAGCGATGGCGTCGGCGGCCCCGGTGCTCGTGATCGCCACGGACATCCCGTCGACGCTGCGCCGTCCGGGTGTCGTGCGCGGGGTGCTGCACGAAACTTCCGACCAGCAGGCGATGTTCGCGCCGGTCACCAAGGCGGGGTTCACCGTGCACCGCGCTGATCAGATCGGCACGACGCTGCACCGCGCCGCCCGGCTCGCGCTGATGCCGCAAAGCGGCCCGGTGTATTTGGGCATTCCGACCGATTTCCTCCGGGAGACCACGCCGCCGCGCGAACCGCCCGCGCCGCCCGCCGAACGCGTGCTCGACCTGCCGGACCTGCCTCGTGCGTCGGAGCTGCTGGCGTCCGCGCGCCGTCCGCTGATCTGGGCGGGCGGCGGCGCGCTGCGCTCCGAAGCCGGGGAAGCGATCGGGCAGCTCGCGCAGCGGCTGGCCGCGCCGGTGCTCACCACGTTCGGCGCGCGCGGCCTGCTTCCGCTCGAACATCCTTGCCTGGCCCCGAATCCGGTGCACGCGCCGGAGGTCGGGCAGCTGTGGGACGAGGCCGACGTGGTGCTCGCGATCGGCACCGACTTCGACGGCCTGATGACGCAGAACTGGCAGATGCCCGCGCCGCCGAAGCTGATCGCGATCAACGTCGACGCGGGCGACGCGGCGAAGAACTACCGGCCGGACGTCACCCTGGTCGGCGACGCCCGCCGCGTCGTCGAATCCCTGCATCCGGAAACGCGCCCCGGCCTGGACGAGCTGACCGCTCGGCTGGCCGGCATCGGCCGCCGGGTGCGCAGGCGCATCCGCGACGAGGAACCGCAGGCCGCCGACTTTCTGTCCACTTTGGAGGAAGTGCTCCCGGCGGACGGGACGATCGTCACGGACATGTGCGTCGCCGGGTACTGGATCGGCGGCTTCCACCGGGTCCGCGCGCCGCGGCGGCTGGCGTACCCGATGGGCTGGGGCACGCTCGGCTACGGCTTCCCGGCGTCGCTCGGCGCGGGCGCGGCGGCCGAGGCGACCGGCGGCGGTCGCGTCCTGTGCGTCACCGGCGACGGCGGTTTCCTTTACGCGGTAGGGGATCTGGCGACGCTCGCCGAGGAACAGCTGCCGGTGACGGTCGTGGTCGTGGACGACGGCGGCTACGGCATGCTGCGTTTCGACCAGGACCAGGAAGGCCTGCCGCATCGCGGAGTCGACTGGGACAGCCCGGATTTCGTCGGGCTGGCCCGCTCGTTCGGCGTGCACGCGGACCGGGTGTCCGGCTTCGGCCGCGCGTTTCGCCGGCTGCTGAGCGAATTCGTGGAATCGGACGAGCCGAACGTGCTGGTGGTGCGCGCGAAGCTCAAGCCGCCGCTGAACACTTCGCCGCGGTGGTACCGGAAACGTCCGTGAGGGGAACCCTGAGGGACTCTGATTCCCTCAGGGTTCCCCTCACGGACGTCCACTGTGCCGCAGTGAGTCGACCATGCTCCGCAGGATCCGGAACGCGTCCGACTGTTCGGTCTCGCTCAGCCCGTCCAGCATCCTGACCTCGACGGACCGGACCGCGGCGCTCGCCTTCTCCAGGCTCCGCCGTCCGCGCGGCGTGAGCCGGGCGGGAAGAGCCTTTCCGACGGGTGCCTCCGCGGGCCTGGTCACGTAGCCGTCTCGCTCCAGGGCTTGGAGCAGCACGTTCATCGACTGCCGGGTCACGAACGTGCCCCGCGCGAGCTCGGAGTTCGACAGGCCCGGTCGTTGCGACAGCAGCTCGAGGCAGGAGTAGTGCGTCACCGTCATCCCGAGCGGGCGCAGCACCTCCTCCATCGCCGACCGCAGCGCGCTCGAGGTCTCTTTCAGCAGGTAGCCCAGTGACTTGTCCAGGTCGACTCCGTCGGCTTGACTCATGTCAGGATTCTGACATAGAGTGAGTCGTGTCAGGAACCTGACACGAAGAAAAGGAGCAGCACCTTGCCCGCCATCGGCCCCGACTTCATCTCGCTCCAGGCACGCGACCTGGACGTTTCGCAGGCTTTCTACGAGCGCTACCTCGGTCTCGTCCGCTCGCCGGCCGGACCTCCGCACGCCGTCGTCTTCGAGACGAAGCCGATCGCGTTCGCCCTCCGCGACGTCGTTCCCGGCACCGATCTCGCCTCCGCCGCGCGTCCCGGCATCGGCGCCGCGATCTGGCTGCTCGCCACCGACGTCCAGGCCATTCACGACGCTCTGGTCGCCGACGGGCACCCGATCGTCTCCGCGCCGATCGACGGCCCCTTCGGCCGGACGTTCACCTTCGCCGACCCCGACGGCTACCACGTCACCCTCCACGACCGTGGCTGACGCGAGCACCCTGGTTTTCGGGGCTACCGGAGCACTCGGCCAGCACGTCCTGGACGCGCTGGTCTCGCGGGGCGTGAGTCCCGAAACGATCACCGCGGCCGGGCGGAACCCGGTGCGCCTTGAGGAACTCGCTTCCGCCGGGTTCCGCACCGCGGCGGTGAATCTGTCGGATTCGGCCGCTGTCGCGGAACTGGTGGCTCGGCACTCGGACATCGTGCTGATCTCGGGACGCGACGAGAATCGCCTTGCCCAGCACGAGTCGGTCATCGAAGCCGCGAAGAACGCCCGGCACCTCTACTACACCAGCGGAGTCCGCGCCGACGACGAGCGCTTCGAGATCAACGCGGACCATCGCGCGACCGAGAAGGCGCTCATCGCTTCTGGCCTGACGTACACGATTCTGCGGAACACCTGGTACCTCGAGAACTATGTCCAGTCGCTGGCCGGTCCTCGCTTCACCGGCGTCCTCGCCGCGGCGACCGGTGACGCCGTCGTCGCGGCGGCCAGCCGAAAGGACCTGGCCGAGGCCTTGGCTGTCGTGGTCACCACCGATGGCCACGACAACGTCACCTACAACCTCTCCGGCGACACGGACTTCACCTACGCCGACATTGCCGAAGCGATGTCCGTCGTGCTGGAGCGAGAGGTCGTTTACCGACCGGTCGCCCCCGAAGAATTGCGGGCAATGCTCCGCAAAACGGGAATGGACGACGAGTTGGCCAGCTTCCTGGTCAGTCTGGACGAGACCATCGCTGCCGGGGTTTTCGCGCGGGTCGGCGACGATCTTTCCCGGCTCCTCGGCAGGCCGACGACCGGCCTCGTCGAAGGGCTGACCGCGAAGTGACCCCTTCCGGCCAGCGATTCTGGATCAACACGGTCACGCTCGACCACGTCGAGGCGGCCGCCGAGGGCGGCTTCACACAAGCGGATCACGGTGCGGGCAAACGCCTTCGTCAGCCGAGCCCGGGCGACGAGATGATTTTCTACTCGCCGCGTACGAGCTTGCAGGGCGGCAAACCCGTCCGCCAGTTCACCGCGTGGGCCACGATCACCGGCGAAAAGCCTTACCAGGCTTACGTAAGCGACGATTTCCAGCCATGGCGGCTCGCGGCTTCCTTCCACGCTTGCCAGCGCGTGGATGCGAAGCCGCTAGTCGACCAGTTGTCGTTCGTCGCCGACCCCACGCATTGGGGATTGCCGTTCCGCCGTGGCTTGTTTTCCATTCCACAGCAGGATTTCGCGACGATCCTCGCGCGCATGACCGCGTGAAGGCACCGTCTCAAGGTCGCACTGACGAGGCCTGGCCAGCATGGCCCTCTGCTCCCGCAGATGTCCGTGAAGGGCTCCTTGAGGGAATCTAATTCCTTCGAGGAGCCCTTCACGGACCTCCGCTGAGCGAGTCAGCTGTGCGAGTCCGCTTCCCAGCTGAGGAACGCGTCCAGCGTCGCTGACCGGTGCGCCCGCGCGCAGTGCTCGATCCATTCGGCACCGGAACCGGAGCGGATCAGATCGAGCAGCTGGTCGTGTTCGGCGACCGAGGCGAGCGCGCGGGCGGGGACGAACGAGAACGTCGAATCGCGGATCCTGGCGAGCTGGGACCAGCCCTTCTTGACCAGGTCGACCAGGCTCGGATTGGGGCAGCGGGTGTAGAGGATCTCGTGGAACTCGTGGTTGAGCCGGGTGAACTCGACCGGTTCGAGCTGGTCGAGACCGGCGCGCATCCGGTCGTTGAGCTCGCCCGCCTCGGCGAGGTCGTCGGCGGTCAGATGCGGCGCGGCGAGCGCGGTGGCCGCGCTTTCCACGATCGCGAGCATCTGCATCGTGTGCTCGTAGCCGACCGGGTCGATCGCCGCGACGGTCGCGCCGACGTTGCGCTCGAAGTGCACCAGCCCCTCGGCCTGCAGCAGCCGCACCGCTTCCCGCACCGGGACCGTGCTCACGTCGAATTCCTTGGCCAGTGAACCGAGGACCAGCCGGTGGCCCGCCGGGTACGCGCCCGCGGTGATGCGGGACTTGAGAACTTGGTACGTGTGCTGGCTCTTGCTGAGCCCGCCGGCCGCCTCGTGTGTTGTGGACATCCCTGTCGCCTCCCCTTCACAGCCCGCCGGGGCGGGGTGTCCAGGCCACGGTAACCGGTCCGTTCGCCGCGCTAAATAATATACATTCAATGCAGACGATGCGCCGAGTGAGAGAGATGCTTCTGCGGCCGCGGCTGGGCCATCCGGGCAAAAAGCCTGTTCAGTTACCTCATTGAGCCTTGTCGGGGTGGCGACTGATTATATACGATCTGCCACGGCCTGAAGCACCGTCAGCAGGGGAGGCGCGATGCCGCGCACGACCGGGATCAGCAGAGAGCACCGTCGCGTCGTCTTGGCGGCCATGGTCGGCACGACAATCGAATGGTTCGACTTCTTCATCTACGCGATCTGCGCCGGACTGGTCTTCGCGACGCAGTATTTCGCGGTGCTCGGCAAGGACGCGCTGATCGTGTCCTTCGCGACGGTCGGCATCAGCTTCTTCTTCCGCCCGGTCGGCGCGATCATCGCCGGACATCTCG
Source organism: Amycolatopsis halotolerans (assembly GCF_042647905.1). Lineage (NCBI taxonomy): Bacteria > Bacillati > Actinomycetota > Actinomycetes > Pseudonocardiales > Pseudonocardiaceae > Amycolatopsis > Amycolatopsis halotolerans. The sequence continues at coordinate 102,024 of NZ_JBHRWI010000013.1, forward strand.
GCGACCGCCTCGGCAGGCGCGCGATGCTGATCCTCACCCTGCTGCTGATGGGGATCTCGACGGTGCTGATCGGCCTGGTGCCGAACACCGCGTCGATCGGCGTGTGGGCGCCGATCATCCTGGTGCTGCTGCGCATCGTGCAGGGGCTTTCGGCAGGCGGCGAATGGGGCGGCGCGGCCCTGCTCGCGGTGGAGCACGCGCCCGCCGACCGGCGCGGGCTGTACGGCGCGTTCCCGCAGATCGGCGTGCCGATCGGGCTGCTGCTGGCCAACGGCGTCCTCGCGCTGGTCACCGCGCTGACGTCGCCGGAGCAGTTCCTGGCGTGGGGCTGGCGGATCCCGTTCCTGCTGAGCGTGGTGCTGATCGTCGCCGGACTGATGATCCGGTCGCGGGTCGCGGAAAGCCCGGTGTTCGAGGAGGTCCGCGAGAAGAAGGCGCGGTCGAGCATGCCGCTGGTGCAGTTGTTCCGGCACCACTGGAAGCTGGTCGTCGGGGGCGCGCTGCTGTTCGCGGCCAACAACGCCGTCGGGTACATGACCACCGGCGGATACGTGCAGTCGTACGCGACGAAGACACTGCACCTCGGCCGTTCGACCGTGCTGATCGCGGTGATGCTGTCCGCGGTCGCCTGGCTGGTGAGCACGCTGATCGGCGGCTGGCTCGCGGACCGGATCGGCCGCGTCCGCACGTACCAGATCGGGTTCGTCATCCAGCTGGTGTGGATGTTCCCGTTCTTCGCCCTGATCAACACGGCCAACGTCGGACTGCTTCTGGTGGCGCTGTTCCTCTTCTCGGTCGGGCTCGGGTTCACGTACGGCCCGCAATCGGCGCTGTACTCGGAGATGTACCCGACGACGGTCCGCTACAGCGGCGCGGCGATCTCGTACGCGATCGGCGCGGTGCTCGGCGGGGCGTTCGCGCCGACCATCGCCGAATCGCTGCAGACCAGCACGGGAACGGTCTACGCGGTCGGCGGCTACCTCGCCGTGATGACCGTGATCGGCCTGGTCACCAGCTTCTTCATCAAGGATCGGAAGGGCGTGTCACTGAGTTCCGCGCCCGCGAACGCACAGGCCACTACCGTCGAAAACGTCTGAGCAGGGGGGAGCGCGATGCGGACCCAGACCCGAAGCGACTACTGCGCGTGGCTCGACGCGGCCGCCAGGGACGCGCACGACGCGATCAACCGGATCCACGTCGAGGCTTACGCCGATCTGGTCCGCGCCGCCGAGCTGTACAAGGGCGAGCTGGCGTGCCGCCGCCCGGCGCGGCGGCCCGCCTCTAGTCTGCCCGGCCGGGGACAGCGCCATCGGAGCCATCGGGACGCCGGACGGCGGAGTTCCGCGATGGCGCGCGTCGAGGGGTCGCGGTTCGCCGATCCCCGGCCGGGCGGGTAGAAAGGGCGGCGGCGGCCGGTCGCCGCTCCCCGCGGCGCCGGCTGGTTGAGCCGACCCCGAGGAGGAGCAATGCCGGACCAGCAGCCGAACCCGCTGTGGCACCCGTTCGCGGACATGGGCGCGGTCGACGGGAACCGGTTCGTGGTGACCCGCGGCGAGGGGTCTTATGTCTGGGACGACGCGGGCCGTCGTTACTTCGACGCCTCCGCGTCGCTGTGGTACTCGAACCTCGGCCACGGCCGTCCCGAAATCACGCGCGCGGTCACTGAGCAGCTGGAGAAGCTCGACGCGTACAACCTGTTCGGCGGCGTCGCGAACGAACCGGCTTTGAAGCTGGCGTCGCGGCTGTCCGAGCTGGCGCCGGTGCCGGGGTCGAAGGTGTTCCTCGGCTCGGGCGGCGGCGACATGGTGGACACCGCGGTGAAGATCGCGCGGTCCTACTTCGTCCACACCGGACGCCCGGACAAGACCCACGTCATCAGCCGGACCCAGGGCTACCACGGCACCCACGGATTCGGCACCGCCGCGGCCGGGATCCCGGTGAACGCGGAAGGCTGGGGCCCGCCGGCCGCCGATTTCTCGCAGGTGCCGTATGACAACGCGGCGGCGCTGGAGGAGGAAATCCTCCGTGTGGGGCCCGAGCGAGTGGCCGCGTTCTTCTGCGAACCGGTCATCGGCGCGGGCGGCGTGCTGCTGCCGCCGGACGGGTACATCGAGGAAGTGGCGGCGATCTGCCGCAAGCACGAGGTGCTGTTCGTCGCGGACTGTGTGATCTGCGCGTGGGGAAGGCTTGGCACCTGGTACGGCATCGACCGCTGGTCGGTCCAGCCGGACCTGGTGACGACGGCGAAGGGCGTGACGAGCGGGACGATCCCGCTGGGCGTCCTGCTGGTCGCGCCGCACGTGGCGGAGCCGTTCTTCACCGGACGTCCGGGCGCTCCGATCCTTCGCCACGGCGCGACTTATGCCGGACACCCGGTCGCTTGCGCGGCGGCCAACGCGACGCTGGACATCTACGAGCGCGACGACATCATCCCGCGCGGCAAGGCACTGGAGAAGCCGCTCGCGGACGCGCTTTCCGGCGCGGTCGGCCACCCGGCGGTGGCGGAAGTCCGGGCCGGGCTGGGATTCCTGGCCGCGGTGGAACTCGCGCCGGACCTGCTGTCCGCGGACCCGGGCGCGCCCGGCCGGTTGCACAAGTTCCTGCTCGAGGAGGGCGTGATCGTGCGCTCGCTCGGCAAGGGGATGGCGGTGTCGCCGCCGCTGGTCGCCGAGGAGGCGGAGCTGGACCTGCTGGCGGCGGCTGTTCCGCGGGCGCTGGACCGGTTGCTGAAGAACTGACGACACTGCGGCGGCACCGAATTCCCGGTGCCGCCGCAGTCGTCTGTCTACATAGGACTACTTACAGGCGAGCGTTCCGGTGCGCAGCGCGTGGTTGTCGTCGTTGTCGTCGTCGGACCACACGACCTGCTTGCTCCCGTTCGCGCAGGTCGGCGAGATCGCGAAACCCTCGTTGTTGTAGTTCGACATCCCGGACGGGCGGTCGTACTGCGCGGTGACCGCGAACGCGCCCTTGGCGTTGACGTCGAGCGTGCTGGTGCGGCCCTTGCACGTGTTGTCGCATTCGGCCCACAGGTGGCCGGTCGACGGTTCGTACTCGAGGTCCATCACCGCCGGGAAGCCGCTGTCGATAGTGGCGACGCGGGTGTACTTGGTGCCGGACTGGTCGAGCGCGTACGCGTAGACCTTCCCGTTGGCCTCGAGCCCGACGAAGTACAGGCCGGTCCCGTGGTTCGGGTAGCTCGCCGGGTCGTAGGCGGCTTTCGTGTGCTCGTCCCGGAATTTGTGCGCGGTGAGCGCCGAGTCGGGCACCCAGGCGATGGCCTCGAGACCCTTGTTCGGCTCGACCGACGGCAGGTCCGAGGTGAGGTCCCACTCCCCGGTCGCGTTCAGCGACTTGCCCGACCCGGAGGTCGCGTACCGGAGCACGGCGGGCTTGCTCGTGTCGCCGTTGTCGTTGTCTCGCTCAGTCGAGGTGAAGACGCCGTCCGGGGTGAAGACGACCCCTTCGGCATCCGGGTCGCCGCTGCCGTCGGAGTAGTGCGTGGACTTGCCCTTGGCCCAGCCGTTGGCCGTGTCGGGCCGCCACTTGCCGCCGTCCTGGACGAGCCGGTACAGGGTGCTCGGGCCGTTCTTCACCGCCCACAGCACGGTGGGCGATTCGTACGACACGCCGCTGAGGTTGCTGCCGAAAACCCCGGAGTCGTCGGCGATGGCCACCTTCGACCCGCCGGGCCACGCCGTGGCTTTCGGGGTGGCCGCCGGCGCCGCGTGGGCCGCACCGGCCCCGACCGCGAGCGCGAGGACCGACAACGCGACGGTGACCCGGATTTTTCCACGCCGATGTGTTCCACGCTGGTGCGCAAGCAAGGAGCCGCTCCTTCTGTCCGTCTTGGCACGGGTGCAGGGCCGTGCCGAGGTGGTCGCTGCTGACAAGCGGCGGTCCCGCGTCGCGGGACTTACAGCAGTGGGTGATCGACAGTGGAGCACAAGGCGCGGCCAGTAGGCAACAAACAGCAGGTGAAGTTGTCCCGGTGATCGGCACGGCGGTCGCGCGCCGGGCCGATCACCGCGGGCGGCAACGGGAACCGGTCACCGCGCGACGGTCCGCCACACCGGCACGTTGACGACCGCCGCCGGCATGCCAGGAGCCCCGCTGTCCCCGGGAACGATCGTGAAGCGCCATTTGTCGACGCCGCCGCCCATGATTTCGGCATAGCGGCGCGCGCCGTCCGCGTTCGCGAAGCGGACCTGCTGACCACTGGCGAGGTGGGTGATCTTGACCGCCACACTGCCTCCTGGGATCGATCGAGGGGACGGGTTCTGCCTGGGTGCCGGCCCGCGGAGCTTCCCCCTCCGGGGCCGGCCCGACCAGTAGAACACGTGTTCGATTCGCGGGGCAATCCAGGTCCCCCTCCCGAGCGACCCCGGTTGGGCTTGCCGAAACTAGTTTAGATATCTAAACTAATTGCATGACGCAGACCCCGAACCTTCCGGCCCAGTCCAAGCCCAAGAAGCCGCTCAGGTTCAAGATCGGAGTCGCCTTCCTGGTGCTGTGCGGCCTGCTCTACCTGAGCATCGCGGTCACCCTCTTCCTGCCGCTGGACGGCGGAAGCAAGGCCGCCTTCGTCGGCGCCACCATCGTGGTCGCGGAAGCCTGCGGGCTCGTCGGGACCGCGGGCGTCGGCAAGGAGGTCGTCCGCAAGGTGAAGGCGCTGCTGGGCCTCAAAAAGCGCGGCCGTTCGCGGGGGAAGGAGAGCGTTCCGGGACAATGACCCTCGTGGCAGACGAGGAAACCCGGGCGCTGGCGGACCGGATCAACCAGCTGATCGTGGACATGTGGGCCGCCGTCGAACGGAAAGGCCCCCGCTACGACGAGTTCGAGTTGACCAATCAGCAGCACCTCATCCTCGGGCTGATCATCCGCGACCCGGACGTGACGCCGAAGCAGCTGGCCGAGAAAGTCGGCGTATCGAAGGGCGCGATCAGCCAGCACCTGGCCCGCCTGGAGCAGGACGGCTACCTCTCCCGGGAGAAAAGCCCCGCCGACGGGCGAGTGCAGGTGTTCCGGCTCCGCGACCACGGCGTCGCCTACCAGCGGGCCATGGAGCACTACGACCGCTACCTCGAGGACTCCTACGCCGCGAATCTCACCCCCGCGGAGATGGAACAGATCGCGGCCTCGCTGGAGAAACTGAAGCGGGCCTTCGAAAACTAGGCCGGGACGGCCAAGACCGCTTGTGCTACAAGGAAGGCCGCACCATCGCCACCCGGGGCCACCGGTCCAGCCCCCGCGCGATCTCCGTCCGCCGGATCTCCCGCAGCGCCGGGCCCTGCTCCTCGTCCGCCAGCACGCGGAACCCGAGCCGCTCGTAGTAGGGCGCGTTCCACGGCACGTCCGCGAACGTCGTCAGCGTCAGCCCGGCCAGCCCCCGCTCCGCTGCCCACGCGCCGACGGTCTCGATCAGCGCCCGTCCCAAGCCGCGGCGCGCGTGGCTCGGCAGCAGCGAAACCTGTTCCACGTGGCCGAAACCGTCGACTTCCTCGGCGAGCACGTACGCCGCGATCGTCCCGTCGTCGTCCCAGACCCAGCACCGGCCCGCCGACTGGAACACCGCGAGGTCCTCGACCGAAGGAGGTGCGTCGTCGGCGATCTCGGCCATGCCGACGGTCCGGAACGGTTCTCCGGCGGCACGTTCGAGGTCGGGCAGCACGGAAAGGTCGGCGGGAGCGGCGAGACGGATCACCGGCCCGATTTTACGGCTACACCGAGTATTCGGAAATCGCCTTTCCGATCTGCTCGGCGTAGCCGCGCAACGCCGTGATCGCCCGTTCGCGCTCCGTGTCGCCGACGCGCGTGGCCGGTCCGACGAGGCTCAGCACGCTCGGCCGGAGCCGGTCCGCGTCGACCGGCACCGAGCACGCCCACACGCCGTCCTCGATCTCGCCCCAGCTCTGCGCGTAACGGTTGGCCAGCGCGTGCTTGAGGGCGTCGCGCACCTCGGTGCCGCGTTCGTCGGCGATCCGGGCGGCCTGGCGTTCGCGTTCTCCGTCTGGCAGCAGGGCGAGCAGCATCTTCCCGGTCGCGCCGACGCCGAGCGGGATGGAATGCCCCGGCTGGAACGTGAACCGCATCGCGCGGTCGCATTCCACCCGGTCGCTGCACACCGCGAAATCGCCGAAGTGCTGGAACAGCAGGATCGTCTCGCCGAGTTCGCGCGCGGCTTCCTCCATCGTCGGCCGCGCGATCCGCGCCAGGTCGTTCGCGAGCCGGGCGGCGCGCGCGAGCGGCATCACGCGACTGGTGACGTGGTAGCGCCCGGACCGCGACTCTTCGAGCAACTGCAGTTCCTTCAGCAGTTGCACGTAGCGATAGGTGGTCGCGACCGGGCTGCCGATCACGCTGGCGAGTTCCGCCACACTGGCTTCCCAGCGCTGTTCAGTGAACGACAGCAGCAGCTGGAGCACTTTCCGGGAACTGTTGGCACCGGCCGTGCGGCGGAGCCCGGGTTCAGACATCCTGAAACCTCTTCGCGAGTTCACCGAATTCAGTCACGAACGCGTCGGTAAATTACCACAGTTCACGGTTTGTCCGGCACCGCGAGAAACGGTGTCAGCAATCCGGGCACGGCGGTGTCGGCGAGCGCGAGCCCGGCGCCCTGCTCGACGTCCAGCACGCGGTAATGCCCGCGTCCGGCGGCGATCGGCGCGGTGACGGTCACGAGCCCGGCCCGCCGCTGGAACAGCGACTGGTGCACGACGATCCCGGTCAGCCGGTCACGCCGGACCGCGACCGTCGCCCTGGACAGCGACCCGGAACGGGTCACCAGATACCGGCCGGTGATCGCGTGGCCGAGCGAGCGGTACCGGTCGAAGCCGACCAGGACGGCGAACGGCAGCAGCACGAGCGCGGCCTGCCACGGCCATTCCGGCAGCACATCGAGCCGGGCCAGCGCGAACAGCGCGGCCGACAGCGCCAGCACGGAGAAGACGGCGCGGGTGATCCGGCGAGTCAGCGCGCGCCGGGAATGCCGCGCGAGGGGGACATTCGCGAAGTCCTCGCCGAGCACCTCGCTGGCGATCTCCCGGGCCTTCGCGGCCGGAGCGGGCGGCAGCAGCAGGCCGCCGCCGCGGTCCGCGCCCTTGCCCTCGCGCAGTCCGGCCGCGACCGCGACGCACTTCGCGCCGCCGACCATCCGCAGCGGCAACGGTTCCTTGATCTCGACGCCGCGCAGCCGGTCTTCCTCGATCGACACCGACCGAGTCGTGACCAGCCCGCGCCGGATGTGCAGCGTGCCGCCCGGTTCGCGCGTCAGCCGAAAGTTCCAGAACGACAACACGTACCCGCCGACCGACAGCACCGACACCAGCAGGAACAGCCCGGCCGCCGCCAGCACCACGGTGAGCCACACCGGTTGTTCGAGCGCGCGGGCGGTGAGGTCGCGGACCGGCCCGAAACTCGTCGGATCGAAGTGCAGTTCGTGCGCGAAGTGGTAGACGGTGCCGAGAATCGCCGCGACCACGGCGAGTCCGGACAGCGTGAACGGGGCGAACCGCACCCAGCGCTTGTCGACCTCGGCGACGAGCGACTCCGGCGGTTGCGGCGCCTCGGATTCGGCCGGTTTCCGGTGCAGCAACAGGGTCCGCAGCCGCTGGGCTTCGGCGCGGGTGACCGCGTCGAGCACCAGCTGGTCCTTGCCCGGCCCTTTTCCGTGCTCGTGCCGTCCGGTGCCGATTCGTACTGCGGACAGCGAGAAAAGCCGATGTTTCGGTTCCGAAACCACGTCTACGGTACGGATTCGATCGCGCGGAATCGCGCGTTGCTTGCGCAGCAGCAATCCGGTGTGCCATTCGATCTGGGTCGCGGTGACGCGGTAGCGCGAGGTGAGGCAGTGCGAAATGCCGACGCCGATGGTCACCGCGGTGGCGGCGAGACCGATCCACTGCCAGTAATTTCCGTGGCCGAGCAACAGTGTGCCAACGAGTACCGGAAGCGACTTGACCAGGTCGAGAACCGGGCGGATCAACAACATCCGGCGGTCGAGACGATGCCAGGGCGCGTCGCCGGTGCCCTCGGCGGCGACCGGCGGGGACGGTGCCGTGGCGTTCACGTCGCGTCCCCGCGCGCGGCCTGGGTGGTGCGGGTCAGCTCGTCGGCGAGCGCGACCGCTACTTCGCGGTCGAGCCCGGAGATGCGCAACGGCCCGGCGGCCGACGCGGTCGTGACGGTGAGCCGGGCCAGCCCGAACAACTGCTCCAGCGGACCGCGTTCGACGTCCACCGTCTGGATCCGCGAGATCGGCGCGATCCGCCACTCCTGCTTCAGCCAGCCGGACTGGGTGTAGACCGCCTCGCCGGTGACTTCCCAGCGGTGCACGCGGTACCGCCACTGCGGCATGACCAGCAGGTGCAGCGGGGCCAGCACACAGGAGAGCACCAGCGTCACCGTGAGCCACGACGGCGGGTCGTCCGCGGTCGCGACCACCACCGCCTGCACGGCGAGCACGATCAGCCAGCCTGCCCCGGCCGACGCCGCCCAGTGGCCGATCGCCCGGCGGCTCACCCGGTGTTCGGGCGGGCGCAGCCGCAGTTGCAGCGTGGTGGATTCCTCGGTGTTCACCTGCTCAGGGTGCCCGACGGGACGCGTCGATGCCCACGACAAGTGTCACGATGCCCCGATCCGGGTGGTCGATGAGTGCGGGGCGTTACTATTTTCGCCGCGCGCGGGATGGATTCGCAGCCGGGCCGCGTTGTACCGCGTACGTCCGTGCAAGCGAGCAGCAGGAGGATCCGGTGGGACTCGATCCCGAGGAACTGTACGAGGTGGACTCGGACGTCCCCGACCTGGACGGAGCCGTGCTCCTGCACTTCTTCGAGGGCTTCATGGACGCGGGCTCGGCCGGGCAGCTGGTCACCGACCATCTCACCGGCGAGGTCGAGAACCGCGTCATCGCGCGCTTCGACGTCGACCGGCTCATCGACTACCGGTCGCGCCGCCCGACGATGGTCTACGCGGTCGACCACTGGGAGGAATACGAGGCCCCCGAACTGGTCGTGCGCCTGCTGCACGACGACGACGGGATCCCGTTCCTGCTGCTGTCCGGCCCGGAGCCGGACCGCGAATGGGAGCTGTTCGCCGCCGCCGTGCGGCAACTGGTGGAGCGCTGGGGCGTGCGGCTGACCGTGGGCTACCACGGGATCCCGATGGGAGCCCCGCACACGCGCCCGCTCGGCGTCACCGCGCACGCGACCCGCGAGCACCTGGTCGGCGAGCACCAGCCGCTGCCGAACCGCATGCAGGTCCCGGGCAGCATCGCCGCGCTGCTGGAGTACCGCTTCGGCGAATGGGGCCACGACGCGATGGGCTTCGCCGCGCACGTGCCGCATTACCTGGCGCAGTCGACCTACCCGGCCGCCGCGCTGACGATCCTCGACTCCGTCGGCAAGGCCACCGGCCTGCGCCTTCCCGACGGCGAACTGCGCACCGCGGCCGAGGTGGCCAAGGCGGAGATCGACCGCCAGGTCGCGGAATCCGACGAATCCGCCGACGTGGTGCGCGCGCTGGAGCGTCAGTACGACACGTTCACCGAAGCGTCCGGGCACAGCCTGCTCGCCGAATCGCAGGAACACATGCCGACGGCGGACGAGCTGGGCTCGCAGTTCGAGCGGTTCCTCGCGGAACAGGGCGGGGACGGCTCCGAACGCTGAGCCGAGAGGTAGGCAACGCCTGCGGATCGGACCGTCTGCCAGGCCCACCAGAGCCGGGCTGTCATGATCGCCACGCCGGACATAGTGCGGCCCGCACGTTGCCGGGAAGCAGCGGGGGCGGGTGTGGCGGGTGACATCTGGTGAAGCTAGCCGGTGCGCGGTCGGCCCCGGCACCCGGACGTGCCCCTAACGCTTCCGCCGCCGTCCGTGAGGGGAACCCTGACGGAATCAGAGTCCCTCAGGGTTCCCCTCACGGACAACTACAGCGGGACCCGGCCATCCCGCCAAATGCCGCAGCGCCTCGCTGGTCGGCCCGAACGCGTCCCCGAGCAGCGCGCGAAGTTCGCCGTTGAACGACTCGATCACCGGCCGCAGCCGGGCCAGCGTCGCGGTTCCCTCGGCGGTCAGGTCCAGCACCAACGCCCGGTGCTGCCGCGGATGCGGCTGCCGGACGATGAGCCCGGCGTCGATCAGCCGCCCGGTCATCGCGGTGATCGCGGATTCGCGCTGGCCCAGCTCAGCGGCCAGTTCCCGCTGGGTGAGCCCCGGTCGATCGTGCACCGCGAGCAGCGCGCCGAGCTGCGCGGTCGTCACGCCGCCCGCCGCGAGGCAACGCCGGTCGCCCTCGACGCGCAGCCGGTGCGCCGCGCTCTGCAACAGGAAGAAAAGACGTTCGTCGGCGGCCATGCGGGGATCTTGACAGCGTTCTCCCCTCGCCGCCATCCTCACTTCACTACTGAAGTGAGGACCGGAAATGGACTTGGGCTTCGCGCGCGCCGGACTCGCCGCGCAACCGTTCAGCGTCCTGCTCGGCGCGCGGGTCGAGGAATTCGGCGACGGCCGCGCGGTGCTGGAGCTGGACGTCCGCGACGACCTCCGGCAGCAGAACGGCTACCTCCACGGCGGCGTCCTCGCCTACGCCGCGGACAACGCGCTCACCTTCGCCGCCGGAACAGTGCTCGGCGCGCAGTTGCTCACGAGCGGCTTCTCCATCGACTACCTCGTTCCTGCCGACGGGGTGCGGCTGCGCGCGGAAGCGACGGTCGTCCAAGCGAGTCGTTCACGGGCCACCTGCCGCTGCGATCTGTACACAGTGGACAGAGAGGGGAAGTCGACGTTGTGTGCGGCCGCGCAGGGAGCCGCGGTGGTCCGGCGGCCGGCTACTCCCGGGTAAACCAGGCAGTTCGGGGCGGCGTCCGGTTGTCGGCTATCGTCCCGGAATGAACCAGGAAAGCCAAGATCGGCTGACGACAAGGACTTTGGGCCCTGCGCTGCGCCGGAAGGCCGGCCTGGTGCTGCGCCGGGCCGCGGCCCGGCTGCACGATCCGCACACCGATCAGCTCGCCGAACTGCGCGCGGAACTGGAGCGGACGCGCGAGGAACTGCGCTCCGAGGTAGTCCGGCAGGGGAATCGGCTGCTGGACCGCGTGGTCGAGTTCGAAATCCGCAGCCGTCGCGACATCGTGTACGCCGGCGACCAGGACGCGGCGCTGGAGAGCAACGTCTTCGCGCGCGAAAGCCTGATCGGGGCGCAGCATTTCGGCAGCCCCAAGGAAACGCTGCAGTACGCGCTTTCCCTCGCGCCCGCCGGCGGGATGGCGCTGGAGTTCGGCGTCGCGTCCGGCAACACGCTGCGCACCATCACCGCCGCACGCGAGGCGACCGAGGTGTACGGCTTCGATTCGTTCGACGGCCTTCCCGAGGCGTGGCTCAACGGCATGCCCGCCGGCGCCTTCGCCCGCGACGACCTGCCGGATGTGCCGGGAGCGGAACTGGTCGTCGGCCTGTTCTCCGACAGCCTGCCCGGATTCCTGGAGAAACACCCTGGCCCGGTCGATTTCCTGCACGTCGACGGCGATCTCTACAGCTCCGCGAAGACCGTGCTGGACAACGTCGGCCCGCGGCTGCGGGTCGGCAGCATCGTGCACTTCGACGAGTTCTTCAACTTCCCCGGCTGGAAACGGCACGAGTACCGGGCCTGGACCGAGCACGTCGAGAAGACCGGCGTCGAGTTCGCTTACGAGGCCTACACCTACAACGACAACCAGGTCACCGTGCGGATCACCGGCGGTCCCGGGCTCATGGACTGAAGCAGCCGTGCTCGTTGAGCGGTCCGATCGCGGGAAAGATCAGACCGCACAGGTAACCGTCGATCCACCGGCCGTTTCCGGTGAGATTCGCGGCGAACCGGACGAGCGGGGCCATTTTCCGGATTCCTTCGGCGAGTGACGCACGGTTTCGTTCGAGCAGCGCGGTGAGCCGGTCGAGCTGGGTGAGCACCGGGCCGAGTTCGCGGTCGTTGTCGGCGACGAGTCCCGACACCTCGATGCCCAGCTGACGCGCTCCGGCGAGCAGCGCCCGAATGGCCGACTCGCGTTTGCTCACCTCGTCCAGCAGCTGGTTGCCGTCGGTGAGAAGGCGGGTCAGCTGAGCGTCGCGGTCGGCGAGGGTGGCGGAAATCGTGCGTGCTTGCGTTAAAAGGTGAGCCAGTTTCGCGTCGCGGGTCGAAAGGGAGGCGGACAGCCGCGACAGCCCGGACAGCGTCGCGCGGACGTCGGCGGGCGTGTGCGCGAAAGTCTCGGAAATGGCCTGGAATCCGCGCGAGAGCTGGTCGGTGTCGATGGCGTCGACGGTCGTGGCCAGCTGCCGGAACGCCGGCAGGACGTCATACGGAACAGTGGTCCGGTCGCGCGGGATCGGCGTGTCCGGATCGAGCGACCCGGCCCCGACCGGGTCGAGCGCGAGATATTTCTGCCCGAGCACCGTTTTGATCCGGATCGCGGCCGATGTCCGGTCGCCCAGCCATGCGCCGGACACCCGGAACGACACCCGGACGGACGCACCGTCGAGTGAAACCTCAGACACCCGGCCGATTTTCACCCCCGCGATCCGGACATCGTTGCCGCTCGCGAGCCCCGCGGCTTCGCTGAACTCGGCGGCATACGCGGTGCCGTCGCCGATGATCGGCAGATCCGGTGCTCGCAGCGCGGTGAGGACGCCGAGAACGAGCACAGTCATCCCGACGAGAGCGGTGCGCACGGGGCGCCGGTCGGGATGCACAGCGTGGATAGTGGCTCGCCCAGCCGGGTGAGGCCACTCACGCCACCCGAATGGGCGCTTTTGCCTTGTGTCCACTTAGGACTGTCGACGCTTTCGCCCTGCGCACGCCCCCTTTTTTAATGCCGCACCGGCCGCTCCCGTTGTGTGCCATTCTGGCCTGACCGGCCGACGTGACCGGAGTCATCGGAACATCCGGTGCGGCTCGGCCGTTGAAGGGGTGTGCAGCGAGCGCGGAAACCCGCGCCGACGCCGATCGGGGAGGAGCCACCATGCGAGACCTGACCACCGGATTGCACCCGGCGCCAGACCTCGTGGACGACACGGACGCGGCCCGGCAGGAGGAACGCCGCCGCAAGGCAGCGCTGGCCGTCGCGTCCAGGGCCAAGGACGCGCGGGAATGCGCCCTGCTGCTGGACATGCTGGGGCTCCACGCTCCCGGCGGCAGCCGGACCGAGGTCGCCTGAAGCACTTCGGTTCCCGTCCGCGGCGCCCGGAGGCGTTCCGGGGTTTGTGCCGAGGCGTTTCGAGGTGCGTTGAGGAGTTTGGGGGACGAACACGCCGCGACTGGTGTGCGGGCCGGTCACGGGTTTTGCCAGCCAGCGCACCAGCCTGGCCCTGGGGAGGGCCGGGCTGACTGTGGCTGAACGATAACGAGCTGAACGGCTCGGCCGCGGGGCGGCCGGGCCATTTGGCATGTGGTGAGAAGTTTCGGCCCTCGGGGGCTGGGAAACCCGGCGGGGCAGCCTCGTGGACCGGAACCTGGCGGGCGGCGGCGTTGGTTCGGTGTGCGGTGAAGGAGTTTCGGCTCTGACGGGCGGCAAGTGCCCCTTGATGGGGTAGAAACGCTCGCAAGGTTGATGGGGATGCTGGGCCGCCCGGGTGATCGACTGGCTCATTGCGGACGGGCCCGGCCGATCATCGCCAGGTTCGAATAGTCACCGTCAGGTCCGGCCGGTCACCGTCAAGCCTGGCCGAGCCTGGCCGAGCCGGGTTGAGCCCGGCCGAGCCGGGTTGAGCCCGGCCGAGCACGGTCAGGTCCGGCCGAGCCGAGCACGGTAAAGCCGGGCCGAGCCGAGCCCGGTCGAGCCGGGCCAACCATCGCCAGGCCGATGCCGGTCTCCGCCTGCCCAGCCGATTCTGCGTCGTGATGCCGACCGTCCCGCAGCGGGGTTTTCTCAATAGCGCGGGTGTGTGTCGGGTTCGTGGTGGCGGTGCTGTTCAGGCGGATGCGGTGCACCGCCTGGCGAAGCGGGCTGCGCGCCCGCGAAAGTCCGTGAGGGGAACCCTGAGGGAATCAGAGTCCCTCAGGGTTCCCCTCACGGACCGCGCCGGGCGAGCCGCGCAACGCCCTCCCGATTGGGCCGAACGGGTGAAATCACCGCCGGAAATCAAACTCGAATACCGCCTCGCCCAAGGCGGCCGAAGCGCGAACCACCCGGAGACCCTCTCCGTTTGCGTGGAAAAACCCCTTGCCATGAAAGCGATTCGCGACCGCCACGCCCCTCCGCGCCCGGGCTGTCCACTGGGGCCGCTCGTCCCGTGATGCGGATTCCGCAATCACTCACCACATCCACGTCGGCAACCCAACCCAACCCCCGAAACCGTTACGGAAACCGACCCACCCCGAGAACCTCCGGCGACCTCGCCAAGATCCCCGATTATGAAGGAACAACAAAGAATTCCCGAGCTTGCGCGGTCGGGTACTGTCGATGCCCCTGGGTGATATTTTGCTCCGAACGGCCGAGTGTCGCCGACGTATCTGTCACTCTGGTGGAGCATCCTGTACCGGGAAGCGGCCTGGGTCGGGACCGGGCGCAGGGGAGGAAACGCTGTGCAGTACCTGCGGGAAGACGAATATCTCACTCGTCAGCAGCGAGCGCTGGCGGAAATGGTGCGCCGGGGACGGCGGAAGCGCAGTTTTCAGCTGGCGGAACATCTGGCGGCGGAGGGCGGGGTGCATCGGTCGGACGTCCTCGCCGTGACCGCGCTTTTCCTTGCCTGTCAGGCGTTTCGACGGGGTGACGCGGTAGCCGTGCAACGATTTTCGAGCGCGTTTCGCAGTTGTGAGCGAAGCAGTGTCGACCTTGCGCGGCAGCTCATGCGTTTGGAAGCGGGCCGGGAACAGGGGTGGCTTCCGCGGGCGCATTATGACGAGCTTTTTTCCTACGCTTGGCGAGAAAACCGGCCCGACATTCTGGTCAAAGCCTCGTTGATTCAGCCGAGGGATGTTCCGGCGGCCGGATGGTGGGCCGAGATGGAGCGGAATCTCAGCCAGTTATCGGTCTGAACCGCGCGTTCACGACCAGTCGATCCGGGCGAACAGCCCCCGCAATTTCGCGCCGCGAGTCTCGTTCGTGGCGCTGACCCACGCGATCCGGCCCAGCAGGTGCGCGCGGAAATCCGGATGCCCGGCGCGGTTCTGCGGCGTTGGGCCGGTCCGGACGCAGTTGTGCAGCACGGCCCGCAGCTCGTCGTACTCGGAGCGGGCGACGGCAGGCGCGGCGTTCACCACCAAGCCCGCGACGCGTTGTTGCCGGTAGGCCGGTTTCACTGACGTCTTGTCGTCGCGCAGGCGGAAGCCCTCGTCGGTCACGATCCGCCGGACGCCGGGCAGCAGGCGGTGCAACGGCAGGCTCGCGTCGCCGGAGAAGGCGAGGTCGTCGGCGTAGCGGGTGTAGTTCGCGCCCAGCACGGCGGCGAGGCCGGAGAGCCGCCGGTCCAAGCGATTGGTGACCGCGTTCGCTACCGACGGCGACGACGGAGCGCCTTGCGGGAGATGCGTGCCGGCGAGGTGGCTCAGCATTCTCGACCGCGCGGGCGCGGAACGCAGGACGTCGACCGGGGTGCGGGTGGTGAGGATTCCGGCGATCGCGGCGGCGACCGCTGGCGGATACCCGGCCAGATCGAGCAGCGACCGCACGCGGGACGCGGAGACCGTCGGGAAGAAGCCGGCCAGATCGAGCCGCACCACCAGGTCCTGTCCGGCATGCGGGCGGGCGCAGGTGTGAATCGAACGACCGCGACGGAAACCGTGCGCGGCCTCGTGGACCGGCAGCGCGTCGAGCACGTGTCTACGGACTCGGCGTTGCACCTCCGCCAGTCGGGGCTTCGGCCGTTCGATCAGCCGCGCGCCGCCGGTGGACGTCGGGATCCAGCGGTAGCTGTAGTGCCGCAGCACCGGCCGGGACCGCCGGTGCCAGCCGCGTTCGTCGGCGAACCACGCCAGTTCGCCGACGGTGAGGTCGAGGGCGGCGGCGCATTCGTCGAACGTCGTCCACCGGGCGACCGGCCAGCGCCACACCGGCATCGGTTCGAGGAGCGACGCGGAGGCGACTCGTTCTCCGTTCATCCGCGCTGTCTTGCACGCGGAGCGTGCCGCCGCTGCGCGGGGCGCTGTGGGTACGTGTCGTGCTGCTCCCCGGGGTTGCCCCGGAGTGGGTGGGTCTCCACCGGCTCACCTCCGCGTCGCTCAACGCCACCCTAGCCAAGATCACCGACAAAACGGGCAGCCGGGAGAAGGCCCCCGTGACCGAGCCCACCCTTGACCCAGAGCCTTGTCTATAGCAACTTTTGCACTATGCAAGGTTTGCCGGACGACGTGGCCGATCTCGAGCGGTTGACTCGCGTGCTCGTGGCCGTGGCCTGGGACAGCGCGCACGCTGCCCCGCGCGGCGTCACCTTCCCGCAGGTGCGGTTGCTCGTGGTGCTCGACAGCCTGGGACGCGTGCCGTGCTCGCGGCTCGCCGAGGCGATGGGCGTCAACGCCTCCTCGGTCACGCGGCTGGCCGACAAGCTCGAAGCGCACGGGTACGTCGTGCGCGGCGAGGACGAGCACCGCCGCACGGTGGTGACGATCGAGGTCACCGCTGCCGGGCACGAGGTCGCCGCGGGTGTTGTTGATCGACGCCATCGCGCGCTGTCCGAGCTGCTGGCGGAAGTGCCCGCCCAGCGGAGCCAGGCGGTCTCGACGGCGGTTCGCGACCTGGTCGCGGCGGCGGAATCGGCACCCGGCGTGCCCACGGCCGGGCCGGGCCGGCTGTGAAGATCCCGGCGCGGGCCGCGCACCTCGGCGACTTCGCGGTCAATCCGCGGATGCTGCTGATCACCGCGATCGCGCTGCCGGTGGGCGGTGCGGCGGCGGTGGCGGCGTTCGCGCTGCTCAAGCTCATCGGCTTGATCACCAACCTGGTCTTCTACCAACGCGTCGCCACGGATCTCGTCGCGCCGGGCGCGCAGCACCACCCGTGGTGGCTCGTGTTGCTCGCGCCGGTCGCCGGCGGGCTCGTGATCGGCCTAATGGCGCGCTACGGCTCGGAGAAGATCCGCGGCCACGGCATGCCGGAGGCGATCGAAGCGATCCTCACCGGCGGCAGCCGGGTGGCCCCGCGCGTCGCGGTGCTGAAGCCGGTTTCGGCGGCGGTCAGCATCGGCACCGGCGGCCCGTTCGGCGCCGAGGGGCCGATCATCATGACCGGCGGCGCGGTCGGTTCGATCCTCGCGCAGCTGCTGAAACTGTCCGCGGACGAACGCAAGACGCTGCTCGTCGCCGGTGCCGCGGGCGGGATGGCGGCGACGTTCAACGCACCGCTGGCGTCCGTCCTGCTGGCGGTCGAACTGCTGCTCTTCGAATGGCGGCCGCGCAGTCTCGTGCCGGTGGCTGCCGCGGTCTCGGTCGCGACGGTGTGCCGCGGTTTCCTGCTCGGCACCGGACCGGTTTTCGGGGTCCCGTTCACCGGGGCCAACCCCGGCCCGGCCGCGGACGGGCTCGCCCTCATCCCCGGCCTGACCGGCGGATTGCTGGCGATCGGCGCGACCGCGCTCGTCTACTTCGCCGAAGATCTTTTCGCGCGCCTGCCCGTGCACTGGATGTGGTGGCCCGCGATCGGCGGCCTTGTGATCGGCGTCGGCGGCCTGATCGAACCGCACGCGCTCGGCGTCGGCTACGACGTGATCGACACGCTGCTCACCGGGCACGCGACCGCGTCGCTGATCGTCGGAATCCTGGTCGTGAAGACGCTGATCTGGGCGCTGTCACTGGGATCCGGGACTTCTGGTGGCGTGCTGGCGCCGGTGTTCATGATCGGTGCCGCGCTGGGAGCCGCGGAAGGCGGCTTGCTTCCTCATGTCGCGCCCGGATTCTGGGCGACGTGCGGGCTGGCCGCGGTGGTCGGCGGCGTGATGCGGTCGCCGTTCACCGGCATTGTGTTCACTTTGGAGCTGACTCACGCGTGGAGCTATCTGCTGCCGCTCGTCGTCGCGTCATTCTCGGCGTACGCGCTTTCGGTGTTGCTGCTCAAGCGTTCTGTGCTCACGGAGAAGATCGCGCGCCGACGGCTGCACCTCACTCGCGAGTACACGACTGATCCACTTGAGACGTTCTTCGTGCATGAAGTGATGACGCACCAACCGGATGTCCAGATGTCGGCGGATGTCGTTGTATTCGCGGACGACACTCTGCGCGATGTCGCGAACGAGCTGGCGCTCGGGCACACGACGCAGGCGTTGGTGGTCGACCGGCATGATCCCTCGCGGGTGCTCGGCAAGGTGACGTTGGCGCAACTGCTGCACGCGCGCCGACGAGACCTGCACGAGGAACATCACCGGGAACGGCTGCTGGGCCCGTCGGTCAGCGCTTGAGTCGTTGTTTGTCCACTTTGCCCACTGGGGTCAGTGGCAACTCGTCGCGGAACTCCACCGTGGACGGTACGAAATGCTCGCCGCCGAGTTCTTCGCGGACCTGGTCGCGTAGTTCGTCAGCAGTGGTATTTTCGGCGATCACCACTGCGTGCAGAAGGGTTCCGTCCGGCCCGGCCGCCGGGACGACTGCGGCGGCTTTCACCTTGGGATGACCGAGGAGTGCATGCTCCACTGTGGTCGAAGAGACCTTCGTGCCGTGCTCGCCGGTGACGATGACGTCGTCGATCCGGTCCTCTAGATGGAGGTAGCCGTCGTCGTCGAAGCGGCCGAGGTCGCCGGTGCGCAGCCAGCCGTCGCCGATCGGCGGTTGTCCGTGGTAGCCGTCCATCATGGACAGTCCGCGCACGAGTACTTCACCGTTCTCGATCCGGGCTTCCATGCCCGGCACGATACGGCCGACGGAGCCGAGAAGTTCCGGCCGGGCGAGGACTTCGTCCGCGGAGATGCTGGCGATCATCGGCGCTTCGGTGAGCCCGTAACCCTGTCCGACGACCGGGCCGAACACCTTGAGTGCCTCGGCCAACCGGCGCGGCGGCAACGGTGCGGCCCCGAGGGAGAGCTGCTGCACGCTGGATACGTCCGTTGTGGACAGACTCGGATGATCGAGTACCGCGGCGAGCCGAGGCGGGGTAAGGGAAAGCGTCGTGATGCGATGACGCTCCACATCGGCCAGAAGCTTTTCGGCGTTGAACTCCCGATGCAGCACCACGGTGTTGCCGCAGCAGAGCGCGCCGAGGACGGCGGCATTGCCCGTCATGTGCGTGAGCGGCGCGGTCACGAGGGCGGTTTTGGTGCCGTCCGGCTGGAAGATGTGTGCCACGCCGTCGTAGATTCCGCTGTGCCGGATCAGTTTCGGAGTGCCGGTGGTGCCGCCGCTGGGGAAAACCGCCGTCACCCGGTCCGGCAGTGTGTCCGGAGTGGACGGACGTGCGGCGGCAAGAGTGTCGAGTTCGGTGTCAGTCAGCAAAGTCGCCCCGGTGGCAGCCAGCGTCGCCGCCCGCGCCGGACGGCTCGCGGACGCGGCGATCAGCACGACTTCCAGCCCTCGCGCCTGCGCGGCAAGCTGAGCGAGCACCACTTCCGGCCGGTTGGCGGCGTCGATCGCCACCATGCCGCGTATCCCGGCGAGGCCACTGTACAGCCGCGACAGCAGGTTTGACGCCGCCCGGTACGTCATCGTGGTGTCGTCGTGGTGGAACAGCACGGTGTCGCCGCCGTCGCGGAGTGCGGAAAGGACGCGGGACAGGAAAAAGCTCACGCGGCACACCGTAGTCGCGTGTTGGCCGAGGACGGCGATCGCGGCTAGATTCGCTGTCATGACCGCTCCGCCCGCGATCGACGCGGCATCGAAAAGCTGGCGCCGCGCCCTTGCCGACCTGCAGGCCGGACTGCGTGCCCGGGAACTGTGGGCGTTGCTCGCGTGGCAGGACATCAAGCAGCGCTACCGTCGTTCGTCGCTGGGGCCGTTGTGGATCACCGTCGGGATGGCGGTCACCGCGCTCGCGCTGGGCGTGGTGAACTCGGCGTTGTTCGGCACCTCGATTTCGACGTTGCTGCCGAGCATCACCACCGGGCTCATCCTGTGGAACTTCATGAACGGCTGCATCGTTGAGGGTTCGGAAACGTTCATCGCGAACGAAGGGATGATCAAACAGCTGCCCGCGCCGGTGTCGGTGTACGCGCTGCGCACGGTGTGGCGGCAGGCGTTGTACCTGGCGCACAACCTTGTCGTGTACGTAGCGGTGCTGGCGATTTTCTTCGGGAAGCTCTCGCAGCCGTACCGCTTGGTGGACAAGGCGGGCGCGCTCCTGCACCCCGGGCTCGGCTGGGGAATGCTGCTCGCGGTGCCCGCGCTGATGCTGGTGTTGCTGAACGGCGCGTGGGTGGTGCTGCTGTTCGGGGTCGTGTCCACGCGGTTCCGCGACATCCCGCCGGTGATCCAGAGCTTCATCACGATGCTCTTCTACGCGACGCCGATCATGTGGTCGATGGACCAGGTGCGCGCGATGAATCAGGGTTCGCACGAAGGTTTCGGTTCTGTCGCGGTGAATTTGCTGCAGCTCAACCCGGTGTACCACTTCGTCGAGCTCGTGCGCGCGCCTCTGGTCGGGCAACAGCAGAGCTGGACGCACTGGCTGGTCGCGGGCGTGGTGACCGTGGTCGGCTGGTCGCTGGCATTGCTGGTGCTGCGCAACTACCGGGCCCGGGTCGCCTACTGGGTTTGAGGTCCACTTAGGACTCCATTCGCCGGCTGAGCACGCCCGCCCTCCGGGGTTTAGCGTGGTACCACGACCCGCGCGCGAACGGAGGCCACATGAAGCGTCGGAAGGCATTGCTGGCTCTGGGCGTGACGGTGCTCGCGATGAGCACGGTCGCCGCCACTCCCGCCGAACTCACCCCGCGGCAACTGGCCGGACAGCGGGTGATCTACTCCTATCCCGGCCTGACCCCGCCCGACGCTCTGCTGCAACGAATCCGCGCCGGAGAAGCCGCGGGCGTGATCTTCTTCGGCGAGAACATCTCAAGCTCCCAGCAGATTACCGGTGTCGTACGACAATTACGGGACGCGAACGCGCAAAGCCCGGTACCTCGTCCATTGCTGCTGATGACCGACCAGGAAGGCGGCAAAGTCCGCCGCCTGCCCGGCGAGCCCGTCCTGTCTGCGAAACAGGTAGCCCAGTCCGCGAACCCGTCGGCCGCGGCCAAAGCCGCTGGCACCGGTGCTGGCCAGAACCTGGCCGGGGTGGGCATGAACGTGAACCTCGCGCCAGTTCTGGATGTCTACCGCCAACCGGGCAATTTCATCGACAAGTACGGCCGTTCCTACAGCCAGGATCCCCAGGTGGCCGGTGCGCTGGGCCGGGATTTCGTGACCGCCCAGCAGTCCACCGGAGTCGCCGCGACGGCCAAGCATTTCCCCGGCCTGGGCGCGGTCCCAGCCGGAAGCAACACGGACGTTGGCCCGGTAACGCTGAACGTGCCTTTGCCCGAGTTGCGCGCCAAAGACGAGGCTCCTTACCACCCGGTGGTCGATGCGGGAGCGAAGCTGGTGATGCTCTCGTGGGCCGTGTACCCGGCTCTGGACGCCTCCCGCCCCGCCGGACTCTCGCCGATGGCCGTGCAGGAACTCCGCAATGGCACGAAGTTCGCCGGGGTGACTGTGACGGACGCTTTGGAAGCTGGCGCGCTGAAGTCCTATGGCGGGCCGGGGAACCGCGCGGTGCTGGCGGCTAAGGCGGGGATGGATTTGATTCTGGCCTCCGCCCGGGATGTGAGCCAGGGGGATGAGGCCGCTTCATCGCTGGCCGCGGGATTGTCGGACGGGACCCTGCCGAGCGGTGAGTTCAGTGCGGCGGTGGATCGGGTGTCGGCGTTGCGGGATGGGGTGAAGTGAAGGCTCTGGTCGTGGGGGATGGGGTGAAGTGAGGGCTATGGCGGTGGGATTGCCGGTGCTTTGGTGAACTGGTTACTCCGGGCGGGTCTGGTGGTGAGGTCCGACTTCCCGCGTGGTGAGGTGGGTCTTTCGGCGTTTGGTCGCTAGGCGAGGCTTTGCTCGTCGCGGTGCTTCTTCGGGCAGGCCGGGCCGTGCGGTCAGCTTCTGCACGTCGTGCGTGTGGCACGCCCATGGGTGCGTCAGCTTGCGAGGCGATGTTCCGCTCACCGTGAAGCGAAGTTCCCTTCAGCGAGCGTGGTCGTGAGGCGATGCGGTGAGGTGCCGCTTTCGTCAGTGTGGGTGTCTGAGCGCGCTGCTGCCGGTGAGCCTCACCGCGGTGGGCTTCTACTTGCCGTGCGCCGAGATGCGCACTGCTGAACCTTGCGTTCTCTGCCGCGTGACGAGGGTCCTCGCGTTGCTGCTGTTCTCCCGCACCGAGCGAGAAGGTCCTTGGCCCCGCTCGCGGTGTGCTTCGCTGCGAGGTTCCTAGCGTTGCCCCTGGGCGTGCTTTGCCGCGCGGTTGCCAGTCCTGGATCCGCTCCCGATCCGCGCCGCCGCGAGATTCTGGGTACCGCATCCCGATGCGCCTCGCCGAACGGCACGGCTCCAGGCGTCGCTCCCGGTATGTCTCGCAGTCCAGCTCCGCGGTACCGCAGCCAGTCAGCGGTGTCCTTCCTTCGCGCTAAATGCGAATCTGGTCGTCGCGCAGCCCCGGCTAGCGACGTTGTAGCCGGGACCTGCACGGCACCCGACCCGCCGTCCGCGATTATCCAGCAAACAACCCCCCGTTCCGGTGACACCCGGCGGTGTGGACATCGCGCTGTCGGCGGGCCGAACGGGCACCCTTGCGTGCGACCCACCCACGACGGGAGGACGAATGCAAGCTTGGTGGCTTCTGGTGGCCGTCGCCGCAGTGTTCGTGGTGCTGGCCGTGGTGTTCCTGCGCCGCGCCGCCCGGCGTCGCTCCGCTGTTCCGCCGCCGAAGCCTCCGTCCGCCTCCCCGCCGGACGAGTCGACACGCCGCTGGGTCTCCCCGTCGGACGACGTGCCCCGCCGCGCCCGCCACCGACTCGACGAGGCACATCCCCTCGCGCGCTATCCGGTCGCCCGGCAGCGTCCGATGCCGCACCCACGACCGTCGACGCAGGAGGATTCCGGACAGGAACGGCGAGACTCGTAGCCCGGGGTCGCGACTAGTCGTCGCAGAAGATCGGCGTCGGCGGATGGCTGCCGAAGAACCGCTCCAGAAGCGCTGCCAGACACCTGCCCATCAGAGCATTGCCGGGGACTCGTCGTTGTTCATCCCTGTGGGCGAACTCCGAGCCCCGTTTTTTGTCGGTGCCCGCTGAGATGCTTCCGGCATGGTTCCCGTACTGCTTCTCATTGACGTCCAGAACAACATGCTTCTCCCTCCCACCCCAGTGCCCGACGCCGACCGAGTCGCCGCCGCGATCTCGCGTGTCCTGGAGCGGGCGAGAGCCGCGGGTGCCCAGGTGGTGCACATCCGGAACAACGGCACCGGCGACGACCCCGACGTGCCTGGTACCTCCGGCTGGGAACTGGTGCACGAGGTCCGCCCGGGGGAACACGTAGTCGACAAGCAGACACCCGACTCCTTCGCCGATACCCCGTTGGGTTCCCTGCTTCCGGAGTCAGCCCCGCTGGTCGTAGCCGGAATGCAGAGCGACTTCTGTGTCCGGGCCACCTCTTTGGCCGCCCTCAACCGCGG
This sequence comes from Amycolatopsis halotolerans, assembly GCF_042647905.1. NCBI lineage: Bacteria > Bacillati > Actinomycetota > Actinomycetes > Pseudonocardiales > Pseudonocardiaceae > Amycolatopsis > Amycolatopsis halotolerans. The sequence continues at coordinate 125,608 of NZ_JBHRWI010000013.1, forward strand.
TCATGAGGTCACGCTGGTCCAAGACGCCCACGCCACCTACGACGACGAACTCCCCGCCGCGGAGGAGAGCGCCCGGGTGGACGAGGAGCTGTCCGCAGCAGGCGTGAAGCTGGTCGGAAGCGAGGAGGTGGTCTTCGCCTGATCCTGGTGTCGTCGAGTGCTCCTGGTGCTGTCGAGTCGACGGCGACTGCCGAGTCGATAGGCCTTCGCGAGGCCGATCGATTTCATCGCTGAATCGCAGCGAAAACAGGTGTTGGACTGCGTGGCCGACGCGAGCCAATACTCGGCCCATGACGTCTGCGCCCGGCGACTCTGCCGAGGATCCCGCCCGAAGCGACGACCAGCACCTCGACGGTGGCGTGTCGGCGGACCGGTCCGCCGACACCGAGACCGGCCCAGAAGTTGAGGGAGGCGTAGCCGATCGTCGGAGCGCGCAGGACGGCGCTGCCCTCGGTGCGGTGAGCGCTGGCACGGTGGCCGACGCCAAGCTGATGGCGAGCGTCGACGCGGCACCCGGCGTCGACTCGGTAGCGAGTGTCGACGCGGTGCCTGGTGTCGGTTCGGTGGTGAGCGTGGACGCGGCAATTGGCGTCGATTCGGTGGCGAGTGTCGACGGGGCGGCCAGCGTTGACCCGGTGGCGAGCGTCAATGGGGCGGCCAGCGTTGGTCCGGTGCCGAGTGTCGAGTCGGCGGCCAACGTCGACCCAGCGGCTGGCGCCGAGCTGGCAGTCGGCGTCGGTTCGGCAGCCGATGCCGAGTCGCTGGCGGGCGTCGAGGTGGAGAGCCTTGACTCGGATGCCGGGCTGAACCGGCCTGCCGGTGCCGAATCGGTGGCCGGTGCGAGCCGCGCAGTCAATCTCAACCCGGTGTTGAGCGGCAATTCGGTGGCGAGCGTTAGCCCGGCAGCCGATGCCGAGTCGGTCGACAATCTGGCGGCCGATGTCGAGTCGGTCGACGGAGCGACTCGCGACGTCGTCCGGTTGTTGCGGCGGTTGGGCGGGCGCGCGTTCGCGTTGGCGTTCGTCGCCGGGATTACCGGGCTGACGACCGTCGCGTTGGTGTTGGGGTTGGTCGGGTTCGCGCTGGTGCTCGCGCCGGTGCGTGGGGTCAGGCGAGGAGGTGGGCCAGCAGCGCCCGTGCCGCCGGGTTGGTGAGGTTTGCCGAGCGGCCGGTCAGGTAGATCGTGCGGGCCAGCGTCGGCTGGGTGAGGTGGGCGAATGGCAAGCCGGACCTCGCGGCGACCTGTTCTGGGACCACGGTGACGCCAAGGCCAGCCGCGACCAGATCGACCAGCAGCGGGACGTTCGTTGCCTCGCATACCTGGTCGCGGCGGACTCCGGCTTCGGCGAAGGCGCGGTCAACCAGGACTTGCAGGCCGCTGCCGGTGAAATCTACGAAAGGTTCGCCGTCCAGTTCCGCCAGCCGGACTCGGCGCCGGGTCGACAGGCGGTGTCCGGGGTGAGTGAGCAGGACCAGGTTTTGCTGCCAGCTGGCGAATTCGGCCAAGTCCTCGGACAGCGGACCGCCCACATAGGACAGATCCAGTTCGCCGTCGGACACGGCGGCGGTCAGTCCGGGGATCGTGCCTTCCCGGACGCGCAGCCGGATTCCTGGGTACCGCGCGCGGAATTCGCCCAGCTTCGCGGGCAGGTCGATGACGGTCAGAGTCTGGATGGTTCCGATCGACACCCGGCCGCGCGCGAGGCCGGTCACCGCGGCTACCTCGCCGCGGGCGGAGTCGACGTCCGCGGCGATCTGGTGCGCCAGCGGGAGCAGGGCCTCGCCTGCGGGGGTGAGAGTCACTCGGCGGGTGGTGCGGTCGAACAGTTCCGCGCCGAGGTCGGCTTCCAGCTTCCGGACGGACGCACTGAGCGCGGATTGCACGACGTGCACGTCCTGGGCGGCGCGGGTGAAGTTGCGGTGCCGGACTACGGCGAGGAAGTGTTCGACCTGCCTCAGCTCCATCGGCTTCGCCTCCGTCTCGCCACCGGGAGTGGTGCTCGCTGAACGTACCGCGCGGATCGGATCGCGACGGCGGATCTGGCCAGAGGCAGGAGTCACGGCAGCCGGGCCGATGGTGAGCCGGAGCGGGAGGCGGTGGGTTCGCGCGGGCCGCGGGTGCCGTGCTCGGTGAGACGCGGAGGGGTGGGCGCGCGATGGGCCGGTGTCGTGCCTCATCGGCCGGGCGGTCGGGTGTGAAGAGCTCGGCTCGCCGGAGCTCGTAGGAGACGGACGGCTGGGGTGAGCGGTGGCGGGCCAGGCGGTTGGCTGGGCGGACTGGGGCGGCTGAGCGCGAACGGTTCGTTCCGCTGGAGTCGGCGCGAGGTGGACGGCTCACGGGGATACGTTGCCGGGTCCAGTGGTTGGCCGGGGCGGGCTCCCGGTGGGCTCGCCAGCCGGAGTTGGGGAAGCGGGCAGCGCAGGCGGAGGGTGTGCAGGAGGACCCGCCGAAGCGCCTGGGGCTCCCGCCGAATTCTGCGGGAGCCCCAGAGCGCCGACAGCGCCGACAGCGCCGACGGGGCTGAGAGGGCCGACGGGGCTGAGAGGGCCGACGGGGCTGAGAGGGCCGACGGGGCTGAGAGGGCCGACGGGGCTGAGGGAGTCGACAGGACCAACAGAGCCCCGACAGGGCCGACAGGGCCGAGAGAGTCTTACTGGGCCGTGTACCCGCCATCCACCAAGATCTCCACCCCGGTCACATACGACGATTCCGCGGAAGCCAGGAACAGGATCACGTCAGCGACCTCCTGCACCTCCCCGGTCCGCCCCATCGGCACGCCCTCCACCTGCTTCGCTCGCCACACCGGATCCGTCGAGCCGCGGGAGGTGCGCATCGGTGGCAGGAGGCCGGGAGCTACTGCGTTGACTCGGATGCCGTCGCCCGCGTAGTGGACCGACGCGGTGGTCGTCATCGCTTTGATCGCGCCCTTCGAGGCGGCATAACCCAGGTGCACCCCGATCTGGCCGATCGAGGCTGAGATCGAGGTCAGGTTCACGATCGAACCACCGCCCCTGCCCGACATCGCAGTGGCGCCGTGTTTGATGCCCAGGAACACCCCGCGGGCGTTGACCTGCAGCAGGCGGTCGTAGAAGGCCGTACTGGTGAGGTCCGGGTCGAAGGTGCCGCTGATGCCGGCGTTGTTGACCAGGACGTCCAGCTTTCCGTGCTGGTCCAGGACGGCGGCGAGGACAGCTGCCCAGGAGTCTTCGTCGGTGACGTCCAGGCGGCGGTATTCGGCTTGGCCGCCGACCGCGCGGATCTCTTCGGCTACGGCAGTGCCATCCGCGTCTTCGACGTCGGTGACGATGACGGTCGCGCCTTCGCGGGCGAACGTCAGGGCGGCCGCCCGGCCCATTCCGCTCGAGGCGCCGGTGATCAGGGTGATCTTGTCGGCCAATCGCATAGGGGGTGCCCTTTCGCTGGGTGGGGAGACCCCAGTCTGAGCGGGTGCGTCGGCAGGTCGTGGCGAGGGGGGTGGCCCAAAGATCAGGCCAGCTCAGCGGAGACGACGGACGAAAGGTCGCGCAGGGCGTCCAGCAGGGCATCGAGCGCATCGGGGCTGACCAGGACCGTGCTGACCATGCTGCTTTCGCGGACGCCCTCGCGGACGTCGACGGACAGTTCGTGGATCAGCTTCCCGTGCTGGGTCAGCGTGGCGACCAGGCCGGGGATCTGGTCGATGCCGCCGACGAAGTACGTCGCGATCCGGCGGCGGACCAGCATGGCCGGGGCGGAGGTGTACGGGGCGGAGGAAAAGGTGCTCAAGGACATGGCGTTTCTCCAGGAAGAAGGATCTGGCGGGAAGAGGGCCAGGTCCCGGAGAAAAAAGGCGTACGCCAGCATGCGCGCCGGCAGCCTGGTTCAGCCGGCGCGCTGGGTTACGAGTCGCTCGGACGTCATGAGGCGCAGCACGGCGTCAGGCTAACACGGCGACCCGAGAAGGCAAAAGAATCCACAATGGACAGACGGGGTCAGCCGGGTTCGTTCCACGGCAGGCGCTTGCGCAGCAAAGTGGCCGCACGCAGGGCGACTTCCACTTCCAGCCGGTGTTCGGCCAGCGGTCGTCCGCACAGTTCCTCGGCCTTGCGGACGCGATAGTGGACGGTGTTCTTGTGCAGGTGCAGCCGGGCGGCGGCATGCGTGTAGCTGCCGTCGGTGTCGAGGAAGACTCGCAGCGTTTCGCGCAGTTGTTCGGTGCCGGGATCGTCGGCGACGAGGTCGCCGAGGACCCGCGCGATCCAGCGGTACACGTCCTCGGACTGTTCGGTGAGCAGGGCGGCGATCGCGACGTCGTCGAACAGCACCACGCTCTGGCTCTGGTCCTCGTTGGTCTCCGCGACGGCCCGCGCTCGCACCGCCTCGCGCAGCGAACCGCGGAATCCGGCCAGTCCGTAGCCTGGCGCGCCCAGAGCCAGTCGCAGGCCGCCGCCGATGCCGGTGATTCCGGAGCGGAGGCGGTCGACCTCGATGTCGTCGCGTTCTGTGCTGACTGTCCAGCTCCACAGGGTGCGGTCGTCCGCCAGCATGGTGAGCGCTGGACCGCGTCCGCACACCTCCTGTAGCAATCGGGCCGCGGCCTGCAGTTCGCCCGCACCCTCGGCGGGCAGCCACGCGACGGCCGCGCGGTGCCACTGCCGCATCGGGAAGGCGAGGAGCTGTTGTGCGGCGTCCTCGGTCAGCGTGTCCGAATCGAGGACCAGCCGGATCTGCGCCGCCCGCGCGGCTCCGGTGCGACTGCTCCAGCGCCGGCGTTCGGTCTCGAAGATGTCGATGAGGCCCTCGATGACCTGGTCGATGTAGCGGTTGGTGCGGCGGGACAGTTCCGCCAGGACGCCGAGCGCGAGCTGGGTGTCGATGTTCGGCTGCCGCTCCAGCGCCTCGATCGCCCACTGTTCGAAGCGGTGCTCGCCGAGCCTGTACGCGCGCAGCAGTGCTTCCAGCGACAGCTCGTGCTGGGCGAACCGGCGCGCGTACTCGGCCGCGGCGGGCGGGACGGTGATCCGGTCGAGGGGGATGGAATGCGACAGCATGTCGAGGATCGCGACCAGATTCGCCGACGTGCTGGCGATCATGAGCTTCCGGACCGTCTCGTCGTGCCGGAATTCCGGGATCATCTCGACGAACCAGTCGGTCAGCTCGGTGGTGCGCGCGGTGAGATCGGCGTCGATGGCGTGCGCGATCTCGGCCACGACGGCGTCGACGGCGTCGGACATGGCGGTCAGGGTAGCCACCGGACCGCCCCGGCGACAGGCGAGCGGCGTCGTTCACCCCCTCGGTGCGGGCGGTTGTGACCCCGGCACAACGACCGGCGAAGCCTTCGGTTCTGCGGCCTATGGCTTGGGTCACGGCCCGTCCTTACCGTCATTTCCCACTAAGCCGCCCTGGGAAAGGACTTCGACGATGCACCTCGCGGCGCTGCCTGAAGCACGAGCCCGGCGGAACCCGAACCGGCCCTGTCTCGCTGACGAACACGGCGAACTCGGCAACGCCGGATTCGCGGTGCGGGTGCGCAGCGCGGCGGCCGCGTTGCGGCAGCGAGGGGTCGGCGCGGGCGACGTTGTCGCGGTGCTGCTGCCGAATCGGGTCGAGTTCGCGGTGGTGTTGTTCGCGGCCTGGCGGCTCGGGGCCGCAGTCACGCCGGTGAATCCGGAGCTGACCGACGGCGAGGCGTCGTTCCAGATCGCGGACGCGAAGGCGAAAGTCGTGGTGGGACAAGAGGATTCGGATCTGGTGACGCTGCGGCTCGAGCAACTGGCGACCGCCGCGCCGGACGACGGGCCAGTGGTCGACGACGAGCAGGCCGTCGCGTTGCTCATTTACACCAGCGGCACGACGGGACAGCCGAAGGGCGTCGTGCTCGACCACGCCAACGTGCGGGCGATGACCGAAATGATCGTCGACGCGCTCGAACTCGGCGCAGCGGACCACAGTTTGCTGATCTTGCCGCTGTTTCACGTCAACGGAATCGTGGTCAGCGTGCTCGCGCCGCTGCTCGCCGGCGGCCGCTCGACGATCACCGCGAGATTCCGCGCCGACGATTTCTTCGACACGATCGAACGTGTCCGTCCGACGTATTTCTCCGCCGTACCAGCGATTTACGCGCGGCTGGCGGGTCTCCCGGACACCGTGCGGCCGGACACTTCGTCGCTGCGGCTGGTGGTTTGCGGTGCCGCGCCGATGCCCGCCGAGCTGATCCAGCGGGTCGAGGAACGGTTCGGGGTGGTGGTCGTCGAGGGCTACGGACTGTCTGAGGGAAGCTGCGCGTCGACGCTGAACCCGCTGGCCGGGCCGCGCAAACCGGGCACCGTCGGGCGTCCGCTGCCCGGGCAGGAAGTCGCGCTGATGGATCCGCGAGGCAGGCTGACCGACGGTCCCGGCGAGGTCGTGGTCCGCGGTCCGAACGTGATGCGCGGCTATCTCAACCGGCCCGAGGCCACCGCCGCGACGATCGTCGACGGCTGGCTGCACACCGGCGACGTCGGGCGGTTCGACGAGGACGGCTACCTCGTCCTGGTCGACCGCATCAAGGACATGATCATCCGGGGCGGGGAGAACCTCTACCCCAAGGAGATCGAGAACGCACTGCACGCACATCCGGCGGTGCTGGAAGCCGCGGTGGTCGGCGCGCCGCATCCGGTGCTCGGCGAGCTGCCGGTCGCGACCGTGACGCTGTACCCGGCCGCGGTCGTGAGCGAGGCCGAGTTGCTGGAGCACTGCCGCGCCCGGCTGACGCGGGTGAAGGTGCCGGTGCGGATCGACATCGTGCCCGCGCTGCCGCGGAATCCGGTCGGCAAGATCGACAAACCGGCGCTGCGCCGCGAACTCGCCGCCGCGAGCTGATTCCGCTCCTCAGAGAACAATCCGTGCCCGCATGAGCGGGTCCGGTCGATGCTGTCCGGAGAAAGGCAGAGAACAATGGGGTTCAAGACAGGGGATTTTCCCCCGGTCGATCCGGAAACCTTCCTGCGGAAGCCACTGTTTGAACGGACCAGGGCGCTCGCGCTGCACTGGGTCCAGTTCGGATTCGGCTCGCCCAAAATGATCCCGGCCACGTACGTGGTGAAGCTGCTCTTCCTCTACGTGCTGGCCGGGGTGGCGCTGGTGACGGCGACGTCCGGCGTCGGCCCGTTCTGGGACGTCGCCGCGTGGTGGCACGAACCGGTCGTTTACCAAAAGCTCGTGCTGTGGACGGTATTGCTGGAAGCCGTCGGAGTCGCCGGTTCCTGGGGACCGATCGCGGGCAAGTTCAAGCCGATGACCGGTGGGATTCTGTTCTGGGCGCGTCCTGGCACGATCCGGCTGCGGCCGTGGAAGCGCGTCCCGTTCACCAAGGGAGACCAGCGAAACGGCTTCGATGTGCTGCTGTATCTGGCTTTCCTCGCCACGCTGCTGACCGCGATCGTCATGCCTGGCGTCCCGAACGCCGCGTTGTCGGCCGCGCTGCCGGGCAACACCTCGGGCCTCGTGCGTCCGGCGTTGCTGATCGCGCCGATCGCGCTGTACGTGCTGAATGGCTTGCGGGACAAGACAGTTTTCCTTGCCGCGCGGGGTGAACAGTATCTGCCCGCGTTGGTCTTCTTCGCCTTCCTGCCGTTCGTGAACATGATCATCGCCGCGAAGCTGTTGATCTGCCTGGTCTGGATCGGCGCGGGCGTCTCGAAGTTCGGCAAACACTTCACGAATGTGGTGCCGCCGATGGTGTCCAACAGCCCGTGTGTGCCGTTCAAGTGGCTGAAGCGAGCGCATTACCGGGATTTCCCGAACGACATCCGGCCGTCGAAACTCGCGTCGTTCATGGCGCACGTCGGCGGGACGACGGTGGAAATCATCACCCCGCTGGTGTTGCTGTTCTCGACCAACCACTGGGTCACGCTCGCCGGGGTCGCGCTGATGGTGGTGTTCCACCTGTTCATCACGTCCACCTTCCCGCTGGCCGTACCGCTGGAGTGGAACATTCTCTTCGGCTACCTCGCGATCTTCCTGTTCCTCGGCTTCCCGGCGAGCGCTGGATACGGCGTCGGCGACATGACACCGGGCTGGCTGGCCGGCGTGATCGCGGCCGCGCTGCTGTTCTTCCCGATCCTGGGCAACCTGCGGCCGGATCTGGTGTCGTTCCTGCCGTCGATGCGGCAGTACGCGGGCAACTGGGCGTCGGCGCTGTGGGCCTTCGCGCCGGGGGCCGAGGCGAAGCTGAACACGTTGCCGCACCGGCCGACGAAAAACCAGGTCGACCAGCTGCAGGAGATGGGTTACCCGGCCGAAATCGCCGAGATCACCATGCAGCAGACGATCGCCTGGCGGTCGATGCACAGCCAGGGCCGCGGGTTGTTCTCCGTGCTCGCGAAGAACTTGCCGGACCTCGACGCGCGGACGGTGCGCGAGGCCGAGTTCGGCTGCAACTCGATCCTCGGGTTCAACTTCGGCGACGGGCACCTGCACGGCCTCGACTTCGTCAACGCGGTGCAGAAGCGGGTCGGATTCGCGCCCGGGGAGTGGATCGTGGTGTGGGTCGAGTCGCAGGCGATCCACTCGAAGGTGCAGCATTACCAGGTGATTGACGCGGCGCTGGGCGTGATCGAGCGCGGCCACTGGACGGTGGCCGACGCGGTCAACGAACAGCCGTGGCTGCCGAACGGCCCGATTCCGCTCACCGTCACTTGGACCGCGAGCCCGGCGACGACGAGCAGCGTGCTGGCATGACGACGGCAGTGGTGGTCGGCAGCGGTCCCAACGGGCTCGCCGCGGCGGTGGTGCTGGCACGCGCCGGGGTCGACGTGACGGTGCTGGAGGCCGCTGACGAGATCGGCGGCGGCACCCGCACCTACGAGGCGATCGTCCCTGGCCTGCTGCACGACCACTGCTCCGCGACGCATCCGATGGCGGTCGGCTCGCCCGTCCTGACCGGCCTCGGGCTCGACCGGTACGGCCTGCGCTGGCGGCTGCCGGAGATCGACTGCGTGCACCCGCTCGACGACGGCACCGCCGGAGTCCTGCGACGCTCGGTCTCCGACACCGCCGCCGGGCTCGGCCCGGACGAACGCCGCTGGTCAGCGCTGTTCTCCTCGCCCGCGCAGAACTACGACGCGCTGAGCGAGGACATTCTCGGCCCGCTGCTGCGGGTGCCGAAACATCCATTGCTGCTGGGCCGGTTCGGTCTGCCGACGGTCGCCCCGGCGACCGTGCTGGCCCGGTACTTCCGCACTGAACAGGCTCGTGCGCTGTGGCTTGGCGTTGCGGCGCACGCGTTCCGGCCGCTGGATCGTCCGCTGTCGTCGGCGATCGGGCTCGGCATTCTCACCGCTGGCCACCGGCACGGCTGGGCAGTCGCGGAGGGCGGGTCGCGCGCGATCAGCGACGCCTTGGCCGCTCTGGTGGCCGACTTCGGCGGGAAGATCGAGACCGGCGTGCGGGTGCAGTCGGTCTCGCAGCTTCCTCGGGCGGACGTGGTGGTGTGGGACGTCGGACCTCGCACACTGGCGTCGGTGCTCGGCGACCGGTTGCCGTCGCGGATCCAGCGGGCGTACGAGCGGTTCCGCTACGGTCCGGGTGCGTTCAAAGTGGATTTCGCGGTGCAGGACGGAATTCCGTGGCGGTCGCCGGAAGCTCGGTCGGCTGGGACTGTCCACTTGGGAGGATCGGCAGCGGAAGTCGCGACGGGTGAGCGGGAAGTACACAATGGACGAATGCCGGAACGGCCGTTTGTATTGCTGGGTCAGCAATACCTGGCCGACCCGTCCCGGTCGGTCGGTGATGTGCATCCGGTATGGGCGTACGCGCATGTGCCGCATGGATACACCGGCGACGCCACCGAGGCGATCACCGCGCAGATCGAACGGTTCGCACCGGGATTCCGGGAGCGCGTCATCGGCTCGGTGACCACATCGTCGGCGGAATTCGCTGCGGGGAACCCGAATTTCGTCGGCGGGAACATCCTCACCGGAGCGAAAGACATGCGGCAGCTGGTGTTCGGCCCGCGGGCGACCTTGCAGCCGCACGACGTCGGCGTTCCGGGCCATTTCGTGTGTTCCGCGGCCACGCCGCCGGGGCCGGGCGCACACGGGATGTGCGGCAGTCACGCGGCGGCGCGGGCGTTGCGGTACCTGCGGCGGTAAGGATTACCGGATCAGGACGCCCGGGTTCAGCACTCCGGCGGGGTCGAGGGCGTCCTTCGCCGCGGACAGGGCGGCGGCGAACGGGTCCGGGCGCTGCCGGTCGTACCACGGGCGGTGGTCGCGGCCGACCGAGTGATGGTGGGTGATTGTTCCGCCGTTGGCCAGGATCGCTTCGGACACAGCGGTTTTCAGCTCGTCCCACTGCGCGACGGTGCTGCCCCAGCGGCCGGTCGCGTAGATGCCGTAGTACGGCGCGGGGCCGTCCGGGTAGACGTGGGTGAACCGGCAGGTCACGACGCCTGCGCCGCAGATCTCGGCGATCGCCGCGTTCGCGGCCGTCGTGACTGCCTCGTGCAGTGACTCGAACGCGTCCCAGGTGCAGGCGGTCTCGAAGGTCTCCACCACCATCGACCGGCGGGCGAGCGCGTCGCGCTGGTACGGCATCCGCAGGAAGGCCGATCGCCACGCCGAACCGGATTCGCCGCGACGGGCGGTGACGGTGCCGCCGTGATCGGCGGTCAGTTCGAGGGCGCGGTCCAGCCAGGCGTCCACCGGATGGTCGGCGGACTCGAACGCGAGCAGCAGCAAGCCGTCCGCCTGGACGCCGGTGTTGAGGAACGCTTCCGCGGCGTCGAGGAGACGGCAGTTCGCCGGGTACAAGCCGGACTGGGCGATCGCCCGGGTCGCTCGTACTGCGTCGGCATACCTGGTGAAGCTCACCGACGCTTTCGCCTGCCAGCGCGGACGTTCCTGGAGACGCATCCAGGCTTCGGTGATCACGCCCAGTGTGCCTTCCGAGCCGAGGAACAGCCGATCCGGCGACGGTCCGGCCCCCGAACCGGGCAGCCGGCGCGACTCGCTGACGCCGGCCGGAGTCACGACGCGCAGGGATTCGGTGAGGTCGTCGATGTGCGTGGCCAGCGTGGCGAAGTGGCCGCCGGCGCGCGTCGCCAGCCAGCCGCCGAGCGTGGAGTGCGTGAACGACTGGGGGTAGTGCCGCAGCGTCAGGCCGTGCGGGCGGAGCCGGTCCTCCAGTTCGGGCCCGTACGCGCCAGCCTGGATGCGTGCGGTGCGGCTCGTCTTTTCGATCTCCACGACCTGGTCGAGGCGGCCGAGATCCAGCGACACCGCGGGCGCGGGGAACCGCGGTTCGATGCCGCCGACGACGGAACTGCCGCCGCCGTACGGGATTACCGGGGTGCCGCTGGTGGAACACCAATCCAGGAGGTCGAGCACGTCCTGCTCGGACTCCGGGCGCGCGACGACGTCCGGCACCGCTTCGACCCGTCCTTCCAGGTTCCGGACGACGTCGCGGAACGCCTTGCCGCGCGCGTGCGAAAGCCGGTCGGTCCGGTCGGCCGAGCACAGCCGGGCCAGTGCGGCGGGCGGCCGGAGCCGGGATGGCGGCACCGGCAGATCGTCCGGGCAGGGAGGAGCGTGGTCGGTGAAGTTGTGGGCGGGAAGCAAGGCGGACGTGCGCGCGACCAGCGCTTCCGACTCTTCGGCGGTCAGTGCTTCCTCGGTGTCGCCCCAACCCCACCAGGACCGTGTCATCCGACTGCTCCCTTCCGAATTGACCCAAGAGTAACTTACTCTAGGGTAATAGGCACTGAGGAGGAAAGATGAGCGTGCTGACCGCTGCCGCGCCGTTCGTGGTGAACCGGGTGCTCCCTCGCTTCGACCAGCGGATCGAGGAGTCCGCGAAGCCGTTCGACCGGCCCGGCCTGCTGCGGCCGCATCCGGACTCGCGGACCTGGGCGTGGACGCATTACGGCATCTTCGTGCCGGAGCTGCCCGCGCCGCATCGCTACCTCAACACGATGACGCTGATCGGCAGCACTGGCGCGGTTTGTTTCGACAACGACTACCTCGCGACCTCCGATGCGCGCCGCACCACGACTGTCCTGTCGTCTACTGCCGCGCCTGGGCATCATCACTATCAGGCTTACGATTCGCACACTGAATGTCGTTTCGCGGAGGACGGTTCGCGGCTGGAGTGGGATTCGGATCTTGCTATCGAGGCGGCGCATCCGTCGTATCAGGTACATGCGCGTTATGACGGGTTCTCGGCGGACTTGGCGATCACTGCCACGCCTCAGGTGTCTTGGTTCGTGCGGAATCCGGCGTATGACCATTTGAGCCTGCTTGCCACTTTCACCGGGATGATTACTGACGACACTGGTGAGACTGAGATCGGTGGGCTCTGCACTGTCGAGTACGCGAGATCGGTTTCGCCGCAAGCGCTTCGGCGTACGCCACTGCCTCAGCGGTTCAAGCTGCCGATCGACTTCTTTACCTATCAGATCATCAATCTTGATGACCGGACGCAGTTGTTGCTGACCGATGTTCGGGCGGCTGGGGCTACGGCTTGTCGGCTTGCCTATGTGCGCACGCTTGACGGGGATGCCGCGGTGTTTCGTGAGGTCCAGTTCGAGGTGGACTATCGAGGAGGGCCGGAGGTTGATCCGCGGGGGCGGGAGATGCGGGTGCCGGAGCGTTTTCGGTGGACGGTGCGGGACGGGGCGGAGGAAGTCGTGGCGTTGGAGGCTGTTGTGGACAGTCCATTGCGGTATGGGCATGGGCGCGGTTATGTCGGCGCGTACACGTATTCCGGGGCGTTTCGGCGGCGGCCGGTGTCGGGGAGCGGGTACTTCGAGTGGGTGGATTGCGAAAGTTAGCCGCGCAGGGAGGTGAGGATTCTCGCGCAGCGCTGGGTGGTGGTTTCGGCGGTTTCTTCCGGGTGCTCCAGCCACCAGTTGACGGTGGCGGCTACTGCGCCGTACCAGATCCGGGCGAAGAGGGAGGCGTCCGCGGGGTCGGCGAAACCGGCTGTGGACAGGGCTTCTTGGGTGCCTTCCGCGCCTAGTGCGGACAGTTTGCGGCGGTAGGAGCGGGCGGCTTCGTCCACTGCGGAGTTCGGCGGGAGGGTGGGGTCCCAGAGGACCGCCCAGTCCAGGCGGCGGGGCTCCAGGGTGCGGAAGATCGCTTCCAGGGTGCCGAGGGCGCGGGTGAGGCCGGTGCCGGTTTGGGCTTCGGTGACCGCGTCGACCAGCGGGGCCGCGCCGCGGTGCAGGCAGGCCAGGTAGAGGCCGTCTTTGGAGTCGAAGTAGCCGTAGACGAGCGGTTTGGAAATTTCCGCCCGGCGGGCGATGGCGGCTACTGAGGCGTGGGCGTAGCCCTGGGCGCCGAACTCCTGGACGGCGGCGTCGAGGATCAGCCGCTCCCGTTCGGGGCGCGGCATTCCTTTGCTGCCTGCCGAATTTGCCACGTCGTCAGCATAGCTGATGTCGGCTGCTGGGCGATTGGGTCCATTGTGGACGCTGGGGCGCGAAGGCCGGGTAGGCTGCTCGCGTAGGTTTTCGCGAGGCAGGGGAGTGTCGCTGTGTCTACTCATCATCTTGCTACTGACGGTGCGGACATCGTCTACGACGTGCACAACCAGCCGGTCGGGGAGGGGACTCGGCCGTTGGTGATGATCGGGCAGCCGATGGACGCCAGCGGGTTTGGGACGCTTGCCGGGTTGTTTCCGGAGCGGGCGGTGGTTACCTATGATCCGCGGGGGCTTGGGCGCAGTACCCGGTCCGATGGGGCTACGGAGAATCGGCCTGAGGTTCAGGCCGGGGATGTGCATGCGGTGATTTCGGCTCTGGGGGCGGGGCCTGTTGATCTGTTCGCCAGCAGTGGCGGGGCGGTTACCGCGTTGGCGTTGGTGGCTCGGTATCCGGGGGATGTGGGGACGTTGGTGGCGCATGAGCCGCCGGTTATCGCGGCGTTGCCGGATGTCGAGGGGGCCGCGCGGGCTTGTGACGGGGTGACTGAGCGGTATTTGGCTCGGGGGTGGGGATATGGGATGGCTGCGTTTATCGCTATGACCAGTTGGGTTGGGGAGTTTACTGAGGAGTTCTTCGCGCAGCCTGCGGTTGAGCCTGGGCAGTTCGGGTTGCCTGGCGAGGATGACGGGAAGCGGGATGATCCGTTGTTGTCTTCGCGGTCTCGGCCGGTTATTGACTATGCGCCGGATTTTGCCGCGTTGAAGGCTGTCGGGAGCCGGGTTGTGCTGGCGGTGGGGGAGGAGACTGGGGATACGTTTACTGGCCGGACTGTTCGGGCTCTTGCCGCGCGGTTGGGGATGGGGGTGACTGTGTTTCCCAGTCATCATGGGGGGTTTCTTGGTGGGGAGCACGGGTATGCGGGGAAGCCGGAGGAGTTTGCTGTTCGGTTGCGGGAGGTTTTGGGGTGAGCTGCTCGTCGCCTGGCGGCGACATTGCTGCCTTGGTTGCGTGGGGCACCCCGAAGGTTGATTGTGCTGACGGTTCGGGGGTGCTTGTCAAGGCGGGAAAGATGCCTTGACAAGCACCCCCGAACCGCAGAGAAGGCTTCGTATCGGGGTTGGGGGAGGGGCTGGGTGCCTCGATGCGTGGGTGCATCGGCGGCGGTTTCGGGTTGGGGCTAGCGCCCCAATGTGGCGTTGGGTGCGTCAGATGCACCGAACGCCACATTGGGTGCGTGGGACGCACCGAACGCCGCATTGGGTGCGTGGGACGCACCGAACGCCGCATTGGGTGCGTGGGACGCACCGAACGCCGCATTGGGTGCATCGCGGAGGTGGGGGTGGTCCGTGAAGGGCTCCTTGAGGGAATCTGAGTCCGTGAAGGGGCCCCTCACGGACCGCCGCTGGTCGTGAGGGGAACCCTGAGGGACTCTGATTCCCTCAGGGTTCCCCTCACGGAAAGCGCGACCAGGGGCGGGGTGCGCGGATTGCCAAGACCTCTGCCTGCGGCGACAAGGCGATAGGCCGCTGAGCAAGCAGACTGGGACGCTCGCGGGGCAACGGTCGCCCTGGAGTGGATCGGGAGGCCTGGATGGCACAGCAGTCGACACCGGAGGCCGTCGGAGGGCAGCTTCGCGCTGATGCGTTGGGGACTGGCGGGATCGCGTTTCTCGTGTTGGCGGCTGTCGCGCCGTTGACGGGGATGGTCGTGATCGCGGGGCTGGGGATCGCGCTGGGGAACGGTGGCGGGATGCCCGCGTCGTTCCTGATCGCTGGGGTCGTGCTGTTGTTGTTCGGCATTGGGTACGCGCGGATGAGCCGGTACGTCTCCAATGCCGGTGGATTCTACGCGTATCTTGTCGCGGCGTTGGGGCGTCCGGCTGGGCTTTCCGGGGCGTTCGTCGCGTTGGCTGGGTACAACTGTTTCGTGGCTGGGGCGGTGGGGACCTCCGGGGCGTTGACGGGGGGTGTCGTCAACCGGGTATTTCATCTTGATTTGCCGTGGGAGTTTTGGGCTGGGTTGTCGGTTGCCGCGGTGTTTTTGCTGAGTCGGCGTGGGGTTGACGTTTCGGCGAAAGTGCTTGCCGTGTCGTTGATCCTTGAGGTCAGCATTCTGGTCGTGTTCGACGTCGCGGTGCTGGTGAAGTCCGGGTATTCGTTCAGTGCGTTGTCGCCCGCGGTCGTGACGTCCGGGTCGATCGGACTGGGGTTGTTGTTCGCTGCCACGTGTTTCATCGGGTTCGAGGCGACGGCGCTGTTCAGCGAGGAAGCGCGTGACCCGAACAAGTCAGTGCCGCGGGCTACCTACATTGCGGTGATCGCGATCGGAGTGTTCGCGGCGGTCACGTCGCTGGCGTTGGTGAGTGCGATCGGGGTGGGGAGCGCGAAATCTGTGGCGCAGGACCATCTCGCGGCTGGCGATCTGTTGCTCGCTACCTCGCAGGATGTTCTCGGGACTGTGCTCACTGATGTCATGCAGTTGCTGCTTGTGGTGAGTTTGTTCGCCGCGTTGCTGGCGCTGCACAACTCCGCTAGTCGCTACATCTACGCGCTTGCTCGTGATGGTGTGTTGCCGAAGGCGTTGGGGCGCACGGTTTCTGGTACGCCGCGTAACGCCAGTGCGGCGCAGATCGGGTTCGCTACCGTGGTGGCGGCGATCTTCGCGGTGCTGGGGCTTGACCCGGTCGCGTTCTTGACGTCGTCGATGACCGGGTTCGGGACGTTGGCGATCCTCGTGCTGCAGGCGATGGCGTCGATCGCGGTGGTGGTGTTCTTCCGGCAACGACGGGATCCGCATTGGTGGAGCACGTTCGTCGCGCCGGGGCTGGGCGGGGCCGGGTTGATCGGGGTAATTGTGCTGGCTGTGGTGAATTTCTCGACGATGGCTGGGTCGGACGCCGCGTGGATCGGGCTGTTGCCGTGGTTGTTGCCGATCCTGATTGTCGCTGGCTTGGCGATGGCGGTCTATTTGCGACGGAGGCGGCCCGAGACGTATGCGGCGCTCGGGCCGGACGTGCATTGAGTCAGCTTTTCGTCTTGGTCCGGTTGGCGCCCCAGCTGGCGATTGCTATTCCGATGAGCGTCAGCACTATTAAGGCGATGAGCTGACCGGTCCATCCGCCGGGGACCCAGTCGAACGCACCCCACAGCTGGCGTGCGTCGTGGTCGAAGAAACTGCGGATCGCGGCCTGTGCGCATACGACTGTGATCACCATGCCGACCGTTTGCACTGCTGTGTAGCCGCCCTTGCTCATGTGTTCTCCCCTGGCTCGTGGTGGCTCAAGTGTGGCGGTCGGCAAGCAGCTGTGCATCGGACCTGCGGAGCGGATCGGGGCCGACCAAAGTCGAGGGATACGACTTTGGTCTAAAGCTGCGCTGTGCCGTGGACGGCTGCACGGGCCGGGCGGATCGGCGAAGATGAGCGGGTGATCGTTCCGCAGGTCAGGCTCAAGGCGTGGCAGCAGGGGTGGCGGCTGCTCGTGGCCGCGCTGCTTGGGGTGTTCGCCTGGGTCGCGGTGACCGCCCAGCTGCCGGAGGGGTCTGACGACCCGCGGATCGGGTGGCTGCTCTTCGGCGACCCGATTATCGGCATCGGGTGCCTGGTCGCGACGTTGTGGCGGCGAAAGTATCCGCTCTCGATCGCGACCGGGGTGGTGATCGTCTCGGCGGTGTCGTCGTCCGCGGGAGGGGCGGCGCTGCTCGTGCTCGGGTCGCTCGCCACCCGGCGCCGGCCGCTCGAGACTGCGTTCATCGGGTTTGCCTGCATCGCGACGGGGGCGATCACCGAAGGTATTTACCCGCGCGGTGCGGATCCCGACCCCTGGTGGCTGTCGGTGGCGTTCATCGTGCTGATCACCGGCATCGTCGTGGCGGTCGGGGCGGCGATCGGGGCGCGGCGCGAGGAGTTGCAGTCGCTGCGGGAACGTGCGGAGAGCGCGGAACGCGAGCAGGTCGCGCGGGCGGCGGAGGCGCGGATCGTCGAGCGGCATCGGATCGCGCGGGAGATGCACGACGTCCTCGCGCATCGGGTTTCGCTGGTCGCGATGCAGGCCGGGGTGCTGGGGCATCGGACGGATCTGCCTTCTGACCAGGTGTCGCTGTTGGCCAAGGGGATCGCTGACGGCGCGCATCAGGCGCTGGAGGAGTTGCGGGAGGTGCTCGGGGTGCTCCGGGCGAGTCCGGGTGGGCTTGAGCCGCCGCAGCCGTCGCTCGCGACTTTGCCCGCGCTGGTCGCCGATGCGCGGGCGCTGGGGGTCAACGTCGCGTACACCCCGGAATCCATCGGCACGCCGCCGGATCTGCTTGCGCGGACGGTGTACCGGATTGTCCAAGAAGGACTGACCAATGCCGGGAAACACGCACCTGGCGCGGAAGTGTGTGTCACGGTGGAGGGCGGGGAAGGCGACGGCCTGCGCGTGACTGTGCGGGATTCGGGGGCAGCGAGGGGTGAGAAGCCGCCGCCGTCGGCCGGGTTCGGGTTGCTGGGGCTGTCCGAGCGGGTCGAGCTCGCCGGTGGTGAACTTGACCATCACGCGGACCCGGACGGCGGGTTCGTGCTGACCGCGTGGCTGCCGTGGCCTGCCCGCGGCGAAGGGAGCGAGTGAGTGGACCGGGTGCGGGTCGTGATCGTCGACGACGATCAGTTGGTGCGGATGTCGTTGCGGCTGATGCTCGACGGCGAAGCCGACCTGGAGGTCGCCGGCGAGGCCGCGGACGGCGACGCCGCCATCGACGAGGTCCGCCGGATCCGGCCGGACGTCGTGCTGATGGACGTGCGGATGCCCGGCCGCGATGGCCTGAGCGCCACCGAAGCCATCCTCCGCTGGCCGGACCCGCCGCGGATTCTGGTCCTGACCACCTTCGACTCCGACGAGATGGTGCTCGGCGCGCTGCGGGCCGGGGCGCTCGGCTTCGTGCTCAAGGACACCCCGCCGCCGGACATCCTGGCCGCGGTGCGCGCGGTCGCCGACGGGAATCCCGCGCTGTCCCCGGCGGCCACCAGCAGGTTGATCACCGCGGCGATGGGGCCGCAGTCGTCGGAGACCCGGCGGACCGCGCGGGAGGCGGCGCGGGCGCGGCTGGCCGCGTTGACCGAACGCGAACGGGACACCGCGCGGGCGATCGCGGAGGGGCTGTCGAACGCCGAGGTCGGGGCGCGGCTGCACATCAGCGTGGCGACGGTGAAGGCGCATACGAGCAGCCTGTTCGCGAAGCTGGGCGTGGTGAACCGGGTGCAGATCGCGCTCGTGGTGCGCGACAGCGAGGAGTGAGCAGTGCGCAAATCTCCGCGACGAGCCGCACGCGCGCAGGTATTCGGAAAATGAGAGCGTGTTCGCCGATGGAATGCGAATCGGTCTATCGGGAATAGTCTGACTGGGTAATTGACGCTGTTTGTCGTAGCGAATCACCCGTTCGTTCCGGACGGTTTTCCGCGAGTCCTCACTAGTTTCCGGCTGGTTCTCCGCGCCGACGACGAAAGAGGGGCAGTTCACCGACAGCCAGAACAGCCTCACCGTCAAGCACGACATCAGCGGCTACCCGAGGGCCGCGTTGTTCAGCAAGGTCGGCAACGAGGTCGAGACGTTCGTGCGCTTCTCGACCGTCGCCGGGGAACGCGGCGCGGCGGACGCCGAACGCGACATCCCGAAGACCTACCGGCACATGCACGGTTTCGGCTCGCACACCTTCAGCCTGATCAACGACGCGGGCGAGCGGCACTGGGTGAAGTTCCACCTGCGCACCCAGCAGGGCATCGAGAACCTGACCGACCGGGAAGCGGACGCGCTCATCGGCGAGGACCGCGAATCGCACCAGCGCGACCTGTACGAGGCCGTCGAGCGCGGCGACTATCCTAAGCGGACGCTGTATGTGCAGCTCATGCCGGAGGCGGACGCGGCGACCTACCGGTTCCACCCGTTCGACCTGACGAAGGTGTGGAGCAAGAAGGACTACCCGCTCGTCGAGGGCGGGGAGCTGGAGCTGAACCGGAATCCGGAGAACTACTTCGCCGACGTCGAGCAGGCCGCGTTCACCCCGGCCAACCTGGTGCCGGGTATCTCGGTGAGCCCGGACAAGATGTTGCCCGGCAGACTGTTTTCCTACGGCGACGCGACTCGCTACCGGCTCGGCGTGAACCACCACCAGATCCCGGTCAACTGCCCACACGCGGCGACGCTGGTGAACACCTATCACCGCGACGGCGCGACGCGAGTGGACGGCAACCAGGGCGGGGTGCCGGGCGTGCGGCCGAACTCCTTCGGGCGGTGGGCGGAGCAACCGCAGTATGCCGAGCCCGCGGGGGCCACTGGTGCGGTCGCGGACCGGTTCGACTACCGCGAGGACGACGACAACCTGTTCCGGCTGCTTGACGGAGGTGCGCGGCAGCGGCTTTCGAGAACACGGCACAGGGGATCAAGGACGCGCGCAAGGAGACTGTCGATCGGCATATCGACAACTGCGCCAAGGCGGATCCGGCTTACGGCGCTGGGGTGCGGAAGGCGTGTGAGGAGATCGGGGCGTTGTGACCGGCTCCGGATCCGGTCGCCGCTGTCCGTGAGGGGAACCCTGAGGGACTCTGAGTCCGTCAGGGTTCCCCTCACGGACGGTTGGCAAGGCTGAGGCGACGCAGTTGTTGGCGAGAGGTCAGGCGGGTGCCTGCACGTGTTCCGGGCAGTCGGTGCGCAATTCCGTCAACTCCAAGGGTTTCCCCATCAAGTGACAATGGTGCGGAGCCCTCGGATCGGGATGCTCGTCCCGCCCGAAGAACCGGCACGTCGTGCACACCCGGGCCACGCTGATCGCGCCGCCGCGCTGCAGGTCCGCGATCACCCGCAACAACGTGTTCAGCGTCGTAGCCCGATCTGTTTCCGGCACCGCGGCCAGCGACTGCACCAGCTGCTGATCCCATGCCGACAGTGCCGCAGCGGCCGCGAAGCCGCGCTCGGTCAGGGTGAGCAGGCGACGTCGGCCGTCCGAGCCGGGTGAGCGCGTCAGGAGTTCTTTGCGCTCCAGGGCGCTGATCGCGTCGGACATCGTCGGGGTGGTGACGTCGAACTCCGCGGCCAGTGCGTTGACCTCGCGGCGCGGCGCGGGATGGCGGGAGAGCGACAGCACCGCCTGTTGCTGCAGCGGCGAAAGACCCTGCGTGCGGGCGCTGCGCTGGGAAAGCGCGCGCAGGCCGTTCCCGAGCCGCTCGATGGCGTCGGCCAGTCGGCGGTCGAGGCCGGGTTGGTGCTCGGGCATGCGCGCCGCCTCGCGGTTAGGACTCCTTTACTCATGATAGGCGACGGCACGTAAGAAGGCCGGGACCACACGGTCCCGGCCCCCTCCCTCGCCAGTTGGCTCAGACGAGTTTCTGCGCCTCGAGCAGCGCGTCCCGCAGGATCTGCTCCATTTCGTCGAACTCCGCCTGCCCGGCGATCAGCGGCGGAGCGAACTGGACGACCACGTCGCCCCGGTCGTCCGGACGGCAGTAGAGGCCGCGGTCGAACAGCGCGCCCGGCAGGAAGCCGCGGACGAGGCGTTCCCGCTCGTCAGCGTCGAACGTCTCGCGGGTCGCCTTGTCCTTGACCAGTTCGACGGCCCAGAAGTAGCCGTCGCCGCGGACGTCGCCGACGATCGGCAGGTCAAGCAGCTTGCCAAGGGTCGCCTCGAACGCGTCCTGATTGTCCAGCACGCGCTGGTTGAGTCCTTCCCGCTCCATCAGATCGAGGTTCGCCAGCGCGACCGCGGCCGAAACCGGGTGACCGCCGAACGTGTACCCGTGCGGGAAGCCGACTCCCGCGCGGAGGAACGGCTCCATCACGCGGTCCGACGCGATCAGCGCGGCGATCGGGCTGTAGCCGGAGCTCAGCCCCTTGGCGCAGGTCAGCAGGTCCGGCTGGAGGCCGAACTTCTCGCTGGCGAACGTCGTGCCGTGCCGCCCGAACGCGCAGATCACCTCGTCGGCGACCAGGAGCACGTCGTGCCGGTCGCAGATTTCCCGCACCCGTTCGAAGTACCCGGGCGGCGGCGTGAGGCAGCCGCCGGAGTTCTGCACCGGTTCGAGCACGACCGCGGCGACCGTGTCCGCGCCCTCGAACAGGATCGCTTCCTCGATCCGGTCCGCGGCCCAGCGGCCGAACGCTTCGAGGTCGCCGGCGAACTCCGGATGCCGGTACAGGTTGGTGTTCGGCACGCGGAAACCGCCCGGCGCGAGCGGTTCGAAGTCCTTCTTCATCGCGGGCAGCCCGGTGATCGCGAGCGCGCCGTGCGGGGTGCCGTGGTAGGCCACCGCGCGGCTGATCACCTTGTGCTTGCCGGGTTTCCCGGTCAGCTTGAAGTACTGCTTCGCGACCTTCCACGCGGACTCGACCGCCTCGCCGCCGCCCGTGGTGAAGAAGACGCGGTTGAGGTCGCCCGGCGCGAGGTGCGCGAGCCGTTCGGCCAGTTCCGCCGCCGGTTTCGTGGCATAGCCCCAAATCGGGAAGTACGCCAGCTCGTTCGCCTGCTGTGCGGCGACTTCCACGAGTTCCCGGCGGCCGTGTCCGGCCTGCACGACGAAAAGCCCGGCCAGGCCGTCGAGGATGCGGCGGCCGCGGTCGTCCCACACGTGCACGCCCTCGCCGCGGGTGATCACCGGGACCGGCGAGTCCTGGTAATTTCCCATGCGGGAGAAGTGCATCCACAGGTGCCGGGCTGCTGCCGACTGGGTGTCCATCGCAGATCCCCTCTCAGACGTTCTGCGGGAAGCCGAGGTCGAGTCCGCCCTGTTCGGGGCCCGGCCAGCGGGTGGTGACGACCTTGGCGCGGGTGAAGAAGTGCACGCCCTCGCCGCCGTGCGCGTGGGTGTCGCCGAACAGCGAGTTCTTCCGGCCGCCGAACGAGTGGTAGGCCACCGGAACCGGCACCGGGACGTTCACGCCGACCATGCCCGCCTCGACGTCGGCGGAGAACTGGCGGGCCGCGCCGCCGTTGTTGGTGAAGATCGCCGCGCCGTTGCCGTACGGTCCCGCGTTGATCAGCTCGATCGCGTCGGCGAACGTCTCCACGCGCACCACCGAAAGCACCGGGCCGAAGATCTCGTCGGTGTAGATCGGCATGTCCGGGCGGACGTTGTCGAACACCGTCGGGCCGACGAAGAACCCGTTGCCGTCCGCGTCGAACTCGCCTTGGCGGCCGTCCAGCACCAGTGTCGCGCCAGCTTCGGCTCCGGCGGCGATGTAGCCGGACACGCGGTCCTTCGCCGCTTCGGTGACCAGCGGGCCCATGTCGCAGCCGCGGGTGCCGTCGCCGGTCACCAGGGTCTTCGCGCGGTCGGCGATCCGCGGCACCAGCGCGTCGGCGACGTCGCCCACCGCGACCACCACCGACACCGCCATGCAGCGTTCGCCCGCGGACCCGAAACCGGCGCTGACGGCCTGGTCGGCGACCAGGTCGAGGTCGGCGTCGGGCAGCACCACCATGTGGTTCTTCGCGCCGCCGAGCGCCTGGACACGCTTGCCGTTCGCCGTGCCGGTCTCGTAGACGTACTGCGCGATCGGGGTCGAGCCGACGAACGAGACCGCTTCGATGTCCGGGCTGTGCAGCAGTGCGTCGACCGCGGTTTTGTTGCCGTGCAACACGTTGAACACGCCTTCAGGCAGACCGGCTTCGCGCCACAGCTCAGCGATCCAGTTCGCGGCGGTCGGCACCTTCTCCGACGGCTTCAGCACGACGGTGTTCCCGGCGGCGATCGCGATGGGGAAGAACCACATCGGGACCATCGCAGGGAAGTTGAACGGCGAGATGATCGCGACCGGGCCGAGCGGCTCGCGCAGCGAGGTGACGTCGATGCCGGTCGACGCGTTGGCCGTCGCCGCGCCCTTGAGCAGTTGCGGGATCCCGCAGGCGAACTCGACGACCTCCAGGCCGCGTGCGACCTCGCCCGCCGCGTCGGAGAGCACCTTGCCGTGTTCGGCGGTGATGATCGCGGCCAGTTCGGGCGCGCGTGCGTCGAGCAGTTCGCGGAACCGGAACAGCACCCGGCTGCGCTTCGCCAGGGAAGTCTTGCGCCAGGACGAGAACGCGGCTTTCGCGGCGGCGATCGCGGCCTCGGCGTCCGCGGCCGAGCCGAGCGGCACGCGCGCGGTGACCTTCCCGGTCGCCGGGTTCGTGACGTCCCCGTAGCCGTCCGGCGCGCCTGCTGCTGCACCGCCGGCGATCCACTGGGACAGCGTCGGCACGGAATCGCTCATCGAGCCACCTTTCTTCCTGGTATTCGCCCTCTGAGGGTCCCTCCCGGAAGGGGCGCGGGTAACCGGCGAATCGTCGGTTTGCGGGGGCCTTGCTTTACACATCGTCGGGTTATGCTGAGGTCGTGCACCTGACTCTGCGCGACGTCCTCGAGCTGCCCGTGATGGCCGCCGGGTCCCCGGTCGTGCGCTCGGCGGCGGACGCGGTCGACGTGCCGGTGCGCTCGGTGCACGTGAGCGAGCTGAGCGACGTCGCCGGGACGCTGACCAGCGACGTTCTGGTGCTCTCCATCGGACGGGCGTTCACCGAGCCGGGCTTCGACGCGGTTGCCTATGTGCGGTCGCTGCGGGACGCCGGTGCGATCGGGCTGGTCGTGGAGCCGGGGCAGCATCTGAAGGCGGTGCCGAACGCTCTGGTGCAGGCTGCTCGCGCCGCGCGGTTTCCGCTGGTGGAGCTGCGCAGCACGGTGCGCTTCATCGAGGTGACCGAGATCGTGCACGCGCGGATCGTCAACGCGCATTACGAGCGGTTGCGGCTCGCCGAGCGTGCGCACGAGGCGTTCAGCACGGTCGGGTCGGCTTCGCAGGCACCGGACGCGGTCCTCGCGCACGCGGCGGACTTGATCGGGTTGCCGGTTGTGCTGGAGGACCGGACGCATCGGGCGCTCGCGTTCGCTGGCGTCGGTTCGGCGGAGTCTTTGCTGCGCGATTGGCCGGCACGGTCCCGGCGAGTGCCGTTTTCGGCGGCGACTGAGGTCGGCGGTCCGGAGAGTTGGATGTGCACGCCGGTCGGGCCGCCGCGCGAACGCTGGGGTCGGCTGGTCGTGCCCGCGCGGTCGGCGGAGCAGCCGGCGGCGTGGATGGTGCTCGAACGCGCGGCTGAGGCGTTGACCGTCGGGAAGTTGCTGGAACGCTCGCCGCTGTCGGTGGAAATCGAGGCACAGGGCGATTTGCTGCGAGACCTGTTGCACGGCGCGGACGAGGGTTCGGTCCGCGCGCGGGCCCGGGCGTTGGGTCTGGCGTCGGCGGCGTACTACGCGGTGCTGGTGTGCCGCCCGGCTCGGACCGGGCAGGAGCGAGCGTTGCTGGACGCGGTGCTGACCAGCGACGGGATCGGCGGCGTGCTGGCCGAGGGACGGGTGGCAGCGGTGTTCCCGTGTTCCTCGGCGGCCGCGGAGAAAGCCCTGCTGGAACGGGTGGTCGCCGGTGTTCCGGCCGGACTGGCGGCGGCTTTCGGAGCGGCTGGGCCGGTGCGCCGGCTCGGTGAGCTACCGGCCGCGCTGCAGGAGGCGGTGCATGTCGCGGACGTCGAATCGCCTGGCGCGCCTGGGCTTCGGCGGGCTGGCGACTTGGGGGTGCGCGGGTTGTTGTGGTGGTTGCGGGAGCATCCGCGGTTGCATGAGTTCACCGAGGCGCAGTTGCGGCCGTTGTTGACGTTGCCTGAGCCGCGTGCCGGCCGGTCGTTCGCGACGTTGCGGGCTTTTGTCGAGTCGGGTTATTCGATGACTGAGTTCGCGAAGGTGCTGAATTTGAGTCGTCCGGCGGCGTATTCGCGGTTGGCGACGATCGAGCGGTTGCTGGGGGTGGATCTGTCCGATTCGGACACTCGGCTTTCCTTGCACCTGGCCGTTTTGGCGCATGGACACCGCGATTCAGCTTCCGGCTCCCCAGCGCAGTGAGAGCCGGTCGGCGGCGCGCTCGGTGCTGATGTGCATCATGCTGCCGAGAATGGTCGCGCGGTCGACGACGACGATCGTGCCGTCCGGGGTGCTGGTGGTGCGCTCGCTGACCAGAACCGGGGTGTCGACCGGTTCGTCGAGGAGGCGGGCGAGCTTGTCGTCGAGGGCGTCCGGGCGGATGGTTTCGGCGGCCCGGTCGACCACGACGTCCAGTTCGGACAGTGCACTGTAGAGCGAAACCGTGGTGAAATCCGTGTCCCGCAAGTGTTCTCCGTGCGGAGGAGCGATCCAGGACACCTGATGGATCGCCCGGCGACCGCCGAATTCGCGTACGCGCTCCAGCCGCAGGCTAGAATCGGTGGACCGAGCCTGCAGCCGAGCCGCGACGCGAGCGGGCAGCCGCCGGACCGACTGGCTGACGACTTCGGTGCGCACGACGTAACCCTGATCGCGCAGGTCCTCGGTGAAGCTGCGCAGGGAGCCCAGCTGGTACGAGGCCGGTGTCGGCGCCACGAAGGTGCCGCGGCCGGGTTGTTGCACGATCAGGGCTTCGTCGCTGAGTTCGCGCAGCGCCTGCCGGAGCGTCATGAGCGTGACGCCGTAGGACGCGCTCAGCTCCCGCTGCGGCGGCAGAGCCTCGCCGGGCGCGTACTCCCCGGCGCGGATCTTCGCGGCGAGATCCGCGGCGATCGCTCGGTATCGGGCCATGCGCGTCCGTTCTGGTCCAGTTCTGGCTTGACCAGCGGATTCTAGTCCAGCGCGGCTCGCAGGGTCGCGACGTACTCGCCGACCTGGGCCGGACCAGCGCCGTCGAGCACCCGCCGCATGATCGCCGCGCCCACGATCACGCCGTCCGCCACCCGCGCGGCCTCGGCGGCGTGCGCGGGTCGGGAGATGCCGAAGCCGACGAGAACCGGCAGGTCGGTGGCGTTCTTCAGCCGGGTGGCGAGGTCGATCGCGGAGGCGGGCAGGTGGTCGCGTTCGCCGGTGGTGCTCATGGACGAGACGGCGTAGACGAAACCTCGGCTCCGTGCGGCGATCTCGTGTGCGCGGTCGGTCGGTGTCGCGGGGGAGACCAGCAGTGCCAGGTCGATTCCCTCCTCGATCGCGGGCACTTCTTCCAAGGGGAGATCCGGAACGATCAGGCCCTCGACTCCGGCGTCTTTCAGGCCAGTGCAGAAACCCTTTCGGACGGCCAAGTTGGCGTAGGTGCTCACGATGATCGGAACGTCCACTGTGGTCTCGGAAAGTGCATTGAGGACACTTTGCGGAGTCGTTCCGTTGGCTAGCGCGACGTTCGACGCCTCTTGAATGGTCATGCCGTCCAACGTCGGGTCGGAGAAGGGGATGCCGACTTCGATTGCGTCCGCACCGGCCGCGACCAGCGCCGGGAGATAGTCGGTCCACTGTGGAGTAACTCCGCCGGTGATATACGGCATCAGGATTTTGCGGTCGGTTTTCATGCGCGGGACTCCTCGGAGCGGGCGATGAGCGTGGCGATGTCCTTGTCGCCGCGGCCGGACAGGGTGAGCAGCACCGTCGAGCCCGCCGGAAGATCCGGCGTACCAGCGGCTTCGGCCACCCAGGCAAGCGCGTGCGCGGATTCGAGTGCCGGGATGATCCCCTCGGTGCGAGCCAATTGCGCGGCCGCGGCGACCGCTGCTTCGTCATTGACCGCGACGTACTGAGCCCGGCCAAGATCGCGCAGGTGCGCGTGTTCCGGTCCGACACCGGGGTAATCCAGCCCGGCCGCGATCGAGTGGGCTTCGAGGATCTGCCCGTGCTCGTCCTGCAGGAACAGCGATCGCGAACCGTGCAGCACTCCGGCCTGGCCGAACGTCGCGCCCGACCCGCCGATCGCTTCCACCCCGACCAGCCGCGCGCTGGTGTCGGCGAATCCCGCGAAGGTGCCAGCCGCGTTGGACCCGCCGCCGACGCACGCGACGACGAAATCCGGGATCGCCGCGTACTGCTCGCGGGCTTCCTCGCCGATGACGCGCTGGAATTCCCGCACCATCCACGGATACGGATGCGGCCCGACGACCGAGCCGAGGCAGTAGTGCGCCTCCTCGGTCGAGCTGACCCAGTGCCGCATCGCCTCGCTGGTCGCGTCCTTGAGCGTGCGGCTGCCGCCGCGGACCGGGACGACCTCCGCACCGAGGTAGCGCATGCGGAACACGTTGTGGGACTGGCGTTCGACGTCCTGCTCACCCATGAACACCGTGACCGGCAGGTCGAGCAGCGCGCCCGCGGTGGCCGTCGCGACGCCGTGCATCCCGGCCCCGGTCTCGGCGATCAGCCGCCGCTTGCCCATCCGCCGCGCGAGCAGCGCCTGGCCGATCGCGTTGTTGATCTTGTGCGATCCGGTGTGCGTGAGGTCTTCCCGCTTCAACACGACGCTCACGCCGAGTTCGGCGGACAACCGCTCGGCGGGCGTCAGCGGCGTGGGCCGGCCGACGTGCCGGGCGAGCATCGTCTGGAGCTGCTCGCGGAAGCCGGGGTCGACCCAGGCTTTCTCGAACGCGTCGGCGACTTCGAGGCAGGCGGGCACCAGGGATTCCGGCACCCAGCGCCCGCCGTACTCCCCGAAGCGTCCTTTCTGGGTGGGGGTGCGCATGGGCTTCTCCTTAGAGTTCTATAACTGTCTCCACTGTTATAGAACTCTTGGCGGCGAAGTGCAAGGCCCTCAGCGCTGCCGCAGGACCTCTGCGCCGTCGCCGTCCAGGTCGTCGAGGAACCGGGAGCGGCCGGTCATCGCCATGATCAGCGCGAGCGTCGGGCCGGTCACGAGGGGTCCCGAGCCGCCGGAAAAGTCACTGTCGGTCGCTGCGAGGCGGAGGCCTTGGACGCGTCCTTTGGCGAGTACGACGAGGTCGGAACCGAGGTAGTAGCGGGCCACCGTGGTGAGGACGTCGCTTGGATGTTCACGGCGAATCCCGAGCGGGCGGCGAATGTCCTCGCCGTGCACGACGATCTCGCCGAGCATCGCGACGACCGGCAACGGCGGTTTGGTCGTGCTGGCGCCGACCCGGCGGAAGCGGGCCAAAGTGTCGGCCGGGCGGTCGCCGAGGTGCTCGGCCAATCGCATCGCGACCTGCCGGTCGAAGTCGAACCGGCAGCGGAGCACGCCCGCCATCCAGCGCAACGGCGTGAGCGATGCCCCCGCGGTGAGGTGGGCCAGCACCTCGCGGACGGAGAGCCCGTCGCACAGCGAAGCGGTGCTCCATCGGTCGTCGGACAGTTCGGCGAGGTCGTCGGCCAGCGCGGCGCGTTCGGCGTGGATCTGCGGCCAGGTGGCGGTCATTCCGGTTCTCCTCGGTCGTGGTTGCCAGGTGAGACCGGCTGGATGCGGCAGAATCGTCGGTCGTGGGGGAATTTTCTTCCGAAACGGCGTTCACCCGTGCGGTGGCCCCGTTGCGTGCCGAACTGCGTGCGCACTGTTACCGAATGCTCGGGTCGATCCACGATGCCGACGACGCCGTCCAAGAGGCGTTGCTGCGAGCGTGGCGGGGGCTGTCCGGGTTCGAGGGCCGCAGCGCGCTGCGCACCTGGCTGTACACGGTCGCAACGCGCACCTGCCTGGACCTCATCGAGCAGCGCGGCCGCCGCGCGCTGCCGGTCGACCTGGGCCCACCGAGCGAGCAGGTCGTGCTCGAGGCCCCGCGCGCCGACGTGGCCTGGCTGGGCCCGTGCCCCGATTTCCCCGCGGCCAGCTACGAACAACGCGAGGCGGTCGAACTGGCCTTCGTCGCCGCGTGCCGCCACCTGCCGGGCAATCAGCGGGCGGCGCTGCTGCTGTTCGACGTCCTCGGATTCTCCGCCGCCGAGATCGCCGCGATAATGGAAACGTCGGTGACCTCGGTGAACTCCGCCCTGGCCCGCGCCCGCCGGACTATCTCGGCGCACGTCCCCGCCTCGACCCAGCAACAAACGCTGCGCACCCTCGGTGACGCTCGCCTCCAGGAACTGGTGACCGGCTTCGCAACCGCTCTCACCAGCGGCGATGTCGACGGCCTGGTGCGCCTGTTGACCGAGGACGTCACCTGGTCGATGCCGCCGCTGCCGCACTGGTATCGCGGCCGCACCGCTGTGGTGGATTTCGCCTATCAGGTCCCGATGACGCGATGCCCGAGCTGGCGGTTCCGGCTGACCAGCGCGAACGCCCAGCCCGCCGTGGCCTTCTACCTCGGCGGTTCGGCGACTGCCGCCCACGAGGCGTGGTCGATCACCGTCCTGACCCTGCGCGGCGACCGGATCCGCGACCTCACGTCGTTCCTCTGCGCGGAGCATTTCCCGGCCTTCGGACTGCCTGCGTCGGTCACGCCTTAGGCGCTGCCCGCACGTGCGCGCGCTGCCCCTGTCGGCCGATCAGGCACAAGTACTCGACCGGTTCCGCCGAAGCCGCGCCGAACCAGTGCGGTACCCGGGTGTCGAATTCCGCTGCCTCGCCCGGCGAAAGGGTCATGTCGTGCTCGCCGAGCACCAGCCTTAATTGTCCATTGAGGACATAAGTCCATTCGTAGCCCTCGTGCGTTTTGGGGTCCGGTTCCTGCGGTTTCCCTTGCCCGGGAAGGATGAATTTGTACGCCTGGATCCCGCCCGGACGGCGCGTCAGCGGCAGGATCGTCACGCCGTCGGCGCAGCTGATCGGGCGGAGGTGGATGCGCGGATCGCCGGTTTGCGGGGCGTCGACCAGTTCGTCGAGGGTCACGCCGTGTGCGCGGGCCAGCGGCAGCAACTGCTCCAGGGTGGGTCGCCGGTTGCCGGACTCCAGGCGCGACAGCGTGCTGGCCGCGATGCCGGTCTGAGCGGCGAGTTCGGCCAGCGTGACCTCCCGTTTCCGGCGCAGTTCGCGCAGCCGGGGGCCGACTGCGTCCAGGGCACGGTCGTCGTCCATCCGCCGAGTTTGACAGATTGGCAAGATTTCTTGCCAGTTGTACTGGAGGGTTTGCAAGGTGGAAGGGGAATCAGGAAAGGAACTCCTTGTGCCGCACGCATTCGATCAGTCCTATTGGGATGAACACTGGGCCGGTGCCGCCGGGCACGCGCAGCTCGAACCGCATCCGCGGCTGGTCGAGGAGGCGGGGAAGCTCCCGCCCGGACGCGCGTTGGACGCTGGCTGCGGGGAGGGCACCGAAGCGGTCTGGCTCGCCGAGAACGGGTGGCAGGTGACGGCGGTCGACCTGTCGGCGGAAGTGCTGCGGCACGCGCGCGAACGGTCGAGTGCGGTCGACTGGGTGTGTGCTGACCTGCTGAAATGGTCCCCGGAAGGACAGTTCGACCTGGTCGCCACGCATTACGTGCACGCTGCTGGTCCGCTGTTCGAGCGGCTCGCGGAGTGGGTCGCGCCGGGCGGGACGCTGCTGGTGATCGGGCATCACCACGGGGAGATGCATCCGCCGGAGTCGACGATCACCGTCCACGACGTTGGGCTAGATCCTGCCCAGTGGGCGATCACGGTCGCGGAGAACCGGACCAGGAAGGTTCCGGGCGGCGAATTGCACGACACGATTCTCTGCGCACGCAAGGTTTCTTCGCCCAACGCGTAATCAGTGGCGGCCACGAGCGGTTCGGTAGTGCACTGGAGTGGTGGCGGCCTATGACGAGATCGCGGACTGGTACGAGGAGGAATTCCTTCGCGCCCAGCCGGTGAACCCTGGTGCCGAGGCGTTGCGGGGTCTTCTCGGCCACGGCAGCGGCGTGTGCCTGGAGCTTGGCTGCGGCACTGGCGTGCACGCTGACCTGGTGCGGGAGCTGGGCTGGACGCCGGTCGGCGTTGACCTGTCCAGCGGGATGCTGCGGCATGCTCGCGCCCGGCTGCCGACCGCGCAGGCTGACGCCGCGCGGTTGCCGGTTCGAGACAGGAGCGTCGCCGCGGTGGTCGCGGTCCTGGTGCACACCGACATGCCCGCGTATTTCGCCGTGCTGCGCGAGGTGGCCAGGGTGCTGCGGCCGGGCGGGGTGTTCGTGCACGTCGGCGTCCATCCGTGCTTCTGCGGAGGGTTCGCCGACCGCGGCGATCCGGCCGCGGTGGTCGTCCGCCCTGGTTACCTCGACGGGCACTGGACCAAGGAATCGTGGACTGACCAGGGGATTCGCGACAAAGTCGGTGCGACGCACTGGCCGCTGCCCGAACTGTTGAACGGGTTCCTCGACGCCGGTCTGACTCTCGACCGGTTCGCCGAGACCGGCGCTCCGTTGCCGATCGTGCTGGCCGCCCGAGCACACGCGCGGTGAAATTCGGATGCGCGCCGCGGGGAAGGTCTTTATCCTGGCGATCGTGATACAGCACCAGTTCTACCTCTGAGGGATTACCGCCTCCACCGGTCCGCGCGCGTTCGCGGCACCGGCCCTCGTCCTTGCTGTTCATCACGTTTCTTCGGAGGCATTCCCCTCATGACATCTCCGCTTTCGCCTGCGCTCGTGCGTACGGCGCACGTCCGGCTGTCCGACGTCCACGTAACCTTCGGCGGCCGTCCGGTGCTCGCCGGGGTCGATCTGGTCGCGGCGGCCGGTGACCGGGTCGCCGTTGTCGGCGAGAACGGGCGTGGCAAGACCACCCTGTTGCGCGTGCTGGCCGGGACGCAGCCGGTCGATCATGGCGACGTCCGCCGTGCGGGCACGATCGGTGTTGCCGACCAGCAGATTCCGTTGGGAGAAAAGGAAACTGTCGGCGATCTGATCGACCTCGAATTGGCTGCGGTACGGAATGCGTTGGCCCGTTTGGAAGCCGCGACGACCGCGCTCGCCGAAGGGCAGCCCGGCGCGGACAACGCTTTTGCCGAAGCGCTCTCGGACGCCGAAGCCCTCGACGCTTGGGACGCGGACCGGCGGGTCGAGGTTTCGCTGGCCGCACTGAACGCGGTCGACGATCGGAGCCGTCCACTCGGGACACTCTCGGTCGGGCAACGGCATCGAGTCCGACTGGCATGTCTGCTCGGCGCGGGACATTCCGTGCTGCTGCTGGACGAACCGACCAACCACCTCGACGCATCCGGTCTTGCCCACCTCACCGAGCAACTGCGCGCGTACCCAGGCGTGGTCGTGCTGGTGAGCCACGACCGTGCGTTGCTCGCCGATGTTGCGACGTCGGTGCTGGACCTCGACCCGTCGAGCGACGGCCGTCCGCGCGGTTACGGCGGCGGTTATTCGGCGTACGTGGAAGCCCGGCAGGCCGAACGGGCCCGATGGGAGGCACTGCACGCCGAACAACTAGCGGAACGGCAGCGCCTTGCGGACGACCTTTCCGCCGCGCAGAACCGATTGCGTGACAACTGGCGTCCGGAAAAGGGCCACGGCAAGCACACCCGCGCGACCCGGGCGCCCGGCTTGGTCCGCGCTGTCCATCGTCGGCAGGAGGACCTGAACGCGCACGTGGTGGCTGTCCCGCCGCCACCGGCGCGGTTCGTCATGCCGGAATTGCCGCAGCACCAAGGAACCGTCGCGCTGCGGGCCGCCGGGGTGACAGTCGCTGGGCGGCTGGACAGCCCGGTCGACCTGACGCTCGGCGGCGCGGACCGGCTCGTCGTCACCGGCCGGAACGGGGCTGGGAAGTCGACGTTGCTGGCGGTGCTGGCGCGGGCGCTGGAACCGACGTCGGGCACGGTCACGCACGCGAGGTCGGTGCGGATCGGCTGGCTGGGCCAGGAATCCGACCTTCCCGCGCGCCGCACCGCCGCCGAACTGCTCGAGCAACGGTCCCCGGCCGACCTCGGCTTGCTCAGCGGGTACGACCGGAACCGCCCGATCGCCGAGCTGTCGACCGGAGCCCGGCGGCGGCTGGACCTGGCGTTGGTGCTGGCCGCGCGTCCGCAGGTTCTGCTGCTGGACGAGCCGACGAACCACCTGTCCGCGACGCTGGTCGACGAGCTGACCGCCGCCCTGCAGTCGACTCCGGCCGCGGTGGTGGTGGCCACGCACGACCGGCAGTTGTTGCGCGACACGACTTCCTGGCCGCGGTTGGCGCTCTGAACCGGGAGGCTGGGCCGATCGCTCCCGGACAACCGCGTCCCCTGGCCAGCACCGCGTGGCGAGACGGGCTGCGGCTCGGTTCCCGCGAAAGTCCGTGAGGGGAACCCTGAGGGACTCTGATTCCCTCAGAGGGTGTTTCGAAACCCGGTGGTGTGGTCGGGCGTTGGCTGTGATACCCGCGCGGCATGGCGTTCACCGGGCGACTGCGTGCAAGCTGCCGCGTAACACACGGATTCAGCGACTGAGCACGCGGGTTTCGAAACACCCTCTCAGGGTTCCCCTCACGGACCTCGGCATCGCGTGGCAACAACCGCGGGGCAGGCTCGGCAGCATGCTTCCGCAGACCGACCGTGCCGACTTCGCGAACCCGCAGCTCCGTGCGCAAGCCGTTGTTCGGCCCGGACCGGATCGCGCAGTTCCTCATCGGAATCTCCACGATGGAGGAGGTGACGACCATCAACGGCGGCGCGGGCGCGGTTTTCCTGCAGGACGACAAGGCGACGACCACCGTCACGGTGCGAGCGAACAACCAGGGCGTGTCGACGCTGTGTTTCGTGCGCAACCCCGACAAGCTGACCGGCGTCACTCTCGCCTAGCCGCGATCCCGTCGTACATCATCCGCCGCACGGCTTCGCTGATTCGGCGTTGTTCGTCGGGGTCCGGGTTGCGCAGCGAGGCGATCGCTGATGCCAGGATCATCCCGTTGATCGCCCGTGCGCTGTTGTCGACGTCGAGATCGGCGCGCAGGTAGCCGAGTTCCACGCCGTGCGACAGATACGCCGCGGTCAGCTCGGTGGCCAGCTCGAAGAAGTCCAGTACCCGGGCCGCCATCGCTTTGTCGATACCGGCGGCCTCGAACAGCAGCAGCCGCGGGACGCGCGGGTCCTCGCCGAAGATCTGCGCGAGCGCGTCGCCGATCCGGGCGGTCTGCTCGCGGTAGGCGTCCAAAGTGGACACCGCGTCCGGCGCGTTCTCCGCGGTCAGCGCGGTGACGATGCGGGCGACCAGATCGTCGATGACGTGGTCGACGATGTCGCGCTTGTTCTGGAAGTAGCGGTAGAAGGTGCCGTGCCCGATGCCGAGCTTCGTGGCGATGTCGGAGATGCCCGTGGCGTGGTAGCCGAGGTCGGCGAAGCAGTCGAAGGCAGCGTCGATGATCTCGCGGCGCAGTTCCTGCTTCTTGCGCTCGGCTCGGGTGGTGCGGGCGCTCTCCTGGGCTGTCACACACTGCAGTGTATTGCCAAGTCCAGCGAAGTGACATACCGTTCCGTTACTGACAAGTAATTCCGGACGAGAGGTCGGACATGGACGCGCAGTACGACGCAGTCATCGTCGGCGCGGGCTTCGGCGGCATGGGGGCGGCCGTCCAGCTCCGCCGCCTCGGCTACCGCGACCTGCTGATTCTCGACCGCGAGGACGACCTCGGCGGGACCTGGCACGTCAACCGGTACCCGGGGCTGGCCGTCGACATCCCGTCGTCCACCTACTCGTACTCGTTCGAGCCCAATCCGTACTGGTCGCGGCTGTTCGCGCCGGGCGCGGAGCTGAAGAAGTACGCCGAGCACGTCGCGGACAAGTACGGCCTGCGCGGTTCGATGCGGTTCGGCACGGTGGTGACCGGCGCGACCTGGGACGGCTCCAGCTGGCGGGTCAGCATCGAGGGCGGCGAGACGGTCACCGCGAAGTACCTGCTCACCGCCACCGGCTTCCTGTCGCAGCCGAAGATGCCGGACATCGAGGGCATCGAGAAGTTCGCGGGCAAGGTCATCCACACCACCAAGTGGGATGACAGCTACGACCTCGCCGGCAAGCGCGCCGCGGTGATCGGCACCGGCGCGACGGCCGTCCAGCTCATCCCGGAGATCGCCAAGGTCGCCGCGGACCTGACCGTCTACCAGCGCACGCCGATCTGGGTCAGCCCGAAGCCGGACTACGCCGTGCCGAAGCCGCTGCAGCAGGCATTCGCGAAGCTGCCGCTGGTGCAGCGCGCGGTGCGGCTGGCGGGCAGTTCGGTGCTGGAGCTGATGATGATCTCCGGCGTCGTGCAGTACCGGCAGTTCCGCGGCGCCAACCGGATCGCCGAACGCTGGTGCCGAGCGCACCTGTACCGCCAGGTCCGCGACCCGGAACTGCGCCGCAAGCTCACCCCGGACTACTCCTTCGGCTGCAAGCGGCCGACGTTCTCCAACGACTACTTCCCGGCCTTCACCCGCCCGCACGTGCACCTGGAGACCACCAGCATCGAGCGGATCGACGAGACCGGGATCGTCACGGCGGACGGCAAACGCACCGAGATCGACACGCTCGTGCTGGCCACCGGCTTCAACCTGTGGGACGTGAACTTCCCGGCGATCGAGATCATCGGGAAGGACGGCAAGGACCTCGGGAAATGGTGGCGGGACAACCGGTTCCAGGCGTACGAGGGCGTGACCGTGCCCGGGTTCCCGAACCTGGTTTCGCTCAACAGCCCGTATTCCTACAGCGGCCTGTCGTACTTCACGACCATCGAATGCCAGATGAAGCACATCGACCGGCTGTTCAAGGGGATGCGTGCTCGCGGCTCCGACGTGTTCGAGGTGACCCAGCGGGCGAATGACGAGTTCCTTGACCGGATGAAGCACAAGGTCGGGCATTCGGTGTTCGCGCTCGGCCAGTGCGCGACGGCCAACAGCTACTACTTCAACCAGCACGGCGAGGCGACGCTGCTGCGGCCGACGTCGACGATCAGTGCGCACCGGGAGGCGGCGCGGTTCCCGTTGGAGGATTACAGCTTCGCGTGAGCCCGGGTGATGCTCGCCGGTCAAGGGAACCTTCGAGCCTCGATCGGCGTCGAGGTTGGCGTGAAGACTGAGCAAGACGTCCTGGCCCGCCTCCGCACGCAGGCCGAACCAGTTCTCGGCAAGGGCGCGGCGGCGCGGATTCGTGCGTTCGAGAACGGCGACCTGTACGTCGAGGCGCGGACCGCGTCCACGATCTGGGCCTGGCTGGTCGACTTCCTCCTGGTCACCGGCCTGTCCGCCGCCGCTGCGGTGGCGTACTACTTCAAGTCGTACAGCGTCGACGCCGCGGTCGGCGCGAGCGTGATCGGGGTGGCCGGGCTCTTCGTGCTGCCGCTGCTGTACGGCTGGTTCTACGGCAACGGCCGCGGCCTCGGCGCGCTGTTCAACGGGATCCGCCTTGTCCGGCTCAGTGACGGCGGCCGGATCGGACTCGGCAAAGCGGGCTGGGCCATGCTGATCCGCACGCTCGGCTTCGTGATCATCGCGCTCGGTGTGCTCAACGGCGACGTCACCGTGACGAACGGGGTCCGCACGAGCATCGACGTCCGCGAGACCGACCGGCTCCGCGCCGCCGGTTTCGTTCGGAAGCCGTGAGCGGGTACCAGGTCCGCGCGGTCGCGGACACTCCCGAACAACGGCTGCGCGACTACACCGTCCGGCTGCAGGCGATCGTCACCACGCGGCGGGTCTACCGGGTGATGACGGCCAGCCTTGCCGGGCTCTTCGGCGTCAGCGGGCTGCTGGTCGGAGTGCTGGCCCATTCTGCGGCCGGAGGTTTCAGCCTGGCGAGCGGCGGCGTCTTCTTCGCGGTGCTGTGGCTCGCCGGAGTCTTGATCTGGCGCGGCAGGCCCGCGACCGAACGTGCGGTGAACCCTGGTTCGCATCCGCCCGCCGGTCGTACCCCGGGGAACCTGCGCGGGGCTTTCTCTGCCGCGGCGGGAATGGGACTCCTCGCCGCTGTCGTATGTGGACTGTCCTTTATGTCCAGTAACCCGCCGGACGCGGTGCTGAAGCTGGCGATCATCGGGCTCGGCACCTTCGCGGTCTTCGCCGTTTTGTTTGTCCCGCCCGGATACGTCTACACCCAGTCCGACCAGTACTTCGCGAAATGGCTCAACCGCAACCGCGCGGCTTACGAGGCAGCGGCTCGGCGGCTCTAAGGCGTACGACGGCGCAGCGTCGCCGCCCCAAGACCCAGCGCCAGCACCGCGCATCCCAGCACGATAAGAATGTTACGGGTCAACGGCATCGTCCACTCCGCGCTGCGCGTCACCTGAGTGAGCGCTTCGACGGCGTAGGACAGCGGCATCACGTCCGACAGCCAGTGCAGCACCCAGCCCATCTCGTCACGCGGCTGGAAAAGCCCGCACAGCAACGTTTGCGGCAGCACGAACAGCGGCATGAACTGCACGGCCTGGAACTCGCTCGTCGCGAACGCGCTCACGAAGAGGCCCAGTGCCATGCCGAGCAACGCGTCGAGCACGGTGATCAGCAGCAGCGACCACACCGAACCGGAGACCGCCAGCCCGAGCCACCACAGGCTGACCGCCGTCGCGACCGCCACCTGCAGCACCGCGACCAGTCCGAACGCCAGCGCGTACCCCGCGAGCAGGTCGAATTTCCCCAGCGGCATCGTCATCAGCCGTTCCAGGGTGCCCGCGGTGCGCTCGCGCAGGGTGGTGATCGAAGCGATCAGGAACATGATCACGAACGGGAACACGCCGAGCAGCGCGGGCGCGATCCGGCTGAACACCTCGGCCGAGTTGAACACGAAGCGCAGCAACAACATCAGCAGCGTCGGCACGAGCACGAGCATCACGACGGTACGCGGATCGTGCCGCAGTTGCGCGAGAATCCGGCGGGTGGTGGCGAGAGTGATCGAGACAGTCATCGCTGAGCCTTCACCAGGTGCAGGAACGCGCGCTCGAGGTCTTGTTCGCCGGTGGCCGCGCGCAGGGCGTCCGGCGAATCGTCGGCGAGCAGCACGCCGTCGCGCATCAGCAGCAACCGGGTGCAGCGCGCGGCTTCGTCCATGACGTGGCTGGATACGAGAAGCGTGGTGCCTTCCGCAGCGAGCCGATGGAAAAGGTTCCACAAATGCTCGCGCAGCAACGGATCCAGTCCGACGGTCGGCTCGTCGAGCACGAGCAGTTCGGGTTTGCCGAGCAGCGCGACGGCGAGGCTGGCCCGGCTGCGCTGACCGCCGGAGAGCCGGCCGACCAGCGCGTCGGCGTGCGAACCGAGGCCGACCTGTTCGATCGCGTCGGCTACTGACCGCGATGGCGCGCCCAGCACGGAGGCGAAGTAACGCAGGGATTCGGTGACGGTGAGGTCCGCGTAGACGGCGGGTGCCTGCGTGGCGTACCCGATCCGCTTGCGCAGCCGACGACTTCCGGCGGGTTCGCCGAGCACCGTGACCGTGCCGCCGTGAGTCACCTGTACGCCGACGACGGCACGCATCAGCGTGGTCTTCCCGCAGCCGCTCGGCCCGAGCAACCCGGTGACCGAACCGGCCTCGACGCGGAAGCTCACGTCGCGCAGCACATCCCGGCCACCCCGGACGACCCGCAGACCGTCGATGGCCACCGCGGAATTAATCATGCGGTTAATTCTGCGCGCGCGGAATTTCCCTGTCAAGCACGGGTGCACGGCGGGAAGCGCCCCCATGAGGCTTTCTCGGCGGTGGGCGCTGGGGAGGTCCGTGAAGGGCTCCTTGAGGGAATCAGATTCCCTCAAGGAGCCCTTCACGGACGGTTGCGGGAGCTGCGCGGCATGGCGAGGGTCGGCCGGTGCTTCGCATCGCTGCGGCTGCCAGCGGGCCCACGCCGCACACCGCCGCGCAGCCCTGCTGAGAAACCTCGTTAGCGCGGGGTTCTCGCGCCGCTCGGCTGGCCGGGTGCGTGATGCGGAGGTCCGTGAGGGGAACCCTGAGGGACTCTGATTCCCGCAGGGTTCCCCTCACGGACTTTCGCGGGAGTGGAGCCGATGTGGCGTGGGGGCGGGCGGAAGCGGGTCGTGGCGGCGGTGTTCCGGAGGGGGAACGAGGTCAAGGCCGGTCGACGTACTGCTGCACTGCGGGCGCGATCAACGCGAGAACGTCCTCGTGGCTGGCCCGGGCGAGCGGATCGACCTGGATGACGTAACGGACCATCGCGAGCCCGACCAGTTGCGCGGCAATACCGGTGACCCGCAGCGGCGGGATGTCGAGGGCATCGGCGATTTTGTCGAGCAGCGCACCCTGGATGAAGCCGCGCAGCATGTCCGCGGCCTGTTCGGTGGTGGAGACCGACCGCAGCACGCCGAAGAACGCGTCGCGCGAGGCCGGGGTTTCCCAGAGGGTCAGGAACAGCCGCACGAGGCGTTCGCCGACCTCGGAGCGCGGGCCGTCGAGGATCGCGGCGACCACGACGCCGGGGTCGGCCGGGAGGTGCAGCGCGGTCGCGAAAACCTGGTCCTTGCTGCCGAAGAAATGGTGCACGAGCGCGGGGTTCACGCCCGCCTCGGCGGCGATCGCGCGGATCGTCGCGCCCTCGTACCCGTTCCGGCCGAACAGGTCCCGCGCGGCGGCCAGAATGGCCTCTCGCGTTTCGGTCTGCCCGGGGCGGCGTCCCGTCCGTGCCATCGGCGTCCTTTCGTCCTCCCCAGTATCGCGGGACCATGGGCGGTACAGCTGGCTGTACCTGATCTTTACCCCGCGCGGGATCGCCGGTCGTCTCGCCGGGGCCCTAAATTCGGCAATCCGGGAGGACCGGCGGCAGGGGGAGTGGGATGAACGGGGCGGCGGTGCACGAGGAAACGGTCCGGGTGCTGATTCAAGCTTCGGATCCGCTTACCGACACGGGGATCCGGAGCTGGCTGCAGGCGAGACCCGAGTTTTCCGTGGTCGCCGACGAGGTGGACGTGATCATCGTCGCGGCCGAGTTGCTGTCGGTGGAGGCGACGTCCGCGTTGCGCGGGCTGAAGGCCACTGTGGACGCTCCGGTGGTTCTCCTCGTCGACGAGGAGACCGCGGGCGCGGCGGTGCTGACGGCGGTGGAGTGCAACGTGGTCGCCCTGCTGAACCGCGAGCGCACGTCGAGCGAGCAGTTGGCCGCCGCGGTGCTGACCGCTTCTCGCGGCGGCGGAATCCTGCCCCCGGCGGCGCTGGGGACGCTGCTCAGCCACTACCGCCGTCCGATGGATCCGCGTCCGACGCACAGTTCCGGTCTGACACAGCGGGAAATCGACGTGCTGCGGCTGCTGGCCGACGGCCTCGACACCGCCGAAACCGCGGAGAAAATCAACTTCTCCGAGCGCGCGGTGAAGAAGGTGATCCATGACCTGTCGCAGCGGCTGGATCTGCGCAACCGGACGCACGCGGTCGCCTACGCACTCCGCAACGGCGCGATCTGAGACGTTCAGATGATGCCGGTTCGCAGCGCGTACGCGACCGCGTGCGAACGGTTCCGCAGATCGAACCGCACCAGCAGGGTGCTGATGATGTTCTTGATCGTCCGCTCCGAGTACGACATCCGGTCGGCGATTTCGACCGTGCCGAAGCCGTCGGCGAGCAGGCCGAGGATCTCCACCTCGCGGCTCTGCAGCCGGTGCCGGTCGAGGAAACCTCGCGGATACCGGGCCTCGCCCTCGCTGGCGCGGAACTCGTTCGTCAGCCTGGTCGCGCGGACTTCCTCCGGTTCCGCCGCCGGCACCCGGGCAGCCAGCGCGTCGAGGATCTTCTCGCGCGTCGCGGAACCGCGGTACAGCACCGCGGACAGGCCGAAGCCGCCGAGCCTGCTCAGCTCGGCCTTGTCGATCCGGTCCGCGACCAGCACCGCGCGCACGTCCGGCGCGAGCGCCGCCCGGCGGATCCGCGCCAGGTCGAGCAGGGTTTTCTCGCGGACCTCCGGCACGATCACGAGCAGGACGTCCGCGCGCGGGACCTCGCCGGCGGCCATCACGGCGTAGCGGGGCGCGGCGCGCAGGTAGGCGGCGGCACCCTCGCCGCTGATCGGGTCGTTGGCGATGATCGCCACTCGTTCGGGCAATGCGCTCATGTCAGCTCACAGACCAGTCGTTCCCGGCGACAGCGCCGTGTCCTTCGCGTCCGCCTCGGCCGAGGATCCGCGATTCGGCGCGCGGGTTCGATCCCCCGCACTGCCGAGCCGCGGTAGTGCCTGCGGTACCGCGGCAGGCCGGAGTTGATTAGGAACTCAATTGAACGTTAGTACTTGTAACCGTAGTTGCACCATAGCACTAGACGGGAGTCCAGTGTTTATATTTGCCCGCACGACCGGGTGGCGTTCACGCGGCCGTGCGGGCCGCCCGAGAACTCAAGCGAGGGCCTGGGCCGGAGGAAGCCGCGCGGCCCGCATCGCCGGATACGCCCCGGCGATCGCGCCGACCGCGGCCGAGACCGCCACCCCTCCGACGAGGGCGACCGGCGGCAGCACCGCGGGCCAGCCCTGGCTGAGCGCGTAGCCCGCCGTCGCGCCGACCCCGAGCACCACCCCGACGAGCCCGCCCAATCCGGACAGCAGCACCGATTCGGCGAGGAACTGCCCGCGGATCTGGCCTCTGGTCGCGCCGAGCGCGCGGCGCAGCCCGATCTCGCGCCGGCGTTCCAGCACCGAGATCACCATCGTGTTCGCCACGCCGACGCCGCCGACCAGCAGCGCCACCCCGCCGAGGCCGAGGAACAGC
Source organism: Amycolatopsis halotolerans (assembly GCF_042647905.1). Lineage (NCBI taxonomy): Bacteria > Bacillati > Actinomycetota > Actinomycetes > Pseudonocardiales > Pseudonocardiaceae > Amycolatopsis > Amycolatopsis halotolerans. The sequence continues at coordinate 167,315 of NZ_JBHRWI010000013.1, forward strand.
GCGCCGTAGGTGTTCTTCGTCAACTGCTGCGCGGCGAGCGCGTCGGAGGGCCGGTCGACCGCCACCTCGTTCGGCGCGGCCGGGTTGATCGTCGCGGCGAGCACCGAGCGCACCGCGTTGACCTGGGATTCCCTTGCGCGCAGGTACACCGTGCTGGGGTGGCCGTCGAAGCCGAAGACCTGCGTGGCGACGTCCCAGCCGATCAGCACCGAACGTTCGACCTCCGGCGCGAGCGGCATCGGGGCGAGAATCCCGACGACGCTGAACCACGCCGAGCCGATCAGGATCTGCGGCGGCCGGGCGGGGTCGAGGTGGTCGATCCCCAGCCGCGACGCCGCTTCCGAGCCGAGCACGACGGCCGGGAACCGCTGGTTCGCCGGGCTGAGGAACGTCCCCGTCCGGACCTTCCCGCCGAGCACCGGCAGCAGATCCGGGCGCGCGGCGAACACTGAGACGCCCGCCGAATCGTCCTTGCCGACGCGGTCGTTGCGGTACACCTTGGCGTTGACCTTGCCGACCTCCACCGCTCCCTCGACCGGCGCGATCCGCCGCACCATCGGTACCGCTGAGTCCGGGAGCTTCGCCGAGCCGCCCATGAGCGTCTGACCGGCTTCGGCGCGGAGCAGGTTAGTGCCCATCGCGGCGAGTTTGTTTTGCAACGCTTGGTCTGCCGACGCCGGGATGGCGAGTACCGCGACCATCGCCGCGACGCCGATGGCGATGCCGAGCGCGGACAGCATCGCGCGCAGCGGGCGGGTGCGCATGCCATGCGCGCCAAGGGAAAGCAGGTCGGCGGGACCGAGCCGGTTCGGGCTGGGCGGTGCTGGCGCTGGCGCGATCATTGCGCTGCTCCCGCGAGATCGGCGGCACCGGTGTCGAGGCGCAGTTCTCCGTCGAGGATTTCGATCCGGCGGGGCATTCCGGCCGCGATCTCCCGGTCGTGCGTGATGAGCACGATCGTGGTGCCCGCGGCGTTGAGCTCCGCGAGCAAGGACAGCACAGCCGCGCCGTTGCCGGTGTCGAGGTTCCCGGTGGGTTCGTCGGCGAGCAGGATCGGCGGCGTGTTCACGACCGCCCGCGCGATCGCGACCCGCTGGCGTTCGCCGCCGGACAGTTCGCCCGGCAGGTGCCCGGCGCGATGGCCGAGCCCGACCCGGTCGAGCGCCTCCAATGCTCGCGCGCGCCGTTGCCGCTTCGGGACTCCGCTGTACAGCAGGCCGCTGCACACGTTGCCCACCGCGGTTTCGCCGTCGTCGAGGAAGAACTGCTGGAAGACGAATCCGATCCACCGCGAACGCAGCGCGGCGAGTTTGCGGTCGGACAGCTGCGCGACGTCGTGCCCGCGGATTTCGATCCGGCCTTCGGTCGGCCGGTCGAGCGTGCCCATCAGTTGCAGCAGCGTGGATTTGCCCGAGCCGGACGGCCCGACGATCGCGACCATCTCGCCGTCCGAAAAGGACAGTGAGACATTCCGCAGCGCGGGCACGTTCCCGCTGTAGGTGCGCGACACCCGATACGCGGCCAGCACGGGGATCATGACGTGGTCACCACCTGTTGACCCGCGTGCAGACCGGTGGCCTTGACCTCGACCTGGCCGCCAGAGAACAGCCCGGTCTCGACGCCGACCAGCCGTCGCTTGCCCTGCTCGTCGACCTCGACCGCGTAGCCGCCCTCGGCGAGCGCGACCAGTGCGCCGACCGGGACCACCAGCACGTCCCGGTGGACCTGCTTGGTGAACCGCACGGAGACCGGAACGTCGATGACGTCGCCGGTGGCGGCCGGGTCGTCCATCCGGATCTGGACGGTGACCTTGGCTTTGCCGTTCTCTTTGTCCTCCGCGGCGGTGTTGCCGACGTCGGTGATGGTGCCGCTCAGCGTGCGGCCGTTGAGCGAGACCGACACCTTCGCGTCCTTGACCGCGACGCTCTGCTTGGTCGCGTCCAGTTCGGCTTCCACGACGCGTGCCGTGCCGGTGTACTTGAAGATCTCGCCCGCGCCCGGCCCGCCGAGTTGCCCGGTCACCGCCGACACCCGGATCTCGCCGGGGGCCAGCAGGACGTCGGCGGGATCGAAGGATCCGGTCTGTTCCAGGCCGAGAGATTTCTGCCAGCGTTTGAGCGCTGCTGCGGTCGCCGAGGTGAACTTCTCGTCGGGAGCGCCGAAACCGCTGTACCCCAACGCTTTCAGGTTCTCTTCAAGTTCCTTGACGTCCGGTCCTTTGTCCACGCCGTCGTTCAGCACGCGATAGAATGGCAGGTTTCCGTAAAACAGCGGCACCGGCTTGGCGTCCACTGTGTACGCCGACTTGCCGCGGCCGAGTACGTCGCCGCGCGAGGGCAGCCACGTTATTGTTCCGGCCTTTTTGCCACTCAGCGTGGATTCCTTGCCGTAGCCGAGCTTTCCGGTCGCGTTCTCCTCTTCCTTCAAGTCTGATTTGGCGACTTCGGCGGTGGCCACCGGTTTCGCCGCCGCGGGCGGTTCGCCGCCGGAGGCGACATGCGTCAGCACTACCGCCGAGGTCGTGCCGACCACGACGACAGTCGCTCCCGCGGCGATGATCCAGCGTGCTCGTTTCCCGGTCACTTTCCGGCCATTCCCATTCCGCACGCCTTGAGCGCTTCCTCGAATTTGGTCCCGTCGTCCTTCATCGGCAGCGCCCGCGCGCCGCCTTCCGCGTCCGGGTCCGGCATGTCGACGCCGTGCTCGCGCATGCATTTGGCGTCCTTGCGCGCCTTGTCCATCTCCTCCGGGGTCAGCTTCTTCGGCACGCCGCCGCCCGGCAGCAGCTTCTTGCAGGCGTCGAGCGCCGCCGTGGTTTTGGGGTCGTTGGAGAAGTTGATGGTCGGGGCTTCGTTCTCGCCCGGGTCCGGCGTGTCGACGCCGTGTTCGCGCATGCATTTCGCGTAGTTGCGCATCGCGTCCCGATCAGCCGCGGGATCGGCTTTCCCGGCGGCGGCCCCCGGGTCCGAACTCGCCTTCGGGCTGGAGATCGACGGCACCTGCGGCGCGGTGTCCCCGGACGAACACCCGGTGAGCAGCGCCAGCGCCAGTCCGGCCCCGACGGCCGCCAGACGTGCTTTCCGCATCGGATTCTCCTTCGCTCGAGCGGGTGGTTCCCGCCGGTGGCCCAGTAGTACCGACGCGGCGATACAGGCCCGTTAAGCGATCTTGTTTATCCTCTCCTTATGCCCGGATCCGACAGACTTGTCGGCAGCGACGACCTGGGAGGATCCTTGGCCGAGAAGAACGCCGACGCCCGCCGGGGGCCGCTGCGGCTGTCCGTGCGAACCCGGCTCACCGCGCTGTACGGCGGGTTCTTCCTGCTGGCCGGAATCGTGCTGGTAGTGGTGACCTACGTTGTCGTCAGCAACGAACTGCCCGTGCCCGCGCAGTATCTCGGCGACGGGGTCTCGCTGAGGCTCGGCCAGGCGATGTCCGCCGATGCGCTCCCTGCTGACGCCACTTTCAGCGCGATCCCGGCGGATACCGCGTCGGCGGAGCGGGTGGCCACGGCCGTGCTCACCGATTACCGCAGCTCGACAATGTCCACTTTGGTCCTCGCCTCGGCGATCGCACTGGTGGTGACGGCGGCGCTGGCGTTGCTGTTCGGCTGGTTCATGGCCGGACGCGCACTGCGGCCGCTGCACACCATCACCTCGACCGCGCGACGGCTCGAAGCCGGGAAGCTCGATCAGCGAATCAAACTCGACGGCCCGCGCGACGAATTGAAGGAACTCGCCGATACTTTCGACAGCATGCTGGACCGCCTCGCCGGTTCTTTCGACAGCCAGAAACGGTTTGTGGCCAACGCTTCGCACGAGTTGCGCACGCCGCTCGCGGTGCAGCGCACGCTGATCGAGGTCGCTTTGGAAAACCCCGATGCCGGTCCGGTGCTGACCAAACTGGGTGCGCATTTGCTGCGGACCAACGAACGCAGCGAGCGACTGATCGAGGGACTGCTGGTGCTCGCGCGCAGCGACCGCGGCCTCAGCGCTCGGGCACCGGTGCGGCTGGACAAAGTGGTCCGCTCGGTCGTGAAGCTCACTGCCGCACAGGCGAAGGAGGCCGGCGTAACGGTGGAAACCCGGCTGCGCGCGCGGACGGTGATCGGCGATGCGGTGCTGCTCGAACGGTTGGTGCTGAATCTGGTGAGCAATGCGATCAGCTACAACGTTCCGGACGGGTGGGTGGCGGTGACGATTGGTGCGACGCCCGCGTTGAGCGTGCGCAACTCCGGGTCCAATGTGGACGAAACCGCCGTGTCGGGCTTGTTCGAGCCGTTCCGGCGCGGGAAGCCGGATCGGACTGGTGCGGCGGATCACTCGGGGCTGGGGTTGTCGATCGTGCGTTCCGTCGCCCGCGCGCACGACGGGGACGTGTCGGCGCGAGCCAATCCGAACGGCGGGCTGACCGTCGACGTGCACCTGCCCGCCTGATCCTTATCTTCCCTTTATCGCCATTCCGGGCATGATGATCGAATGCGGGTACTGATTGTCGAGGACGAGCCGCTCCTGGCGGATTCGATCGCCGAGGGGCTGCGGCGCCATTCGATCGCGGTGGACGTCTGCTACGACGGCGGCGAAGCGCTCGAACGGGTCGCCGTGCACGCCTACGACGTCGTCGTTCTGGACCGGGACCTGCCGACCGTCCACGGCGACGAGGTGTGCGCGGCGATCGTCGACGCGGGAGGCGAGACCCGGGTCCTCATGCTCACCTCCGCCGCCGACGTCACCGATCGCATCGACGGTCTGAACCTCGGCGCGGACGACTACCTGACCAAGCCGTTCGTATTCGCGGAGCTGGTCGCTCGGGTGCACGCGCTGGCTCGCCGCGCGCGCCCGGCGTTGCCGCCGGTGTTGAAGGCGGCTGGGCTGGTGCTGGATCTGCCCCGGCATCAGGCGTCCCGCGACGGCCGGTTCTTGCCGTTGTCTCCCAAGGAGTTCGCGGTCCTGGAGGTCCTGATGCGTGCGGACGGGACGGTGGTGAGTGCGGAACAGTTGCTCGAGAAGGCGTGGGACGAGCACGCCGATCCGTTCACGAACACAGTGCGGGTCACGGTGATGACGTTGCGGCGGAAGCTCGGGTTGCCGCCGGTGATCGAGACGGTCGCGGGGGCCGGGTACCGGCTGGCCTGATTCGGGACCGGTCCCGCCCGAGCTGGCCTAGCTTGACCGCCTCGGTGGCGGAGGAGGGTCTGGTGACGGAGCGGACTGGGCGGATACCGGCTGGGGTGCTGCTCGCGATCGGATTCGCGGTGCTGCTGGCTGTGCGTGAGGCGGTGTTCCTGATCTGGCCCTTCGGCAGCGTGCCTTCCGTCTCCCCGGGCAGCCGATGGGACGCGGCCGACGCGCTGTCGCTGACCACGGGATTCGTGCCGACCGAAGACGGGACCCTGTCGATCAGCATGCTGGGCGGCCTGGTCAGCCAGGTCTTCTGCGGGGTCTGCTGCCTGGCCGGCGCGATGCTGCTGGCGTTGCGCAACCCGCTCGGCCGGACGTTCGTTCTTCTCGGCGCGGGCAGCAGGCTGGTGGTCGTCGTGGTCGCCTTCGTCGTCGCGTCCGTCCGGGTGGACGGCGGCCGGGTGCTCGACGCGTGGGGCGTGGACCCGATTCTCGTCTTGTTCTTCCTCCTCTTCCTGGACTGGCTGCTGCCGTTGCTGGCGTGCGCCTTCGCGACCGGCCGCCGCGTCAGGTTGTGGGTGTGGACCAAGTAGTTCAGCCGCTATGCTGGGCGCACCTCGCCGTCAGGAAACCGTCGCCATGCGTAGCGGAGAAACCCGGGCTGTTCTGGAACGGCTGCTGCCCCGCGTGCTGACCGGGGTGCGGAACGAGTTGAACGCCACGATGGCCGGGCACGGTCCGGGGGCGCTCGCGCTGGTCCCGCGCTCGATCGAACTCATCCGGTTCGGCGCGGATCTCGCCTTCGATTGTGCGCGGTCGGACCAGATTGTCGATCCGGAAGCCCTTTCCCCGTACGAAAAGTTCGGGCACGTCGTGGCCGACGGAGGGTTTTCCGCGGAGTCGCTGCGGCTCGGCGTCACCACCAGCTACACCGCCGCGATGCGGATCGCGCTCGCCGAAGCGTCGGTGACCGACCGGGCCACGCTGATGCCGTTGGTGATGTGGTCGGCTCAGCTGGGTCCGCTGGCCGAGGCTGCCGAACTGGGCGCGTTCTTCGACTGGCATCAGCAACGAGCGGAAACCGGTCGCTACCGCGAACAGGTGATCCGCGGCCTGCTGAGCGGTTCGGCCGCCGGAGCGGGCTCGCGGGCTCCGGCGCACCTGATCGCTTTGGTGTCGCCCGCGGATCCGCGCGGCGACCTCTCCGGCAAGCTGGACCGGCTTGAGCAAACACTGCTCGAAAGCGGCGCATTGGTGGTGGCGCGCAAGAATTTCGTCATCCTGCTGCATCCCTTGCCCGTGGTCGACGGGCCGGGGATCCGGGTGCCGGAACACTCGTCGGTCCCGGCTCTCGGCGCGCTCGGCCCCGGCGTCCAGGTGGTGGTGGCGAAGGGAAACACGAAGGAACTTCCCGCTGCCTTCCGGGAAGCGGTGACAGTCTGGCGGCTGGTGCGCAGCCGGGGTTATCCGGCCGGTTTCTACGACTTGTCGCATGTGCTGGCGGATCGGCTGGTTTCGGGCGATCCGGACCTCGCGACGCGGTTGTCCGGCACAGTCGCGCCGCTGACCGATTCGCCGGTGCTCGTGGACACCTTGCGCGGCTGGGTGCTCGGCAACGCCGACCGGCGGCGAGTGGCCGCTATGCTGCACATTCACCCCAACACTCTCGACCGCAGGCTCCGGCAGATCGAGCAGCGCACCGGGCTGTCGGTGAACGGCTATCACGATCTGCATGTGCTGCATTTGGCTCTCGCCGCGCTGTCCGCGCGTCAGTGACGCCGAGTGCCGCGGCCGTCGGCACTCGACGCCCAACCCGGTCAGGGACGGAAGAACCCGCTGGCGTAATTGCACGTCACCTGCACCGAATTGTTCCGGGTGCAGTTTCCGCCCGCGGAGCTGGCGATGGTCACGATGCCGCCGGTGCGGTTGGCGATCGTGGCCGACGCCAGCGCTTCCACCGGGATGCCCTTCGGGACCGACACGGACTTGTTGCCGGGCGAGGTGGTGAACAGCAGCTGGGTGAACGCGCTGGGATTGGTGCCGAAGGCCAGCGTGCTGAACCCGGTGACCAACCGGGAGGACAGGGAGATTTGGGCGGGAGCGGAACAAAAGACGCCGAGCGACCAGAACACGTTCGGCGGCGAACCGGGGAATTCGGAGAACTTCACCTGCAGCGGACCGGAATTGCACGTCACCGAATTCGCCGCCGGTTTTGGCGAGGCCGTCGCGGCGGTCTGACCGGTCAGGGCCAGCGCCGCGGACAGGCCGAGCGCAGCACCGGCCAGTCGGGCTGGGGAGTTCATTGCCGCACCTCCAGAATCGAAGAGGAAACCGTTGCGGTCAGCGTAGGAAGGCTGCCGCGCCGGGTCACGGTGACGGGAGCACCCAGCCGGAGAGGTTCGTGGTGACCGCGCCACCTCCTAGACGGTCTTGAACGTGGCCATCATCCCCATGTCCTCGTGTTCGGCGTTGTGGCAGTGGAACATGTACCGCCCGCGATAGCCGTCGAACCGGGCGATCACCTCGACCGCTTCGCCGGGCTGAAGGTCCACAGTGTCCTTTCGGCCTGCGTCGTGTGGGGCGGGATCCTTGCCGCCGCGGGAAAGCACCTGGAAGTGCACCAGGTGCAGGTGGATCGGATGGTGCAGATCCGCGACAAACCGCCAGATCTCGACGTCGCCGAGTTTCGGCTGTGCGGCGATCCGCGTCGGAGTGAAAGCTTCGCCGCCGATAGTCCAGCCGTGCCTGCCGTTGAACTGTCCACTTCGGAACGCGAACTCGCGGGTCACTGTCGCTTGTGCACGGTCAAGTCGATCCACTTCGGACAGTCGCGCCGGGATTCGGCTGTCGTCCTTAGCTCGGCGGACCACGCGGAAGCGCATGACCTGCGCGGTAGTCTCGGTGCCGAGCCGGTTCACCAACGTGACCTCGGTACCGACCGGATAGGCGCCGAAATCGACCACCGTGTCGTACCGTTCGGCAGGCGCGATCGGCAGATGTTCGTGGCCGCGCGGGGCGTCGAGCAAGCCCTGATCCGAGCCGATTTGCGTGAACGCGGGTCCGCTCGGGGGCGGCGGGTCGAGCGCGAGGTCGTAGCGGCGGGCGTTGGAACCGTTGAGGAAGCGCAGCCGATACCGGGTCGCCGACACTTCCGCGACCGGCCACGGTGCGCCGTTCACGAGCAGCACGTCGCCGAGAACCCCTGCGGCATAAGCATCTTCGACGCCGGGCACAGTCCGCAAAGAAGGGTCGAGCGACGGGTACCGCATCGATCCGTCTTCGGCGAACGCGCGGTCGGTGATCATCAGCGGGATTTCCCGTTCGCCGCGCGGCAGCGGCAGGGCGTCTTCCTCGGCGTCGCGCACGATGTGCAGTCCGGCGAGCCCGCGATACACCGCGGGGCCGGTGAAATCCATCCGATGGTCGTGATACCAGAGCATCGCGGCTTTTTGCCGCAACGGATACGTGTACTCGCGAGTGCCGGTGGTGACGACGGCGTCCGGATCGGCCATCCCCGAATGGCCGTGCCCGGCGCCGGCGAGGTACCGGCCGTCGGCGGGCAGGACGAGGTCGGTGGCGTATCCGTCGGACTCCGGCGGGGTGCGTCCGCCGTGCAGGTGCACGACCGTCGGGACCGGAAGTTCGTTGCGGTGCCGGACGATCGTGGTCCGGCCGCTGCGGGATTCGATCGTCGGTCCGGGGAAAGTGCCTTGATAGCCCCAAATCGGCGTGCGCAGACCGGGCAGGATCTCCGCGGTGCCCGCCCGCTGGACGATCTCGTACCGGTCGGCACCACCGTCGCGGGATACCGGCTTCAGCACTGGTGGCAGCGGCAACGGCACCTGAAACGGTTGCGGCAGCGGCACTTCGCTGGTCAGCAACTCCCCGGTAGCGGCAGCGGGCCGCAACAACCGCGGGGCGACGAACCCGGCAGTGAGCAGCGCACCGGCACCGCCCGCCAGTCCGAGAAACCGGCGTCGCGACATCCCGCTCATCGCCGCGCCCCGGTCCGCCAGATGCCGAACAGCGTCCCGAGCGCGATCGCGACCAGCGCGACGCCGAGCGGAATGTGCAGGTCAAGGGCACCGGCCAGGCCCGCGAAGTACTGCGCGGTCTCGCCGCCTGCCAGCAGCAGGCTCGCCCAGAACGGCCACTGGACGCCGCCGCGCCACCAGTACAGCGCGGCAGGCACGAGCTGCGCCAGCGCGATCGTCGACACGATGTTCGCGCCGAGTTCGTGCAGCGCCAGCATGCCGTAATCGCCGATCAGATACCGTCCGGCGAACACCGGCTGACCCAGGATCGCGACGGCGTGGAGCGTCGCGAAAACCCGCATCACCACCAGCAACGTCCGCCCGCGTGTGAGGGCCGTTTCGGCCACTGTTCCCCCTTGTGCGCGTGAATCTTCCCCCGGACAGACGCTAAGCTGAATTTCTCATGCCGTCCAAGACCAGATACGGCATATACTCATGACCTCGGAGCTATGAGATGGACCTGCTGCAACTGCGCTACTTCCAGGCGGTCGCCTACCGCGGCCACCTCAGCCAGGCGGCGGCCGAACTGCACATCGCGCAGCCGTCGCTGAGCCGGGCGATCGCGCGGCTGGAAGCGGATCTCGGCGTGCCGCTGTTCGAACGCGCCGGGCGGGGCCTGCGGCTCAACCACTTCGGCACCACGTTCCTGCGCCGCGTCGACCGGGCCCTGCGCGAACTCGACGACGCCCGCCAGGAACTGGTCGACCTGGCCGGCGTGGACCACGGCCGGGTCGCCGTAGCGTCGGAAACCCTGCTCACGCTCACCGGCCTGATGAGCGCCTTCCGCGCGGAGTACCCCGGCATCGAGCTGCGGCTGTACCAATCCTCGGCGGAAACCATGGCGCAGCAACTGTGCGCGGGCGAGGTCGATCTGTGCTTCGCCTCGCAGCCGCTGCGGCAACCCGGTCTGCAGGCGCGGGAACTGCTGCGCGAGGAGGTGATTCTCGCCGTGCCCAGCACGCACCGCCTCGCGCGGCGCAAACGGGTGCGGATGGCGGACCTCGCGAACGAGCCCATGGTGACCACCCGCCCCGGCTACTGGCCGCGCACCCTCGCCGACCGCCTCTTCGCCGAAGCCGGGCTGGAACCGAACTACTCCTGCGAGAGCGACGAACCCGGCGCGACCGGCCAGCTGATCGCGAGCGGGCTGGGGATCGGTTTGGTGCCGGAGGTGGCCCGACGAGCCGCCAAGGACGAGGCGGCCGTCGGGTTGGAGCTGGATGCTCCGGGTTGTTATCGGACGTTGACGGTGGTGCAGCGGGCGGACACGTATGTTTCCGCGGCGGCACAACGGTTAACGGAGTTCGCGACGGCTTACTTCACGGGCTGAGCCGTCGCTGGTCCACAGCCCAGCCTCCGTCGCCCCGGCTCATGGTCTTGACTGATCGCCCACGACGGCCGTCTTCGTACGTATGTCGGCCGTGACGGCGGTGACCCCGCTGGGGAATTCCGCCATGAGGGAACGGAATCCTTCGGCCGAGGAGGTGCCGGCGTGCTCTCTTGCGCGCACCGGCTCATTTCCCATGCCGCTGGCGCAGGTATTCATAGGTGCTGGGCAGAGTGTTCACGGGCTCGGAGCTCTGCCGTTTCAGGTCGGCGAAGGCCGTCTCGACAGCCTCCGGCCGGTACGCCAGGGAGGGCAAACTTTCTCCATGAAATCGTCAGCGAGTTCGAGTTCCTTGCAGGCGCGCCAGAACGGAGTGTCATTGCGGGGCGCGAAGCTGAAGTGGCCCTGGGCGAAGTCCCGGGTGTCGTCGAACATCGATTCGATCTCGGCGTTGAACCGCTTGGCCAGAACTGGTCCGAAGTTCTTGTCCGGGAAGTGTTTCACCAGCTGGTAGAGCCGTGCAGGTGAAGTAGATGCCGGTCGACCGGAACGGATGAAAGGCGTTCTCGTTGTGGAACGAGAGCGCCAAAGATCCTTCGTTCCCCTGGGATTGCTCGTTTCCGCAGGCGGGAACTACGTCGTGGACCAACGCGCGAGCCGCTCTCCGGAGGAGTGTTCGGTAGTTTTTCCTCGTCGACCGGAAAGGATCTGATGAGGAATACTCCTTCTCGGCCGGAGTCCCGGTGGAACCGGGGTAGCTGCTTTCGCGGTGCGGCGGGCATGTCGTGCCAGGTGTCGGCCGCCTTCTTCAGTCATTCTCCGGAATTTATTGAATCGACCGACGAGGTCAGGTCTCGGGCAATACGGTCGAAAGATTTTGCTTCTACGTCGGAAAAGGTTGTCGCGGTGGAAGTGATTGGCTGGAAATCGGCATGGTCGGACCTCTCCTTTGGCTGGCTCGCGGGTGGCATTCCCCCCTGGCGAGCGTATGGACGGAGAGGGGGGAGGTCAGGACGTTAGACCAGGCCTGAAACTCGCTGTCCGGGTAGCTCCTGTAGGAGATCGTCGCAGATTTCAGTTGACGCTTTAGTCTTCCATCTGTCATCGTAAACTTACATGTGGATGACCAGGGGTTTCGTCAGGGAAGTGAGAAGGGGGATGGCGACCGTGCATAGACGGACGTTCACCGTGCGGGCCGCGAGGTGGAGCGCGACGCACCCGTGGCGGGCGATCATCGGCTGGGTCGTGTTCGTGGCATTGTGTTTCGCGGCCGGCAGCATGATCGGCACACACAGCGCCACCAGCGCCGACTTCCGCGTCGGCGAGGCCGGGAAGATGGAGCAGATCGCCGACGACGGCGGTCTCAATCCGGTCGCGGTCGAGAACGTGCTGATCACCTCGAACCGGGGGCCGCTCGACCGCACTGCCGCGGACGCGGCTGCCGCCCAGGTGACCGATCGGATGCGCGTACTGCCGGAAGTCGCTACGGTCGCACCGCCCCAGGCGGCCCCGGACGGGACGGCCGTCATGGTGAAGGTGACCATGAAGGGCGACCAGCGGGACGCGTCTCTCCACGTCGAACCGCTGCTCGCCCAGACCGCGGAGGTGCAGAAGGCGAATCCCGCGCTGCGGGTCGAGGAGACTGGGAAGGGCTCCACCGGCAAGGGGCTCAACGACCAGCGCGGCTCCGACCTCGCGTTGTCGGAGGCGATCACCCTGCCGGTGACGCTCGTGATCCTGCTGCTGGTGTTCGGTTCGGTGCTGGTGGCGGGCGTGCCGGTGCTGCTGGCGATCACGTCGATCGCCGGTGCCACCGGCCTTTACGGCGTGGTCTCGCACATTTTCCCGGATGCCGGGGTCGGCGCTCAGGTCATCTTGATGATGGGCATGGCTGTCGGCGTGGACTACGCGCTGTTCTACCTCAAACGAGAACGCGAGGAACGCGAGGCGTCCGGAGGGCGGATCACTGCCGAACGTGCGATCGAACTGGCCGCGGCCACGTCCGGCCGCGCCGTGGTGATGTCCGGATTCGCCGTCATCGCCTCGACCGCTTGCCTGTTCTTCGCCGACGACGTGATCTTCTCGTCGCTGGCCGCCGGCACTGTCATCGTCATCCTGGTCGCGATGGTCAGCTCGCTGACCGTGCTGCCCGCGGTGCTCGCCAAACTCGGGACCAGGGTCGACCGCCGGCTGCGTTGGCGCCGCAAGCGCGACCGGGCAGGCGAGCAGCACCGCCTGTGGACTGCGTTGCTGCGGCCCGCGATGCGCCGCCCCGGGCTGACCTTGCTCCTGTCGGTGGGCGGCATGCTGCTGCTGTCGCTGCCCGCGCTGGGAATGAAGCTCGGCGTGCCAGGCGATGACACTTACTCCCGGAGCATTCCCTCGCTGCAGGTGGCCGACCGGGTGAACCAGGCGTTCCCGAGCGAGCGCGCGACCAACTCGATCGCCGTCCACTCCGGTACCGCGACACACGAGCAAATCCAGAGCTCGCTGGCAGGCCTTGCTTCGTCGGTGCGGGACAACCCGTTGTTCGCGGGCAATGACAACCCGAACATCGCGGTGTCCGCGGACGGCAAGACCGGCACGCTCTACCTCGGCACGCCGTACAACGTCAGCAGCCCGCAAGCGACAGCGGCTCTGCACCAGTTGCGCGGGCAGTTCGTGCCGGCGGCGTTCGCCGGGTTGCCCGGGGCGCAGTACGCGGTATCCGGGGACGTCGCGCAGAACGAGGACTACGTCCGGCACCAGGACGAGCAATTGCCCTGGGTGCTCGGCTTCGTTCTGCTGGTGTCGTTCTTGATGACCTTGGTGGCGTTCCGTTCGATCGTGATCGCGTTCATCGGCACCGTGCTGACGATGCTGTCGGCGACCGCGGCCTTCGGTCTGCTGGTCCTGGTGTTCCAGGGCCATTGGGCGGAAAATCTGCTCGGATTCGAATCGGTGGGCTTCATCGGATCCCGGGTGCCGTTGTTCCTCGTGGTGATCCTTTTCGGCCTGTCGATGGACTACCAGATCTTCGTCGTCAGCCGGATCCGAGAAGCAGTGCTCGCCGGAGTGCCGACACGACAGGCGGTTTCGCGCGGCATTGTCGGCTCGGCCAGCGTGGTCACCAGCGCCGCGGTTGTCATGGTCTCGGTCTTCGTGAGTTTCGTGCTGCTGCACCTGCTGGAACTCAAACAGACCGGTTTCGCGCTGGCCACCGGAGTCCTGCTGGACGCGGTGGTCGTCCGGATCCTCATCCTGCCTTCGCTGCTCGCGTTGCTCGGCCGGGCCAGCTGGTGGCCTTCCCGCGCCACGCGTGCGGCGCGGGAGCCGCAGCGGCCCGTCGATCCGCACCCGCAAGTCCGGATGGACCAGCCGAGCCGGTAACCCCTGCCGTGCGGGTATGGGAAAGAGATAGCCGTCGTTGAGAGGTTGGGCCAGGAACCGGGACCGCTGAGCCAGTCCCTGGTTGGAGACCTGCGATGACGACCACGAGCTCGGCCGTGGATACGGACGAGACGCGCCGTGCCAAGATCAAGGAAATCGTCTGCGAGATCTTGGAAATCGATCCGGGCGAAATGACCGGAACCAGCCTGTTCAAAGAGGACCACGGTGCGGACTTGATGGGAGCCATCGAAATCCTGTCCTCTCTCGAGCGCACTCTCGGCGTCGACATCGACCAGAACGAGCTTGCGCGAATGGTGAACCTGGACAGCGTCGTGGCTGTCGTCGAAGAGGCGAGGAAGGCCCAGCAGCGGCCCGAACCGGCCGGCGTCAACCATGGGGAGCTGAAGGTGCCCGAGCACCGAGCACCGCGCGAGGTCGTGATCACCGGCCTCGGCATGGTCACCGGCATCGGCATCGGAGTCGAGGACTTCGCCGCCGGACTGAGAAACGGACGCAGCGGCGTCCGATCACGTCCGTCGAGACGGCGGGATACGCGCACGCCAACGGCTGCGAGATCACCGGCTTCGATCCGTCTGGCTGGATCGAGAACATCGATCCGGCGGGCATCGGGCGGGCGAGACAGTTCTCGGCCGCCGTTCGTGCACAGTGTGCTGAGCCATGAGGACATGCTCACGGCCGAAGCTGACGAGGTGCTGACCGGAAGCTGACTACTGGTCTGTCATCGCGGGCAGCGGTCCCGGTTCGGCCAGCATGCGCCGGGCCGCGGCGAGCGGGTCCGCGGGTTTTCCGAGCATTGCGCGGGCGATCTTGAGATGCAGTTTGGCGGTGCCGATGACCAGATACACAGTCGCCGTCGAGAGCAGAAAAGCGCCTGCGGCGACAAGCAATGCGCTGGCCAGATCGCCGATCCACACACCATCGGAGCCGTTGCCGATCAGGCCGTGCGCGGTGTTGCCGCCGGCCGTGTGCTGCGGGACCGCCCAGTACCACAGCGGAACGGTGATCAGGCCGATCGAGGTGAGCCAGATCAGCAGCGAGGCGCTGTCCAGCAGCAGGAGAACCGGGTAGAGCAGGATGAGATAAACGCAGTCGCGCAGGGTCGCCGGATCGGTCCACCGGGTCTTCATCTGCGTGAAGACGCCGGTGCCGTGGACGATCCGGTAGTGCCCCTCGATGCGAGGGGCGACAAGGGAGGTCCGGGCGCGTTCGATTTCCGCGCAGCCGCGGACGATTCCGGCCGCGCCGACCAGCAGCGGCAGGCCGAGCCAGGTGATGTTCGCGGCGTAGGCGACGACCACCACGACTGTCGCCCCGCAGAACAGGAACGTGCCCACCGGCAGATAGCTGAGCAGGTAGGCAGTGGCCGTCCACGGGCTGGCCGAAAAGAGGGTGCGGAACGGATTGCGGTGCGTTCGCAACCGGTCCGCCGCCGCGGTCACCCCACGCTCCGGAGGAGCTTCTCGACCTCCGACAGCCTGTCGTCGAGCTGCGTCAGCCGGGTTTCGATCGCCTGCTGGTTGGCGATCGCCTGCTGCGCGAGTTTGCGATACCCGGCCAGTGCCACCGCGTCGGCCCGGTGTCTTTGCAACCGGAAGTAAGACACCACGCTCGCGGTGACTCCCCCGATGGACACCAGCACGATGGCGAGGGCTGTCAACCCGCCGCTCATGTGCTCACCCCCTTCACCTCGTCCGATCCTTCCGGCATTCCGCTGTTCTGTTCGTCCTCGGCCAACGCGGCGACGATGGTGTCCACGTCGAGGGTCAGCTCGAAGGGCGTGATCTCGAAGTACTTCATCGCTTTGCCGTCTTCGGACAGTTCGAGACTGCCGGTGACGAGGGCGGCCTTCTGCAGACGTTCGAGATGCATGTAGAGCAGCGGGCGGGACAGCTCGAGCCGACGGGCCAGCTCGCTGACGTGCACGCGGCCCTTCGCCAGCTCCGCGATGATGCGCAGCCGCTGGGTGTGCCCGATCGCCGCGAGCACGGTGAGGAGCTCTTCGCTGGTCAGGTTCCACCCCCTCGTTCAAGCTGTCAGTCTAGACTGACAGGTGAAAAGTATCAGTGTCAAATTGGCCAGGGCCTGCGGATTGCCGCAGGTGGACAGTACGCGACGGCGTTCGCGGACTGTGTGCTGCAGGGGTGGCTGCATCCGGCGGCTCGGGGGAAATGTTCAGTTGTCGGCTATGAGCGGTTGACATGCGACCGCGAACTGCCCATGCCGAACGGCGGAGGAACGGCTGCAGGCTCCTGATCGTGGTGCTGCCGTTCCTGACCGCCGGGAACTCAACTCAGGCCGTCGCCGGAAGGAACCGGATCGCGGACTCGACCGCGATCTGGATTCTCCCGTGCACGCGCGGGTTCAACAGCACAGTTCCGTCGAAGTCCCCGCTGGAAGCGAAGATCCCGACCGGCAGCGTCAGGGCTTGGAAGAACCCGAACAACGGTCGCAGCGCGTGTTCCAGCACCAGTGCATGGTGATCACCGCCGCCGGTCGCGGCCAGCAGGACGGGTTTGTCGACCAGCGCGTACTGCTCGACGAGATCGAAGAACTGCTTGAACATCCCGGGATACGAGCCGCGGAACACCGGAGTTGCCGCGATCAGCAGGTCGGCTTCTTCCGCACTCCGCAACGCAGCCTCGACCTTCGGCGGCGCGTCCGAGCGTTCACTGGTTCCGCCGAGCCCCAGCCGGTAAACGTCGATCCGGGATGCCTCAAGCGGGACCAAGCCACCGAGGGTTTCCAGGATGACGTCCACCAGCCCCACAGTTTTGGACGGCTGGCTCGGGCTCCCGTTCACGACCGCCACTCGCAGCCCGCTCACGACGCGATCTCCCGTCGTGCGACCGGGGCGACCTCGGTGCCCAGCCGTTCAATCGCTTCGAGGTGGGTCTTCTGCGGCATCCCGCCGAAACCGAGCTGGACCAAAACCCGGTCGAGGCCGTAAAACTCGTGGTAGGCGAGCAGTTTCTCGATCAGTTCCGCCGAACTCCCGACCAACAGTCCTGACCCGGGCGAGGCCTGTGCGTCGAAGGCGGACCGGGACAGCAGCATTCCTTCGCCGCGCTGGTGGTTGTTCTCCAGCATGCCCTGCGCGAAGTACGGATACATGGTCTCGCGCGCTTCCTGGCTGGTGCGCCCGACATATCCGTGCACGTTGATGCTGATCGACGCCGGATCGTGCCCGGCCTCCCGCGCCGCCTGCCGGTAGAGCGCGGCGGTCTGTTCGTGCTGTGTCAACGGTCCCAGCAGCAACGCCATCGCCATCGGCAGTCCGCGCCGTCCGGTGCTGACCGCCGAGGCCGCGGACCCGCCGACGCCCACCCAGATCGGCAAGCCGTCGGCACGCGGCGCGATGTCGGCGTCATCGAGTGCCGCACGGAACTTTCCCTTCCAGGTCAACGGATTCTGCTCGCGGATCGCCAGCAGGAGGTCGAGCTTCTCGCGGAAGAGGTCGGCGTAATCGGCGAGGTCGTAGCCGAAGAGCGGGAAAGACTCGGTGTACGAGCCGCGGCCCGCGATGATCTCGGCGCGGCCCGCGGACAGCAGGTCAAGCGTCGCGAACTGCTCCCACACCCGCACCGGGTCC
This sequence comes from Amycolatopsis halotolerans, assembly GCF_042647905.1. Classification (NCBI taxonomy): domain Bacteria; kingdom Bacillati; phylum Actinomycetota; class Actinomycetes; order Pseudonocardiales; family Pseudonocardiaceae; genus Amycolatopsis; species Amycolatopsis halotolerans. The sequence goes on from NZ_JBHRWI010000013.1 coordinate 184,775, forward strand.
TCGGAACTCAGCACGGTCACCGCGCTGGTCAGCCGGATCCGCTTGGTGCGCTCGGCCGCCGCGGCGAGCAGGATCGTGGGCGCGGACCCGACGAAGTCGGTGCGGTGGTGTTCGCCGACGCCGAAGACGTCCAGTCCCACCTGGTCAGCGAGTTGTGCCTGCTCGATCGTCTCGCGCGCTCGCTGCCGCGGCGAGGGGAGCGCCCCGGAAACCGGGTCCTTGGTGAGTTCCCCGAAGGTCAGGATGCCGATTTCGAACGGCCGCGCTTCAGCGGTCTGCAGTTCAGTCATGGCCGACTCCTTTCGAGTGCCCGTCCGCGCAAAGCGGCCGAGTCTGCCGGAATTAACCTGTCTGCGCAGACAACTATTTCCGGAGATGGCCGTGATCACCCGTTTGCCAGGTCCGGGCTACCGTGTCGCCATGGCGAGCGACGGGCTGCGAGACCTGGAACAGGAGGCGTGGAGCGGGTTCCTCTTCACGCACGAGCGGCTGTGGCGCGCGCTGGCGGACGGGCTCGCGCCGCTGAACGTGAGCATGGCGGAGTACAGCGTGCTGGCCCTGTTGGCCGAAGCCGGCGACGCGGGCATGCGGATGACCGACCTCGCGCAGCGCCGCCTGATGTCCACCGGCGGCTTCACCCGGCTGGCTGACCGCCTCGTCAGCCGCGGCCTGATCGAACGCCGCCAATCGGCGGTAGACGCCCGCAGCTTCGACGCCGTTTTGACCGCGCAGGGCCGCGCGCTGATCCGCAAAGCCCGCCGCCGGCACCACGAAGACCTGCGGACGCTGTTCTTCGACCGGCTGGACGACGAGCAGCTGCGCCTTCTGGCGGGCATCTGGCGGACCCTCGAGGACGGCTGAGCCTCCCCAAGCCGGGGGAAATGTCCGATTCTCGACCATGGACGGTTGTTGCCCGGTCACGAACTGCTCATGCTGAACAGCTATTCGGCACGAGCAGGGGAAGCCAGATGCAGCAGCAGAGCTTGGCGGTCCGGTGGTCGTCGCGAACAGTCCGGTCCGGTCCGTTCCACCGCGCGTTGTCCGAGGCCGTCGACCGGCGCGGGCTGTCCCTTTCGCGGCTTCGCGCGCACCTTGCCGCGCACGGGGTTTCAGTCGCCGAGTCCACGCTGAGTTACTGGCAGCGCGGCCTGCGCAGTCCGTCCGCGCCGCGGTCGCTCGACGTCGTGCGCGCTCTGGAGTCGGTGCTGAACCTCCCGCCGGACAGCCTGGTCGTGCTGATCGGGCCGCACCGGACCGCCGACGCCGATCGCAGGCCGTCGTTGCCGGAACTCCAGCAGAGCTGGGCGGAAACGTTCGCGCTGCGCGACGAGTTGAGCGGAACGCCGGGCGTCGAGGAGAACGCGGACCTCGACGTCGCGACGGTCGTCGACGTGCTGACCCTCGGCGCGCAGGGCCGGACCGAGGAGATCACGTCGACCATGGTGGTGCGGGCCCGAAGATCCGGGCCGGACAGTTTCCTGGTCACGCACCAGGACGAGGAAGGCAGCGACGTCACCGCGACGGAGATCATCGCGGTCGACGGCTGCCGGGTCGGGCGGGTGCGGCGCAGCATGCGGTCGGCGGGGATGGTGTTCGAGGTCCTCTTCGACCGCGGCCTCGCCGAGGGGGAGACGCACACGTTCGGGTTCACGCTGCGTCCCTCCGCCTCGGTCCGGCCGGGGAGTTTCCACCGGGTCGTGCGCTCCCGCATGTCGGCGTACCTGCTGCGGCTGCGCTTCGACCCGGCCGCGCTGCCCGCGCGCTGCCTGCGGACTGTCCGGCCGAGGGAAGACCTGGAGCTGCTGGTCCGCGAGCCGCTGTTCTGCGGGCCGGGGAACACGGTCAGCGCCTACTTCGAGGAACTCGGCGTGGGCATCGCCGGGGTCGATCTCATTTGGGACTGATCCGGCGTTTCGTCCAGCGCCACAACAGGAACGCGCCTGCCGCCGCCACCGCGGAACCGAACACGATCAGCCCGACGGTCAGCGAACCGGCCGGTCCGGTGTCGCGCTGGAGGGTCTGCTTGAACCCGATGCCGCCGCCGCGCTGGTAATCGGAACCGGGCAGTTTGTCGGCGTAGCGGGAGTGCACCTGCTGCTCGTAGTCGGCGATCGGAGTGAACTGGCCGACCGGCGACTGGGGAAGGCTGGCCTGCAGGAGCACGACGCCGTCGCGGCCGAGGTCGTACCAGCCGTTGATCTGCGGTTCGTTCAGCAGCACCGAATCCGGGCGCAGCCGGGCGCTGAGCGTCTCCTCGTCGTTGCCGGACAACACGTTCCCGACCGACCAGCCGGTCGGCGCGGAGCGGTCGGGCGCGGCGCGGAGGGTGGCTTTCGCGCCGGTGGCCGCGGTGGCCGTCACCGCGATCGCCCGCAGCACCCCGGCCGGGGCGCCCGGCTTCGCCGCGACGAAATCGGGATTGAGCGTGTAGACCGGGATTCCCCGGTGCCCGACCGTGATCCGGCCGGGCTCGCCGTGGCCGACCTGCCGGAAGTTCGACGTGGCGAAACTGATCGCGCGTGCCGTTTCCGCGGCTTTGACCGCGGCCGCGACGTCCTGCTCCGACGGCGGCGCGACCCACGAGGCCCCGGCGGCCTCGGCGGGACCGGCGGACAGGAGCGCCGCGACCGCGATCGCCGCGCCGGCGGCGAACTTCCGGCAGATCTCACCCATGGCGGCTCGTCAGCCCTTCTTGATGTTGACGATGGTGTCGTTCCAGTTGAACTGGGCGTTGCTCTGGTACTGGGTGTAGTCCCAGGTCTGGTAACGCTCGTAGCTCGGCCACGGGTCGCCGACCATGATCGAGTTGTTCGTGTTGTCGTATCCGTAGATCACCTCGGCGTGCCCGCCGCCGGAGGTCCAGTAGATGCCGGTCAGGTTCAGGATTCCGGAGTTGACCTGGTTCTGGACCGAGTCGTAGCTGATCGGCCCGTTCGCGCTCTGCGCGGAGAACCCGGTGCCCTGGAAGCCCTGCACGATTTCCGAGATCTGGCCGCCTTCGTTCGGGCAGTACCCGGACTGGGTGCCCTTGCCCGCCGCGCAGAAATCGGCCTGCGAGGCGGTGCCGCCCTGGGACTGCTCGATGCTGGAGCCGTCCGCGGCCCAGCACCACTGGTCGTTTTCCTGCACCTGCTGGTTGTACGAGAGCTGCTTCGAAGCGGGCAGCGCGGCGCGGTTCAGGTGTGCGCCGAGCGGCTGGACTTCGACCACCTTGGTGTGCGTGGCGGTCTTGATGAGGCCGTTCGGCTGGCCCGCGTCGTTGGTCGACTGGGCCAGCGCGGTGCCCGGCAGCAGCGCCACGGCAAGCGCGGCTGCCCCGGTCGCCACCGTAATCCGGACAGTCCGCCGGGTGGGTCGGTAATCCATCGAATCTCCTTGTGCCAGACGGGGAAGGGAGCTTGCCGGGGTGACCCGGCCGAGCATCACTGTGTTCTCGCCCACTCCCGCAGAGCAACGGCTCCGGCACGCCGTGTGAGTGTTCACATCCGGTTCCGCGGGGAAACGACTGGCACCGCCGCGGTTTCGCTCATCGCGGCGACAGGTAATTCGCAATATTCACAGCACGTTCACAACCGATGAATCGCGCCGGTGGGACTTTGGTCCACAAGGGACCCGGGGTTACGGCAGGCTGCGCCGCAGTGCGTCCCGGAGCAATTCCGGGGGCGTCGATTCCGGGTACAGCACCGCTTGCATGGTCAGTCCGTCGAGCAACGCGGAAAGCCGGACCGCCTCGACGGTCAGGTCCAGTTCCTCGGGGAGCCTGCCGAGCGCGACGGCCTCGCGCAGGATCCGGGTGATCAGGTCGCGCAGGTACTGGTGCTGGGCGTCGGCACTTGCGCGGAACGCTGGCCGGGTGCGGGCGGCGACGGTGAACGCCAGCCACGCGACGGCCTCGTCCCGGCGGTCGTCGTCGAGCGGGAGGAATTCGGCGAGCAGGTCTTCGACCAGTGTCCGGCGATCGGTGTCGGCTGCGAGGAGCCGGTCCGCGCGGACCGCGACGCGCTCGCCGATCCGGCGGCCGAGCTGGTCCATGGTGAAGATCATCATCGCCTCGTGATCGGCGAAGTAATGCCGGATCGACCCGATCGCGAGGCCTGCTTCCTTGGCCACGTTGCCGAGCGTCGCGGCCTCGACGCCGCCGCGGCGGACCACCCGGACCACGGCTTCGCTGACGGCCGTCCGCCGGTCTTCCGGCACCACGATCTTCGGCATGGTTGCGTTTATAGCACGGTGGTGCCACGATGGATTTAGCATGAGCGTGCCAAAACGGCCGCTGCGTTGTCTGGGGCAGGGGGTCCGCGATGAGCGGGTGGGTGCTCGTGAGCTTGATCGTCGGCGTCGTGGTGATGCTGGTGTTCCGGATGCTCGGGGAGCCGTTGAACTGGCGCGACACGGTCGCGCCGCCGGTGGTGCTGATCGCGATCGGCGTCGCGGGGGTGGTCGGGTTCACGGGGCTGACCAGCACTGACGTGTGGTGGATCGTCGGCAGCTGCGTGGTCGGTCTCGCCTTCGGGGCGGCGCGCGGGGCGACGATCCGGCTATACGCAAAGAAGGGCGAGCTGTGGCAGCGCTACCGCAAGTCGAGCCTCGCGCTGTTCGTGCTCGGCGTGGCCGTGTCGCTCGGATTCACTGTGCTGGCAGTGAAATTCGGCATGCACGAACAGGCGAGGCCGTATCAGCTCGCGATCGGCGTCAGCTTCGCGGGCGAAGCTCTGGTGCTGATCCCGCGCGGGCTGCGGTCGGACGTACCGTTCGCCAAGGACAAGGAACGGCCGTGGGACAAGTGGCTGCAGTCCCGGGTTCGCTGACGGCTCAGGACAATTCGGCCTGCCGTCGCCGCAGCTCGTCGATGACCTGGTCGAACACGGCGCGGTGGGCTTCGAGCCGATCGAGCGTCAGGCTGATCGACTCCCGCACCTGCTCGACGTCCTCGGCGGCGATCTCGACGTGGTCCGCCCGTATGGCGGTGGTCGTCCCGACGGTCAGCGGACGGTCGACGCGGGGGAGGAGGTGTCCTTGCGGTTCCCGGTCGAGCCAGGACGCCATGTCCCGCATCTCGTCCTCGAGCCGCACGGTCCACGACTGCCGCCGCCGCTCCTCCCGTCCCGGATCGCGGCGTTCCCATCCCGCGACGACCATGTCCTCGATGGCGCCGGCCGCGGCGCGGCACGCGACTTCCAAGCGGGGCAATGGATCCAGGCCGACCGTCGAGATCTCCTCCAGGATCGGTTCGCCTGCGGTCCACACCCCGTCGACGGTGTGGGTTTCGGCGACGTCGTGCGCGGTGGCGAGCAGGGCGCTGATCGCCTCGCGCACCTTCGCCACGTCGGCCGGGTCCAGGTCTTCGTCGCCTAGGCGGTGCGGTGATCCGGTGCGCGGCGGGCGTTCCCCGGCCGGCCAGGAACGTTTCCCGCCGCGCCGCCGGTAGTGCTGCTGCATCGCCTGTTTGGACCGGTTGCCGTACTCCGCCCCCAGCTGTTCCCAGGTCCAGCCGCGGTCGAGGACCGATTCGATCAGCGTGACCTCGGCCCGGTCCAGGTCGCCGCGGACGTCCGGGACCAGGTGCAACGCGCCCGCCGCGTCCTCGGCGCTGAGCTCTTCGCCGGGCTGGCGTCCGGATCTCGCCGTGCGCACCAGTTCGTCGAGGAAGGGGTTTCGGCGTTGCCGGAAGTAGCGGTCGGCCATTTCCCGTACGGAGTCTGCCATGGTTGTCAACGTATACGTTGACGTGCGCACGCGTCAACTGACCTGTTGACGCGTGCGGTTTCACCAGGTCACGGGCAGCTCGTGGACGCCGTAGATGTTCATGCCGGTTCGCAGCGGAATCTCCTCCGGCGGGACCGCCAGCGCGAGTGTCGGGAAGCGGCGCAGCAGTCCGGCGAATCCGGCGCGCATTTCGATCCGGGCGAGCTGCTGGCCGAGGCATTGGTGCACGCCGTGGCCGAACGACAAATGCGTGCGCGCATTCCGCTCGACATCGAGGTCGTCGCCGTCGGGAAAATGCGAAGGATCGCGATTGGCGGCCGCCATCGAAATGAGCACGGTCGATCCCTTGCTGATCTTTTCGCCGCCGAGTTCGAGGTCTTCGACCGCGTACCGGAAGAGGACGTCGACCACCGTCAGATAGCGCAGCAGTTCCTCGACCGCGCCGGGGATCAGGTCCGGATCGTCGCGCAGAGCGGTCAGCTGCTCCGGGTTCTCCAGCAACGCGAAAGTGCCGAGCGCCAGCATGTTCGCCGTGGTCTCGTGCCCGGCGAGCAGCAGCAGGAACCCGATCCCGACGAGTTCCTCGACGCTGAGGTCGTCGTCGCGGGCCAGGTCGGACAGGATGTCGGAGCCGGGGTCCGCGCGCTTGTCGACCGCCAGCTTCCCGAGGTAGGACGTGATCGCTGTCCAGGCGGCCGTCTTGTCCGCGATGCTCTGGTCCCGGACCATCATCTGCGAGGAATTCTTCTGGAACATCTCCCGGTCGGAATACGGGACGCCGAGCAGTTCGCAGATCACCAGCGACGGTACCGGAAGCGCGAATTCCTGCACCAGATCGACTGGCTTCGGGCATTCGGCGAGGTGCTCGACCTGTGCCCGCGCGATTTCGGTGATGCGCTCCTCGAGCCGTTTCATCCGGTTGACGGTGAACGTGCCGGTGAGCTTCCTGCGCAGCCTGGTCTGGTCCGGCGGGTCCATCGTGATGAACAAGCCGGGCACCTGCGGCGACGGTTCGAACTCTTCCTGCGCTTCCGGCATGCTCGGCGTTTCATACGGCACGTGCACCGGGCCGAGGTCCTGGCGCGAGCTGAACCGCGGGTCGGCGAGCGCCTGGCGGACCGCGTCGTAGCCGGTGACCAGCCAGCCGTCGTGCCCGTCCGGGAACTTCAGCGGGCTCACCGGCCGGGACTCCCGCAGCCGGGTGATGGCGGACGGCGGGGCGAACGGGCCTGCGTCGCGCTCGAGCGGCAGGCCGGGTGGGCGTGTCATCGGAAATCCCCCTCTGGGTGGTGGTGCGACCAGCGTCACCGCCGCGGCTGATATCCGGCTGACACGGCGCTGTCTCGACTACCATCCGCACCCATGCCGGACACGCAGTACGAAGACCTGCTTCAGCACGTGCTCGACACGGGAGCCAAGAAGGGGGATCGCACCGGTACGGGCACCCGGTCGATTTTCGGGCACCAGCTGCGCTACCGGCTGGCCGACGGATTCCCGCTGATCACCACGAAAAAAGTGCACTTCCGCTCGATCGCGTACGAACTGCTGTGGTTCCTGCGCGGCGACTCGAACGTGAACTGGCTGCGTGACCAGGGCGTCACGATCTGGGACGAATGGGCGGCCGAGGACGGCGACCTCGGCCCGGTGTACGGCGTCCAGTGGCGGTCCTGGCCGACGCCCGACGGCGGTCACGTCGACCAGATCAGCGACGTGCTCCGCACCCTGCGCGAGAACCCGGATTCGCGGCGGATCATCGTGTCGGCGTGGAATGTCGCGGACATCCCGCAGATGGCGCTCCCGCCGTGCCACGCGTTCTTCCAGTTCTACGTGGCCAACGGTGAGCTGTCCTGCCAGCTCTATCAGCGCAGCGCGGACCTGTTCCTCGGCGTCCCGTTCAACATCGCGAGCTACGCGCTCCTGACGCACATGATCGCCGACCAGGTCGGCCTGCGCGTCGGCGATTTCGTCTGGACCGGGGGCGACTGCCACATCTACGACAACCACGTCGACCAGGTCCGCAAGCAGCTTTCCCGAGACGCGCGGCCGTTCCCGTCGCTGAGCCTGAAACCGGCGGAAAGCCTGTTCGACTACCGCTACGAGGACATCTCGCTGGAGGGCTACGACCCGCACCCCGGCATCAAGGCTCGGGTGGCCGTCTGATGATCGGACTCATCTGGGCACAGTCGTCGAACCGCGTCATCGGCCGTGACAACGCGTTGCCGTGGCACATCCCGGAGGACATGAAGCACTTCCGCACGGTGACCGCGGGCGCGACCGTGCTCATGGGACGGCGCACGTGGGAGTCGCTGCCGGAACGCTTCCGGCCGCTGCCGGGACGGCGCAACCTGGTGGTGTCCCGCACGCCGCAGGACGGCGTGGAGACGTTCCCCAGCCTGGAGCAAGCGTTTGCGGCAGCCGCCGACGAGGATGTGTGGGTGATGGGCGGCGCGCGGATTTACCAGGAGTCGCTGCCGTTCGCCGACCGGATCGAGGTGACCGAACTCCGCGAGTCCTTCGAGGGCGACGTCTACGCGCCGGAGATCGGCCGGGAGCCGGACACCGTCGGGGAGTGGCAGGAGTCGAAGAACGGGCTGCACTACCGGCACCTGAGCTGGGGTTCCTAGCGGACCGCGGGCCCGACGGTGAGCGTGTCCGCGTCGAGCGTCGCGACCGGCCCGAGCGGCACTGACAACGGGGCGGTGCCGTGGCCGACGTCGATGCCGCCGAGCACCGGGACGCCCAGCGCGCCGAGCCGGTCGCGCAGCACGTCGAGCACGGTCCAGCCGCGGTCGGCGTAGTCCTCGAACCCGGGGAACCGGCCGAGCGCGACCCCGCGCAAACCGCGCAGCGAACCGGACCGCATGAGGTGCGTCAGCTGCCGGTCGACCTGGCCCAGCCCGATCGCGCGCGGGGCTTCGAGGAACAGGATCGCGCCGTCGAGGCTGGGCAGTCCGGCACCGATGAACCCGATGATCGTGCCGAGATGGCCGCCGACGAGGTTCCCGGTGGCCGTCCCGGGAAACGAGACCGCTGCGGTGAGCGAGTTCGGGTCCCGGTGCAGCGTCGTGGGTTCGGGCTCGAACAACAGCCGCCGGGTCGATTCGGCGGAGCGCGCGCCGGCGAGGAAGCCGTGGATCCCGGCGATCCGGCAGTGCCGCCACAACGCGAGATGCAGGTTGGTGATGTCGCTGAACCCCATGAGCGGCTTGGGATCCGCGCGCACGGCCGCGAAATCGATCCCGTCGGCGATCCGGTACGCCCCGGCCCCGCCGCGAGTCGCGATGACCGCGCGCACGCCGGGGTCGCGGTAGGCGTCGTTGAGGTCGGCCAACCGGTCCTCGTCGCGTCCCGCGAGGTAGCCGTGCCGGTCGAGGGCGTGTTTGCCGACTTCGACGGTCAGGCCCCAGTTTTCCAGCGTACGCACGGATTCCGCGAGCATTTCGTCAGTTGGCCAGCTCGCCGGGGAGACGAGCCGTACCCGGTCTCCGCGTTGAAGCCGGGGCGGCAGCACGACGTCGGTCACCTGATCACTTTCGCAGATTGTGCGCGGTAGCGGTCACTGGATGGCCGCTTCCTCTGCGAGCGTGGCGTTGCTCAGGAAAGGAAACCGGCACATGCAGATGCGGCTTTTGGGGCGGACCGGAATCAAGGTCAGCGCCTATTGCCTTGGCACGATGAAGTTCGGGAAGATCGGCAATCCCGACCACGGCGAGTGCGTCCGGATGGTGCACCGGGCGCTCGACGCGGGGATCAACTTCGTTGACACCGCTGACGTTTACGGACCCGGCGGGGAGTCCGAGGAGATCCTCGGCGCGGCATTGAAGGGGCGCCGGGACGACGTCGTGGTGGCCACGAAGGTCAACGGCTCGATGGGCCCGGGTCGCGGTGGGAGCTCCCGGCGCTGGATCGTCGCGGAGGTCGAACAGTCGTTGCGGCGCTTGCGGAGTGACCACATCGACCTCTACCAGCTCCATCACCCCGATCCCGACACCGACCTGGAGGAAACCCTCTCCGCGTTGACCGACCTGATGCGCAGCGGGAAGGTGCGCGCCGTCGGGTCCTCGAACTTCCCAGCGTCCGAGATCGTCGAAGCCCAGTGGGTGTCGCAGCGTGCGGGGCTGGCCCGGCTGCGGACCGAGCAGCCGACGTACTCGCTGCTCAACCGGGGAATCGAGAGCGAAATCCTGCCGGTGTGCGATCGGTACGGCATGGGGGTCCTGGTGTGGAGCCCGCTCGCGATGGGCCTGCTGACCGGCCGTTACCGGCCCGGCGGTGAGCAACTGAGGGAAGCACAGTTGCGGTTCGTGCCGCGGCACATGAGCGACGAGCGCAAACACGCGGCCGTCGAGCACCTCGCGCAGGTGGCCGAGGAAGCTGGGCTTTCGCTGACGCACCTGGCGCTGGCGTTCGCGGTCAACCATCCGGCCGTGACGTCCGCGATCATCGGGCCCCGGACGTTGCCGCAGCTGGACGACCTGCTGGCCGGTGCCGACATCCGGCTGGACGACGATGTCCTGGACCGGATCGACGAGATCGTCGCGCCGGGCACCGATGTGGGGCCGATCGACGTGTCGTATGTCCCGCCTTCGCTTACCGACCCGAAGCTCCGGCGCCGCGACTGACCCGGCCCTGAATCAGCGGCGACACGTAACCGGTCGCGACCCGCTCACCGTCGAACCAGGCGGTGAGCTTCGCGGCCTCCTGGTCCAACGCCCGCACCGCGGCCCGCGGCAACGGATCGATCGCCACGACCTCTACCGTCCCGTCCGCCTGCTGCGTCCAGGTCCCGACGATCCGCCCGTTCCACCACGCCGTCGGACCGGCATTGCCCGCGCCGTCGAAGAGGTGCGGGCCGTGGTCGCCGAGGTAGAAGTCGCGGCGGCGCCAGCCCATGGTGGTCGGGTCGAGGGTCGGGAGGAGCGCCGCCCAGTCCCCGTCGAGGCGGACCTCCTCCTGGTCGTCGGGATGCAGCCACGCCGGGGTGCCGTCCTCCAGCAGGGCGGGCGTCGCGCCGACGTCGTCCAGCGCGCGGCGGACCGCGGTTTTCGTCGCGCCGAGCCACCACACCAGGTCGTCCTCGGTCCCCGGCCCGAACGACCACAGCCACCGCCGCACCAGCTCCCGGTAGCCCGCCCGTTCCTCCAGGACGCCCGGATCCTCGCCGAGCCACTGCTCAACTGCTGTCCACACTGGACGCGACGTCTGCCAGCGACCGGCGTTCTCCCCTCGTAGCACCGAACCGCCGGCCGCGAGCACGGAGAGGACGCGGGACCCCACGGGGGCAAGGACGGTGGGCCGTCCTTCGGCGGCGATCCGCGTGCTCAGCTCGGGAATGCGGGCGCGTAGCTGCGCGGTGGTGCCGGACTCGTCGCGGATCGCCGCCAGCGCCTCGGAACATCGGTCAGCGACCCATGCCGGACCGTCGTCGATCCCGGCGAGCTCGGCGTCCTTGGCCAGCCGCGCGGTCATCTGCCGAGCGACCCGAGCCGACGCGCTTCCCCTTGCCGCAGCGAACAAATCGACCGGAAACGCGAATACCGTCCGGCGCATCGCCAGTTGCCGCACCACAGTGCGTCGGCCGAACAATGCGTCCGAAATGGACGCCCGGACGGCGCGGGAACGGGCGTACGCGGAAAGATAGATGCTGCTGGCCTCGGTCGCGTGCAAGCACGTGACCGCGCGGACGGCGTCCTCCACCCCGGGCGCGGCGGTCGCCAGTGCGTGCCGCAGTCCGATGCGGTCTCGTCGCTCGTCGTCGGTCACTTTTCGCATGGTTTCGATCATGCCGGAAGTAGCGGCCACTGGCTGACCGCTACTGCTGCGAGTCTCGATTCCAGCGCGGGAACGAGTCCGGCGCGGGAATCGAGGAGTCGAAATCATGGCAGTGCACGCCGTCGCCCACTTGAACTTCCGGGGCGAGGCCAGGGAGGCGCTCGAGTTCTACCGGTCGGTCTTCGGCGGGGAGATCCGGATCGCCACCTACGGCGACTTCGGCATGCCGAAGGAGGCGCCTGGCGCGGACCACGTCGTCTTCGGACAGGTCGTCGGCGAGAACGGGTTCCAGGTGATGGCCTACGACGTCCCCGGCGTCGCGGCCGCCGCGCCGGTCGGCGAGACCACCCGCGAGAACGGGATGACCGTCACCACGGAGAAGTTCTTCCTGTCCGTCGGCGGCGATTCCGTCGACGAGGTCGGCGAGTTCTGGAAGAAGCTGTCCGAGGACGCGACGGTGATCGAGCCGTTCGGCCCGTCGCAGTGGGCCCCGGCGTTCGGCATGCTCCGGGACCGCTTCGGGGTCACCTGGATCCTGCAGGTCGCCGCCTAGCAGCCCTCGGCCGGTCCGTGAAGGGCAATGCCGGGGAAGGCGGCGCTGCGGGTGCAGTTTGCCCAGGTCGCGAAGGATCTGGGCGGGGCCAGGCGTCCGTGAGGGGAACCCTGAGGGGCGCAGAGTCAATGCCAGGAACCGAAGCCGCGCGACCCCGGCCCGCCGACCGTCCACAAAGGACATAAACAGTACCGGAATGCCCGATTTGATATCATATGGCCAGTTCTTGAAGTCCGTGAGGGGGCCCTTGAGGGAATCAGATTCCCTCAAGGGCCCCCTCACGGACCACTACCGGCTTTCGCTCCCGGGTCCGGGTCCGGGTCCCACAGCGTTGTGCGCTCAACCGGATCGAGTCAGCTGAGCTGGGGAGGCACGCCGGAAGCGCGTCCGCATCACAGCCTTAAGTTCCTGGCATTGGGGCTCAGAGTCCCCAGGGTTCCCCTCACGGAGCTCAAGACCCGGGCACATAGTGATAAAGCGGGCATCTCGGCACCGTTGGCGTCCTTTGTGGACGTTCAGCGGGCGCGGGCTGCGCAGCTTATTGATGAGTCCCTGACATCGCGGCCGGAGAAGCCTGGCCCGCCGGTCTGCGGCCGGAGTCCTGCGCCGGCCGCAGACCGGCTTTCACACCGGGCGCGGCGAGAGACCCTGCTCGAACGCGAGCACCCCACTCGGGTCGTACTTCGCCGCTACCGCCCGGAGCGTCCCGAGATTCACCCCGTAGTACGCGGTGGCCCAATCCTTCTGGTCGTCGTTGATGTAGTTGACGTACGCGCCGCCGGTGGCGAATTTCGCCAGCCGCGCTTGGACGTCGTTCACTTCGTGCTTCGCGGTTTCCCGGTCGACGTCCGGGTCGGCGCTGAGATAAACCTGCACGTCGCCGAAAACGCCGCGGTGGGCGAACGCGGTGTCGGTGGGGCGGACGTCGGAGACCGCCGCGTCGAGCGGGTTCACTTCCAGCGCGATCTTGGTCTCGCCGGTGACGAGCGCGCTCAGCTGTGCCGGATCCGCTTTTCGCGCCAGAACCCGGGAAGCGGCCATGAATCGACGACGGCCCAGGCTTCCGGACCAGAAATCCATCGCACCGAGATAATCCGTCTCCTGGAATCCGCTGACCGTGCCCTTGGCCCCGGCCCGGCGTTCCAGGTCGGCGATGAGCTCGCGCGCCTGGTGCTCGCCGCCGAGGAGGCAGCCGGGCACGCCCGCGGCCGGATTCGGACCGCCGAGCACCGAGATGTTCGACCAGAATTCCCTTGGCGCGGAGGTGATCCAGTCCTGCCAAGCACCGTAAACGTCAGTGCCGGAACCCTCGGGAAAGTTCACCACGAACACCGTGACCCGCGGCGGCGCGGGCACCGTGCGGAAGGTGAATTCCGTGGTGACGCCGAAGTTCCCGCCGCCTCCGCCGGTGAGCGCCCAGCCGAGGTCCGAACCCGGGTCGACCGAACGCACCCGCAGATCGCGCGGCGTCACCACTTTCGCGCCGGCCAGGTGGTCGCAGGTCAGTCCGTATTTCCGCATCAGCACGCCGATTCCGCCGCCGAGCGCGAGCCCGGCGATGCCGACCGAGCCGCACGTGCCGCCCGGCAATGCGCGGCCTTCGGCGGCGAGTGCGTGGTAGACGTCGATCAACCGCGTGCCGGGACCGACGACCGCGGTGCCGTTCCGGCGGACCTCCACGCGGTTCATCAGCTTGAGGTCCGCGACCAATCCGTCGCCCGGAGTGGAATATGCGACATAACTGTGGCCGCCGCTGCGGGCCGCGAAGGTGATTTTGTTTTCCGCGGCGAACTCCAGGCACCTCCGGACGTCGTCGGCGTCCACGCAGCGGGCGATCGCCGGCGGGTAGCGGTCGTCGTAGAGGATGTTGAACGGCGGGCGGATTTCCTCGTAGCCAGCGTGATTTCGCTGCAGCAGCGCGCCGTGCAGCCGCCTGCGCAACGCGGCCCAGTCCGGCTCTTTCCCTGCGGCCTCGGCAGCGGTTCCGGTCCCGACCACGGCTGTGCCCGCCGCGGCCGCGGACAACTGCAAAAGACGACGACGGCTCAACGTCATGGTCGACCCCTCCCCGGCTCGGCGGCCCGTGCTGCGGAAACCGCCGGCACCCGCCCGAGATTCCCCTTGTCCGACGGCGCCAGCATAGACTAATCTTTCCGAAATAGAAGACGTATCTACGGTATCTCGGAAATAAGTGATTCGGGGGGTTGTCGGGTCGAGGTCGACCGGCCTTGGTCCACCATCGGATCAGGAGGTGCGGGCGTCATGAGCGCGGACAGCTCTCACTCGGACAGCCCCGGCTCGGCCCCGCCTCGTTCGGCGCGCCGGTCCGCGGTGCTGGCTTCCAGCATCGGTACGTTGCTTGAGTACTACGACTATTACCTGTTCGGCCTAGCCGCCGCCGTCGTGTTCCCGGCCGTGTTCTTCCCGTCCGCGGACCCGCTCACCGGACAGCTGTCGTCGTTCGCCACCTTCGCCGTCGGGTTCGTGCTGCGCCCGGTCGGCGGCGTCGTGATCGGCCACATCGCGGACCGGTTCGGCCGCAAGAAAGCCCTGATCCTCACCATCGTGCTGATGGGCATCGCCACGATTCTCATCGGCGCGCTGCCCGGATACCGCCAGATCGGCGTCGCGGCCCCGATTCTGCTCGTTATCCTGCGGTTGCTGCAGGGGTTTTCGACCGGCGGCGAAATGGGCGGCGCGATCTCGCTGGCCGTCGAGCACGCCCCGCCGCGCAAACGCGGTCTCTACGGCGCGTTGCTCCTTTCCGGGGCGGGCGTCGCGCTGCTCATTTCCTCCGGCTTGATGGCGTTGTTCGCGATGCTGCCCGACCGGGATTTCCTGGCCTGGGGCTGGCGGATCCCCTTCCTGCTGAGCTTCGTGCTGCTGGTCGCGGGCTTGGTCATCCGGCTGCGCGTGGGCGAAACGCCGGAGTTCGAACGCGCTCGCGAGAAAGCTTCCGGCGAGCGCATTCCGTTGGTCTCCGTACTGCGTCGTCCGCGCAATTTGATCTACGGCGTTCTGTTCGGTTTCGCCAACAGCATCGGCGGCTACGTGATCACCACGTATGGCGCGTCGTACGTCAAAAAAGATCTCGGCATGCCCGCGTCGGTGGCGCTCACCGCGACAATGGTCGCCGCCGGTGCACAGATCATTCTCGCGCCGACCTGGGGCGCCTTATCGGACCGGATCGGCCGGAAACCGGTGTTCCTCGGCGGCTGCGTCGGGCTCGCTGTGGTGATCTTCCCGGTGTTCTGGCTGTTCGAGACGAAAAACCCGGTGCTCGTGGCGGTCGCGATGGTGCTGGGCTTCTCGGTGTTCGTGATGGCGATGTCCGCGCTGTCCCAGACGATTCTGTCCGAACTGTTCGACACCCGCTCGCGCGTCACCGGCGTCAACCTGGGATATCAGCTCACCGCGGTGCTCGGCGGCGGATTCGCGCCGTACCTCAGCGCGTGGCTGGTCGGCGCGACCGGCGCGGTGTGGGGCGTCGGCATCTACGTGATCGCCGGCTGTGTGCTCAGCGCGGTCGCGATGCTGATGCTGCCCGAACGCGCCGGACAACCGTTGCCGGAACCTCTCACTGAACCGAAAGCCGCGACGGTATGACCTTGCTGGGATATGTCAGCGACGAACGCTATCTCGCCCTGCCGGACGTGCTCGTCGAGATCGGCGACGGCCGGTCGCACTGGACCGCTCGCTCCACCGCGACCGGCGCGATCCACGCTGACGTCCCGCCCGGCGACTACCGCGTCACCCTCGCCAAAGACGGCTACGGAGCCAAACACGTCGACGTCGCGCTCGGCCCCGGCGAACCGCACCAGTTCCGGTTGTTGTCCGACCAGATTTTCGGCTACATCTGGCCGAAATGGGCCCGCAGCGGCGACGAGGGCGAGTTCCGGATCCACAGCCCTGAGCCGTACCGGCTGAGCCTGTGGCGACACGGCGCGGCGGCCGAGGAGACGGCGCTGATCGGCTGGTTCGACGAACACGCGCCGCGCGCCACGGTGCAGGTGACGCCCGACGGCGACTACACGCAAACCGGCGTGCGATTCAACGAAAATGGCTACGTCGATCCGTCGCACCGCCAGTACGTCACGGCCCCGGATCGCAGTGGTCTGTACTACTTCCACGTCGAAGGCGAATCCGGAGCCCGATTCTCGTTCCCCTGGGTGGTCGCGCCGCGCCAGCCGACCGCGCCGATCGCCGTAGTCGCCTCCACGAACACCTGGAACGCCTACAACAATTTCGGCGGCCGCAGCAACTACATCAACGCTTCCGGATTGCCGTCCGCGCCAGTTTTGGTGCCCCGCTTGGAAATGCCCCGCTACCTCGAATCGAGCTTCAGCGAACACGCACTGCCCGACGACGCGTACCCGCCGCTGTCCTTCGAACGCCCGGAACCACTGAACCAGCTCAGTGCAGACGATCAGCCAGAGGACCCGATCCGCGGCAGGCAGCCGTGTCACCTGGCAGCTGCGGAATGGCGGCTGCTCAGCTGGCTGGAACGCAACGGCTACGAATACGATCTCTATTCCGACGCACACCTGCACGACGGCACCCTGCCGCTGGACAGCTACCGTGCGCTGGTCCTGAGCACGCATCCGGAATATTGGTCCCGCGAGATGTACTCCACGGTCCACTCCTGGGTGCACGACCGCGGCGGAAAGCTGGCCAACTTCGGCGGCAACGTCGCCGACTGCGAGGTGGCGTTCACCGCTGACGCGCTGCAATTCCGTACCCAGGCCATCGAGGCCGGCCCGTATGAAAGCCGGATGCACCGGACGTTCCGGCCGACTTCGGAGCTGTTCGGCGTGGTCTTCACCAGCGCGGGCGCGATGACCGGCGCGCCGTACGAGGTGATCGACCCCGGTCACTGGGCATTCCGCGGCACCGGATTGGACAAAGGGGACTGGTTCGGCGTGCGGAGCCTCCATGAACGATGCCCCGGCGGTGCTTCCGGCCACGAAACCGACAAGACTGGTCTCCACAGTCCACAAGGGACTCACGTACTCGCGCGCGGCCTCAACCCCGGCGACGGCGGCGGCGAGATCGCTTGCTACACCACGGCCAGCGGCGGCGAGGTGTTCTCGGTCGGCTCGATCGCCTGGTCGTCGTCGGTGCTGGTGGACGACGGCGTCTCGGCGGTGACCGCGAACGTGCTCGACCGGTTCATCGGACGCTCCTGAACCCTGCGGCGATGTCGTCGGCTACCTCGACGCCCAGGCCTGGCGCGCCGCCGAGCCGGACTTTGTGGCCGTCGCTGTTCAACGGGGTCTTGAGGATGTCGCGCTCGTAGTAGTGCGCGCCGATGATGTCGGAGGGAATCCGGGTCGACAGCCCCGGTGCGGCACAGGCGGCGTGCAGCTGGGCCGCCGCGCCGATGCCCAGCTCCCCATTGGACCCGAGCACGACGTCCATCCCGAACGCGTTCGCGAGGTGCGCCATCGACACCACTCGGCCCGGTCCACCCGCTTTGCCGATGTACAGGCTGACCGCGTCTGCTGCTTCGGCTCGGATCACGGACACGAGATCGTCAGTACCGAAGACGCTTTCATCCGCCACAATGGACAGACCGCGCCCGCGTAGGTTTCGCATCCCGGTGAGATCCCCGGGTGCCACTGGCTGTTCGAGAAACGCTGGGTCTTGGTCGCGCATCAACTCAATCGCCCTCGCTGCGGCCGCAGGTCGGTAGCCTCCGTTCGCGTCGAGACCGAGGAACGTGTCCGCCCCGACGAGCGCGCGGGCCTCTGCGAGCCTGGAGGCATCCTCTTCAGGATCGAAGCCGATCTTCAGTTTATAGCTGCGAAAACCCGCTTCGTACGCTGCCTGGTAGACCTCGTAGAGTCTCTTGCCGCTGCCGCTGAGCGAGCACTTCACCGGCACTTCGGTCCTTAATGGACCACCGAGGGCGGTTGCGAGCGGGACGTTGAGCGTGCGTGCGTACGCGTCCCACAACGCTGTCGAGATCCCCGCTTTGGTGAACGGCGCACCGGTCGCCGCGTGGTCCATGCGCCGCTCAAGGCCTGCGACCGGGACGAGCGGCTGGCCGAGGATCGCCGGAGCAAGGGCCTTTCTGATGAGATACTCCGCGGTACCAGCGTCTTCGCCGCTCCACTGAAGCGTCGCGCTGACCTCGCCTATCCCGGTCGCACCGTCCGAAGTGGTCACCCGGACCAGCAAGAAGTCGGAATGATCATGCGTCCCGCGAGCCCCGGCCACGACGAGTTCCGGCCGCACGACCGGGCTGATCGCGACGACCTCGATGTCTTCGACCGTATTCACAGGAACTCACGGAACTCCGCGAGAAACCGGTCGATCATCCGGATGTCCTCGGCGTCGAGCCGGTGCGCGGGCGCGCGGCAGTACGGGCTGGCGAACAGCCCGCGGCGTACCGAAATCAGCTTCTCCGTCGCGATAATCCGCTCAGTGTCGAGCATCCAGTAAGAGATATAGGGGAGCAGCCTGCGATGCAACTCGTCCCCGCCCGCGTCGTCCCCGTTCTCGAACCGCCGCCAGATCTCCACGTAAATCTCGGTGAACGAACACCCAGGCTGCGTCCCGACCGCACCCCGCCGGATCGCGTCGGGCAACTGCACCCCCGCGTACCCCTCGACAGCCGGAATGGGCGGATCCCCAGCAGCCAACTCGGCGATCAACGGCCCCGGCGGGCTGGACTCGACCTTGACCAGCCGCAGATTGGCGTGCTTGGCCGCGATCTTGCGAAGCATGTCCGCATCGAGCCGGGTGCCGGTCTCCGCGGGTGCGTATTGCACCACCACCGGAGTCGGATCCACCGCGTCAAGCACCTCCCGAATATGCTTGACCAGCGCTTTCCTGGACGGTTGCAGATAATGCGGCGGCAACAGATTGATCAAGTCAGCGCCCGCGTCCACCGCTTCGACAGCCCGCTTCACCGCAAGCCGCGTCGCATGATCCTGAACCGCGACGATCGCCGAGACATCCGGCTGCAGCGCGGTTTCCGCCAGCAGCACCTGAGTGAGCGTCTGCCTCTCGTCTTCCGCCAACTTGTAGAACTCCGACGCGAACCCCGGAAACATCACGCTGCCGACTCCGGTCCCGAGCACGTGCCGGACCACCCGCCGAAAGCCGGAAACATCGATCTCGCCGTCGTCAGTGAAAGGCACTTCGAGCACGGGAGAGACTCCCCGGATCGGCGTCATCACGGGTTCCTCTCGAGGCCAAGCGCAGCAACCGCGTCCGCGTGAATGACTCCCTCGATCAGCTCCGCGGAAATCTTGGGCAACGCCGTGCCCTCGACGATGTCATTGACCCGCCGTATGCCCGCCATCGCCTCCGCGGTAGTGGCGATCGGAAAATCCGACCCCAGCAGCAGCTTGTGCGGCACACCCCACTCCTGCGCCGCGAGCAGCGATTCGTAGCAAACCCAAGGCCGGAGGTAAATCGAGGAGACGTCGGCGTAGACGTGCGGATGCTTGCGGATGGTCACCACAGTCTCGCGCCCCCACGGATGTCCCATGTGCGCCATGACAATCCGGAGCTCCGGGAACTGCAACGCAACCTCGTCCGTGACCAGCGGGTACGTATACCGGAGCGGTGCCTGCCGAATCGGCGAGGCCCCCTGATGAAACAAGATCGGCAACCTGTTCCGCTCGCAGTAACCGTAAAAATCCAACGCAGGCTGCGACAGCGGATCGAAATTCTGATAGTTCGGCCCGAGCTTCACCCCGACCAGTCCCAGCTCACGACACCGGTCAGCCTCGTCGAAGACGTCGGGTGCGGTCGGATTCACCGACATGAACCCGATCCGCCGCTCGGGATCGTCCGCCGCGAACGCCGCCGTGGCGGTATTGGTGTCCTCTGGCCGATACGGCAACCCCGTGGCTTCTTCGGGCTTCTCGGCCGCGATGTTGAACACAATGGACAGATCAGCCGCCGCAGTGGCTTTGTCGTAGTCGTCCCAGGAATTAGTGGTGACCACGGCCCGGTCGGTACGCCACCCCTCGTAAACGCGCAACTCGTCCTCCGGCACCGCGGCCCGGTGGGTCGGAGTGTGAGTGTGGACGTCCACGATCATCGGCTTCACAACACCTTCGCCAGCGCCACGAACCGGTCCGCGAGCCCGTTGGTGATCCTCTCGAACCACCGGTGGCCCTGACTCTCCGTGGCTAACGCGGGTTGGTCGGTATACCCGTCAATCTCCCGCCAAACCTGTCCAGAATGGATGTCCACATCAGACACTCGGTTCTGCTGAGGCTTCTCCCGGTTCGCCCGCTCCTGAACCAGCTCCCCGCGGACCGCCAGCATCATCGACGTCTCGAACTCGCCAGCATGCCCAGGAACGATGTCCTCAGCCTCGAGTGCCCGCCAATAATCGGTATGCGCCACCGCAAGCCCATGCCGAGTCGACGCGGCACCAGCGAACGCGTGGCAAACCCCAACGTTGCCCCCGTGCCCATTGACCACAACCATCCGCTTCCCGCCCTGAACCGCGATCGACCGCGCCAGATCGTCAAGCACATGCAACAAGGTCTGCGCCGACAGGGAAAGCGTGCCGTTGAAGGGAAGGTGATGATCAGAAGCCCCGTACGGAATAGGCGGCGCAAGCAACAATGCCCGCTCGGCCTGCGGTGCCGCGATCTCAGCCGCGCGCTCGCACACCGCGGCCGCGAGAAAGGCGTCCGTCCCAGTAGGCAAATGCGGCCCATGCTGCTCGGTCGCGCCGATGGACACCAAGACGAGCGCCTCGGAAAGCACGCCCCGCACCGTGGCGCGGTCGGCCTCCGCCCAGCGCAACAGTGCGCCCACGACGTCTCCCCGATACTCCGGTTGGCTTATCTTCCGGTATTTCGTAGAAGTCTTCCTGATTTAGGAAGATAGTCGATCGGGGGAGGAGAAGCAATGCCGTTGACCGGACGGCAAGAAGCGGCCCGACCACAGCTGGAGCTGCGGCCGGGCCGTGGACGTGCGGAGAAGGCTTACCGGTCAGCCGGATCCTTGAGCACCCGCAACGCGGGCTCCGGCCCGTTGGCAGGACGGGTGATGGCGAACAACCGCTCGCCGTCCGCGGCCCACGCCAGCCCTCGCGGCGCGAGGACGCCGTCGCTGGTCGCATCCACCGTGGCTACTGGCGCGCTGCCGCCCACCTTGTAGACGTAGACGTCATCGCGCGGGTTGCGGACGCCGCCCGCGAGGTACTTGCCGTCCGCCGAAGCAGCGACGGAATTCGGATACTGCCCGGTGCGATACGCGCCGGCGCGCGTGAGGTCCTTGCTGTTGAAGGCCTCGACTGCGTCGCGGGAGCCCGAGGCGGTGTAGATGGTGGCGCCGTCAGGAGAGAGCGTGAGGTCGGTCAGGTCGCTGCCGACGACCGCACCGGACGCGCGGGACTCGAGTTTGCCCGCAGCGACGGCATAGACGTAGACCGACGATTGGCTGAGCTCCGCCTGCCCCGCGACGAGCGGTCCGGCGTCCCCGGTCTGGGATGCGACCAGCGGCGCGTGGTGGAATCGGACGTTCGCGCCCTGCAAGTCGAGGGTGGCGGCGGGCGGGGTGGCGGCGGTGTCGAGCTTGCCGATGCCGCCGTTCCAGGATTCCTCGCAGCCGTAACCGAACCACACGACGCTGCCGGTGCGCGCGAGATGCGCCGGACAGGTCTGGGCGCCGGTGGGGTAGCGGGCGGTTTCGGCGAGCGTGGTGGTGTCGATCGCGGAGATCGCGTCGCCGGACGCGAGCGCGACGTACAACGTGCGGCCGTCGGCGGAGAGTACGAGACCGGACGCGCCGAACTGTCCGTCGACGGTCTTGCGCACCCGGCCGCCGAAGTCGGTGACGACGACGCCGTTGCTCGTCTTGCCGCCGCTCACGAACACGTGGTGGTTCGCCTCGTCGACGACCAGATCGGAGTAGGCGGGCAGCCCCAGCGAACTCGCGTCCGGACTCGCCTCCGCACTGGGCGCGACGGCGAGCAGCGCCGCGGCCGCCGCCGCGGTGAGAAACATTATTTTCGCGCGCGGAATAGTGCTCATCCCGGCCTCCCCCTCCGTGGACCATGCGATTGCATGACTGAGTGGCTCGAATGTAGCGAATACCGCTCGATCGGTCTATCCCGCCGCGATTGTCCAAGCTGGACCATCCGGCCTATTGAGGACGTGATCACCCGGTTGTACCGTCGATTGCGGTGTTCGCCGCCCAGAGGGGATGGCTGGCGTTGTCGCCGGTCAGCCGCATATCAAGCGGACTCGGGCGCGATTGTGCAGGGGGAACCCAGAGATGCCGACCAAACGCGCTTTGTTGTGCTGCGCGCTTACGATTATCGTAACGGCTGGCACCGTTTTCGGCGCCGGTCCGGTGGCTGCCGCGCTACCGCCGCGTCCGGCCGCGGGCCCGCCGGTGCACTCTCATCGCAGCGTCCCCCCGTCGCCGCCTGGACCGGCGGATGCGTTGCCCCGCCACGAATCAGCGCCGGTCGGACAGGCGGTGCCCGAGGCGAAGCGGCTGGCCGAAAAGGTCGATCAGCGGACGCTCACGACCAAAGCGTTTCCCTTGTCGGACGGTCGGACGCAGCTCCAGGTGTCGCAGACGCCGCTGCACTATCGCGACGCTGCCGGGCACTGGCAGGACATCGACACCCGGATCGAGAAAACGTCCGCGCCGCAGGGCTTCGCTTACCGCAACGAACACAACACTTTCCACAGTTCTTTCGGGGAAAAAACGGATCATCTCGTCGGTTTCAAGCAAGGTGAACGGGAAATCCGGCTCGGTATCGCCGGTGAATCACGTTCACTGGAACCGCGCGTCGAGGGCGCTGCGATCACCTATCCGGGCGCATTCCCCGGCACCGATGTGGTCTACCAGGTGACTCCGGACGCGTTGAAAGAAAAGCTCGTGCTGGCCAAACCTCCGGCTCAGGCACCGACCTACAGCTTCACGATGGACCTGGCCGGTGTCGAGGCCGAGCAGCAAAAGGACGGTTCGATCGCCTTCTTCCGCGCGGGCGGGGACCGCGACGGCGGGCCGCTGTTCGTCATGGCCAAGCCGTTCATGCTGGACGGTCGCGACGACGCGGCCTCTCCGTACGGGAAGTCGTGGAGCGGCAAGGTCGCCCAGACGGTTCGCGCCGAGGGCAACCGGTTCACGATCACGGTGACCGCGGACCAGGAATGGCTGCGTGCCAAGGAACGCGTGTACCCGGTGGTGATCGACCCGACCATCAAGATCCAGCCCACCGCCACCCAGGCGCAGGACACGATGGTGACCTCCGACGAGCCGGACGCCAACCACGACGGCAGCTGGCGGCTCTCGGTCGGCGCGACGAACTCCGGTGCCGCGCGCAGCTTGCTGAAGTTCGACCTCGCGAACATTCCGGCAGGCACGCGGCTGGATTCGGCACAGCTGCAGGTGTACTACGACCAGGACCACACGACTGGCGCCAACGACGTCACCGTGGAAGCGCACCGGGCGACCCAGCCGTGGACGGCGAGCACCGCTACCTGGAACTCCGCCGCGGCCGCTTTCGCGGAGGTGGGCCAGAACCAGGACAGCGTCGACGACGGCGAACCCGGCCGCACCGCCGCGAACGGCGAGTGGCGCACGGTCGATACCGGCGACGCCGAACAGGCGGTGGGCCACAGCTACCGAGTCGCTTCCCGAGGAGGCGACTACACCTGGGTTCCCCGTCTCACCGAGGACGGCGACTACCAGGTCGAGGTGCATTACGTGCCCGGAGCGAACCGGGCGTCCGGCGCGCCGTACACCGTGTTCTACAACGGCGGGCAGCAGACCGTGCCGGTGGACCAGACCGCCTCGGCCCCCGGCGGGTGGAAATCGCTGGGCGCCTGGCCGTTCAAAGCAGGCACCGGGCACAAGGTCGTGCTCGGCGGGGTGCCGGGCAAGGAGGTCGTGGCCGACGCCGTACGCCTGACCAAACCCGGCACTCAGGTCAAGAAGGCCGACAAGGCCAATGTGTGGCACAGCTTCAGCGTGCGTTCGACCGTCCAAAGCTGGCTGGACGGCACCCAGCCCAACCACGGTTTCCTGCTCAAAGCCGCAGACGAGACCCGGGGCATGGGCGGTCCGCGCTATGAGGCCGCCGAGTATGCCTACAACGGCGCGACCGAGCAGACCCCGCGACTGCTGCTCACCTACGGAAAGCCCGGTCCCGCGCTCGACGCTCCGACGACGATCCGCGCTACCGGCGCGAACCTGACCTGGTCCGCCTATCCCGGGAACGACCTGGTCGAGTACCAGGTCCACCGTTCGGTATTCCAGCAGTTCACCCCGACGGCGGCGACGCTGGTCGCCCCGCTGCGCCCCGGCACCGCCAGCTACGCCGACACCACCGCGCAGCCGACCAAGGCCGACGATCCACAGCCGTTCGGCAACGCCTTCTACTACGTCGTCGCGGCCAAAACACGCGACGGCCAGCTGATCCCGTCCGCGACGCAGCTGGTGCGGCTGCCCAAAGCGGGCCAGGTCGTCAAAGTCCTCCAGGGCAACGCCGCCGACACCACCCTGGCCAGCAAGCAACCCGACCAGCCGCACGACAAGCTGACCGGCGAGCCGTGGCTGTCGGTCGGCAACAACTCCGGCACCTTCGGCGCGACCCGCGGCGTGGTGAAATTCCCGGATCTGGGCGGGATCCCGTCCGGCGCGCGGGTGCAGAACGCGGAGCTCAGCCTCTGGGGCTTCACCTACGTCGGCGGCACGCCGGTGGGCACCGGCAGCTATGAAGCACACGGGCTCACGAAGGATTTCGACCAGGGCAGCGCCACCTGGAACAAGGCGAGCGCCGGTCGCGCCTGGTCGACTCCCGGCGGCGACTTCGACCCGGCCGTCGCCGGGACCACCACCGGGGTCACCAATGACCCGGCCCTGCGCGTCCTCGGCGTGACCGGTCTGGCACAGCGGTGGGTCAACGATCCGGCGAGCAACCACGGCGCGCTGGTGAAGCTCGCCGACGAGGCGAACCCGCAGGAGCGCACCCTTTTCCTCAGCAGCGAGGCCGCCGAGCCGCGCCTGCGCCCGAAACTGACCGTGGTCTACACCGAACAGACCGCGGAAAACACCTACTACGCGCCGACCACCCCGGACCGGATGATCCCCGGCGACGAGTACACCGTCCCGGTCACCCTCACCAACACCACCGGCGCGGCCTGGCCCGCAGCCGATTACGCGCTGTCCTACCACTGGGAACTGCCCGACGGCACCGACGTGACCGGCCCCGGCAACCGGGTCGAGACGCCGCTGCCCAAGGACCTCGCGCCCGACGGCGTGCTCGCGGTCGACGCGAAGGTGAAGACAGCGACCCCGTTCGACCTCGGCAACAAACGCGAAGCGTTCGTGCTGAAGTGGGACCTGCGGAACCGGACGACCGGGAAGTGGCTGTCGGAAACGACGAAGATCCCGTCGCTGGCGCAGAACATCACGATCGACGATCCGAAGTCGGACCAGCTGGGCCTGGAGAAGTTCTACTCCTACTCCGGCGGCAACACCGGAGCCGGCTCGACGCTGATGGTCAACCAGTTCGCGGGCAACGCGGTGTGGTCCTACAACGCGCTGAGCAATCCGAGTCGCGGCCTGGCGACGTTCCTGCGGATGACCTACAACGCCCAGGACACGTCCAACTCCTACATCGGCTCCGGCTGGTCCCTCTCCGCCTCGACCCTGGCCAGATTGGGCACCCCGCTGGAGTTCTACGGCTGGGGCGGGGCGGGGTATCCGGCGAAGATCGTGCTGACCGACGGGGACGGCACCAGCCACCAGTTCGCGCTGAACAAGCACGACAGCCCTGACCCGCGGCTGTGGGACTACGACAAGCCCGCCGGCGTCCATCTCTATCTGCAGCGCACTGGGAGCAGCGACCCGAACCGCACGTGGGTGATGACACGGCCGGACCGTACCCAGCTCGTGTTCGACAGCGACGGCTACCAGAGCGCCACCGTCGACAAGAACGGCAACGAGCTCCAGTTCACCTATGAACGCTCGTGCGTCAACAACCACAACACCGGCGTCCTGAAATACCTCACCGACGCCACCGGCCGCCGGACCCTGAACTTCGAGTATTTCCAGAACGGCGACCCGGACTACGACTACTTCACCGGCGACAAGAAGCATCACGGCGTCAACCTGGCCAACGGGAAGATCGCCAACCAGCTCAAGGCGATCACCGATATCTCCGGACGCCGCATCGAGTTCGTCTACAGCGACCGCGGCCTGCTGCAGGAGATCACCGACGGCGCGGGCACCGATCAGCACAAGACGTTCACCTTCTTCTACAACAACGCGCTGCTGAACAAAAACGCGAAGCTGATCTCGGTCACCGACCCGCGCGGCAATTCCACCGGACTGTCCTATTACGACGATCCGGCCCGCAAATGGAAGACGCGGACGCTGACGAACCGGGCCGGGAAAGACACCGGCTTCGACTACCGCTACCCGGATCCGGACCACAGTTCGGCGGTCGACTCGATCGTGACCGACGCCAACGGCCACGCGTCCGACACGCTCATCGACGGCTACGGCCGCCCGACGAAGCTGACCAACGCGAAGAACCAGACCACCGAACTGACCTGGGACGCCGACAACAACGTCCGCCGCCTGGCCGAGAACGGTGGCAAAGCCGTCGCCACCTGGGAATACGACCCGGTCACCGGCTACCCGAAGAGCATCGCCGACGCCGAGGCCAACGCGAACAAAACCCCGCCCACCGCGCTGAACTACCGGACCGGGCTGGGCGGCCGCGTCGCCGACCTGACCGAGAAGATCACCCCTGAAGGCCGCAAGTGGCTGTTCACCTACGACGACCGCGGAAACCTGGTCGCCGTCACCGACCCCAAGGGCAGCGGAGATCCCGCTTCCGGCCACTACACCACCCTGAGCAGCTACGACAGCTATGGCCAGCTGCTGACCGTCACCGACGCCAACAACAACACCACGACCTTCGGGGATTACGACCCCATCGGCTCGCCGCGCCGGATCACCGACGCGTACGGCCATGACACCCTGACCAAGTTCGACGCGACGGGCAACGTGCTGTCCACAATGGACGCGCGCAAGAAGGTCAGCGAGTACACCTACGACCTCTTCGGCAGGCCGCTGTCGTCCAAGGCGCCCAAGGACGCCGACAAGGGCGACTTCATCTTCACCCCCGGCGCGCAATACGACTCGAACGACAACGTCGTCAAAACGACGGCGGCCAACGGCGCGGTCACCTCGGCCGCCTACCGGCCCACTGACGAGATCGCCGCGGTCAGCGCCCCCAAGGACGACGCCGGTGATCCCGACAAGACCACCACTTACGACTACGACAACGTCGGGAACCTGCTGCGGCAAACCGATCCGAAGGGCACCCTGACGCCCGACCCCGGCGACTTCACCACCACCCGCGAATACGACCAGCTCAACCGGGTCATCGCCACCGTCGACGCCAGCGGCAACCGGGCCACGTACGACTACGACAACGTCGGCAACCTCACCACCGTGGTCGACCCGCGCAAGACCGCGACGCACGACCCCAAGGCGTACACGACGAAGTACGCCTACGACCTGAACCACCGCGTCAAGACCGTCACCGACGCCGCGGGATTCACCACGGGCCGGAAGTACGACCGGGACGGCAATATCGTCGAGGCTACCGACGCCGAGCAGAACACCTCGGTGCTCAAACTCGACGCCCGCGCCATGGTCGAGGAGCAGTGGGTGCCGCGCGCGAAGGACGCGTCGGGCAATCCCGTCTACCGCAAGACCCGCTTCGAGTACGACGAGGTCGGCAACAAGACCAAGATCATTTCCCCGCGCGGCACCGAGATCGCCGGCAACACCGACAACTTCGCCGCGGTCACCGTCTACGACAAGCTGAACCGCCCGATCGAACAGCAGACTCCGTTCGACGTCAACGACGAACGCGTCAAGACGCCGGACAAGACGACCTACACCTACGACGAGGTCGGCCGGCTCACCGAAGTCAGCGCGCCGCCGTCCAGCGGCCAGAACTTCCGCAACGTCACCCGCACCAGCTACTTCGACACCGGTTGGCTCCGCTCGAGCGTCGACCCGTGGAACATCACCACCACCTACGACTACGACCAGCTCGGCAAGCAGACCGCCCGCACCCTCACCGCGGCCGGCGGATCCATGAGCCGCACCATGGCGTGGTCGTTCTATCCCGACGGGAAATTGAAGTCGCGCTCCGACGACGGCGTCCCGATCGGCCGGGACGTGCGGGTGATCGACAACAGCGACCCCGGTGCCATCGTCACCGGCACCTGGGGCACCGGCGGAGCCGACCCGAACCCCGACTACGAAGGGTTCGACTACCGGCGGCACAACCCCGGCACCGGCACGGACACGGTCGCCTGGAACCTCGACGCGCCGCGCACCGGGACGTACGAGATCTTCGTCCGCTATCCCAAGGCCGCCACCGCCACCAACGCCACCTACACCATCGATCACGACGGCGCCACCACGACCAAGACCGTTGACCAGACCCAGCAACCCGGCCAGTGGGTCAGCCTCGGCTCGTACGGTCTCACCGAAGGCCAGCCGCGCAAGGTCACGCTGTCGGACAAGGCCAACGGCGTCGTAGCGGCGGACGCGGTGAAGATCGTCCGCGACGGCAGCGGCGAAACCGGTCCGGCCCAGCAGAAAACGTTCGGCTACCGCTACGACCCGAACAACAATCTGGTCGACATCACCGATTCGAGCCCGAATGCCAAGATCGACAACTACGCGATCGCGTACAACGGGCTGAACCAGATCCAGCAGGTCCAGGAAAAGCTCAAGGGCGCCGTAGCCAAGACCACCAGCTACAGCTACGACCCCAACGGCAACCCGAAGACCCGTGACCACGACGACCAGCACTCGGTGTACGAGTACGACGTCCGAGACCTGGTCGAGAAGGTCACCAACACCGACACCGGCGGCACCCCGCAGAACACGACCTACACCTACACGCCCCGAGCCCAGAAACTGCTCGAAACCAAGGCGAACGGCAACCAACTCCAGTCCGAGTACTTCCCGGACGGCGCACTGCGGCACGAGGTCGAACGCAAGCCCGACGGCACGATCGTCAGCGAACACACCCGCGACTACGACGCCAACGGCAACCCCGCGCACGACACGCAACACACAATGAACGCGGACAACCACGGCGCGTATCTGGACAACACCCGCACGTTCGCTTACGACCCACGGGACCGGCTCCGCTCATCGACCAAGACGGAGCCTTCGGGTGCCACCCTCGGCGTCGAGAAGTACCTGCACGACGCGAACAACAACGTCATCGAGCAGACGATCGACGGGAAGGCCACCAAGTACACCTACGACCGCAACCGGCTGGTCACGTCGTCGATCGACAAGAACACCAGCACTCATACCTACGACCCGTTCGGCCGCCTCGACAGCGTGACTGATGGCGGGACGTTGCTGGAGAAATACCGGTACGACGGCTTCGACCGGATCGCGGAGTACCAGAAGCTCAAGGAAGGCAGCGCGACTGAGCGGGTCACGACGACGTATGCGTACGACCCGTTGGACCGGACGCTCGCCAAGACCGAGGGCGGCAAGACCACTGATTTCGCTTATCTCGGTCTGTCTTCCAATGTCTTGAACGAGAAGCTTGCCGGGAAGCTGGACAAGTCTTATCAGTACAGCCCTAACGGGCAGCGGCTGTCGCAGACCAAGCAGAACGCCGACGGTGGCAAGGAGACGACTCAGTACGGGTATAACCCGCATACGGATGTCGAGACTCTTACTACGGATAAGGGCGATACGAAGGCGACTTACGGCTATACGGCTTACGGGAGTGACGACAAGCAGTCGTTTACCGGGATTGACAAGCCCAAGCCGCAGGATCCTTCGGCACAGGCTTACAACCTGTATCGGTTCAACGGGAAGCGCTACGACCCGGTTACTCGTAACTACGACATGGGGTTCCGACACTACAGCCCTGGTCGCAACACCTTCCTGACGCGTGACTCGTACAACGGGGCTGTCGATGACCTTGGGCTGTCGGCTGATCCTTGGACTGGCAACCGGTACGCCTTCACTGGTGGCAACCCTATTGGTCGGGTGGAAATTGACGGCCACAAACCCTGCGGAAGCGCCAGTGACTGTCAGCAGTACGACCAGTATCTGCAGCAGAGCAACCAGTACTACGACGCTTCCGGTGTCGAAAAGCCGCAGACGCCAGCCATGCGGAAAAATCAAGAAGACTATCGGCAGCAGAGGCAGGTGGGCAGCTACGAACCGCCGCCGGGGCTGTCTGAGAGTGATCTAGGGGCGCTGACTGGCCGGGCGAATCAAATCCTCGCCGGTTTGAACGCCGCGCAAGGACCGGGAAGCGAGCTGGATCTCTATTGGCGCGGTGCGTACGCGGCGCTGTCGGCCTGTATGGATCTGTATAAGAGCGGGCAATGCAGTACCAAATACTATCAGGCGCTTGAGGACGATCATTTCGCGATCGTGAAAGCGGCCCAGTTCAACCATCAGGGCATGTCGGTCTCCGATTCTTTGCTCGCCGGCCTGGCAGCGGCGGCCGCTGCCGGAGCGCCGATGGGAGGTAGCTCCGGCGGGCTGGAGTCATCGGAGTCCGGCCTGGCGTATGGTCAGTATCGTAGAATCTTCAGCACTGATGTGGGCGACGTAGCGGTGACGGCGACTGCTGAAGCCGTAGAGTCGTCCGGGGTGAAGACGCTCGAGTTGTCGGATTTCGTGGTTTACTCCAAAGGCGGGCGGGATTTGCGGAACAGGGGCGGGGTGGAATTAGTTCACCGGGGGCTCAAGACTATCTTCAGCGATGCGCATGAAGCGGGCTTTGATCAGGTGCGGATCCAAGGTCTTCGGGTGACCGGGGGGAATCCTGGACGAATGTTCGACGAGACCTGGGATGTGCGCACGGGCGGTCGCATTGGCGGCGGAAGAAGATAGGAGTGAGCGATGGCGGATGATGAAG
Organism: Amycolatopsis halotolerans; assembly: GCF_042647905.1. Lineage (NCBI taxonomy): Bacteria > Bacillati > Actinomycetota > Actinomycetes > Pseudonocardiales > Pseudonocardiaceae > Amycolatopsis > Amycolatopsis halotolerans. Next base: position 215,737 of record NZ_JBHRWI010000013.1, read on the forward strand.
TATTTGAAATGAGGGAAATTGACTTCTATGAGTACGACGAGGGTGCGCGACGTTTGCTGAGTCAAGGAGCTTCTCGTGAGGAGCTGATAGCCGGACTGCGCGGCATGGGGTGTCCTAAGATCGGCTGTATCGATGTGGTTTCGAGGATTGCTGAGATCTCGGTCAATGAGGCCAAGCTGCTTGTCCACAACTCGGCGGCGTGGGCTGATACGAGAAGGTCCGACGAGCGCTTCCAGCGGCGAGTGGAAAAAGCGGCGCGAAAATTTGGCACTCAAGATTAAAGGAATGGCGGGCGGGGAACCTCCGGAGGATCCGCGACGCAACCCCGGTCGCCGTGAAACCCCCTGTCCTGTCCGAGCCCCGGCATTCCGTTTAGCCTCGGCCAACTGTCGCGAACCCTGCCGCTCCGGCAGCCCCTCTTCGGTGTTTTGAGGGAAATGATCGAGCGACCTTCGAATAAATTGCTGAGGCAAGCTGGCCGGGCCCCCGGTCGCTTCCCGGGTGATCTCCAGTTGTCCGCGGCTCGATTGCTCGGGAATTTCGACCCGCGGTGGGTTGAAAGTTACGTTGATCGTGCGGAGACTGCGTTGGTGCCCGTCGGGGAAGTCGGCCAGGACCATCTGGTCGTGTTGGTCGGGGAGGGCGGCCGCTGGTTCGGCGGCTTTGACGATCCAGCGGAGGCAAGAATGCGGATGGCAAGATCGACTGTCGTGCAGTTGGATGAGGAATCCAAGATTCTCACGATCGGCTTCAGCGAGGAAGCGGATGGCTCGGGAAGAAGTCTTTTAATCCAGCGGCAGCTCGGTGAGTTCTCCCAGCAGGATGTGGAACTGGGGCACGACACGTACTGCTTAATGACTGAAGACGGCGCGACTTGCTACGGCGGCATCACTGGATTCGTGCTTAACGGAAGCACTTTGGAGGTAACGCTCAGCGAAGAAGCTGCAGGCATCCTCAGCTTGCCAGTCCATCAGAGCATCGACTTAGACGTCGGCGCGGAGGACCGAGAGAGCGTGAAGCAGGCGATGGACCAGGTCTTCGCCAGCAGTTGATGCAAACTGGCGGCCTCCCTGCTGGCGGCGTGCAGCAGAGATTCGCCTCCGGTGAATACTCACACCGCAAACCCCAGTCGTCGCGAGACCTCCTGCCCCACCTGCACCACACCCCGCACCGCAGCCTTCCGCTTCTCCCCAACCAACTGCCGCGCAAACCCCGTCACCCCAACGGCCCCTGCGACAGCACCCTCAGCGTCAAAGAACGGCGCGGCAAGGCAAGCGATCTCCGCCTGCTCCTCCTCGCTCTCAATCGCATACCCATCCGCCCGCACCTTCGCCAGCAAAGCCAGAAACTGACCAGCATCCGGCGCAGCAGCTTTCGGCCCAGCCCCGAGCGAAAGACGGGACAACAACGGCTTCAACTCAGCCTCCGGCAGATGCGCAGCGATCGCCCGCCCAAGAGCAGTCAGGTCGAACGGAGCAACCTTCCCCCGATAAGTATCGAACTGAACAAACCCAGGCGTAGAAGCCTTAGCCACATAAACGACCGAAGCATCCTCCAAGATCCCCACATGCGCAGGCATCCCCAGGCTCTCCGCAAGACGCCGCAGGTCGGCCTGGACGATGGACGGCAGATCGACCTTCCGGACCAACTCGATGGCCAGCCCATAGAGACGCAACGTAGGCCGCCAGAAGTGGCTCCGGCCAACGACCCGCCGCACGGCATACCCCCGCTGCTCCAGCGTGTAAGCGATAGAAGCGCAGGTGGCGAGCGGCACCCCGGCAGCCTTGGCGAGCGCGGTCAGCGTCAGCGGTTCCTCGGCCCGCACGAGGGCTTCCAGCACGGTCAGCGTCCGGTCCGCGGCCGGCGACGCTGCTTTGCCCGGTGCGTCGCTCATGGCATCAACCTTTCGGATACCTGTACTCATCTTCGGAACACGGTAGCGTCCGGTCAGCCGGCTGGCTCGATACGCTCGATCGTCTGTTCGGCCCAGGACCGGATCGCGGCGGCCTGTGAGGGGGTCAGCTCGTCCAGGAAGTGGCGGCGGATGTTGTTGCCGTGGACCACCAAGGCTTCCTGAATGACCGTACGGCCGTGTGCGGTGAGGCTGATTCCGGTGCGCCGGCCGCTGGGGCCGCTGCGGGTCGGGGTGACCAGGTCGCGCGACTCCATCCTCGTCAGCTGGTGCGAGAGGCGGCTCTTTTCCCAGCCGAGGGCCTCGACCAAGTCGGCGACGCGCGCCTCGTGGCCGGGGGTTCGCCACAGGGTCACGAGGACGCTGAACTCGGCCTTCGAGATGCCGCAGTCACGCTGCAGTCCGCGGTCCAGCTCGCGGGTGAGCAGGCGTTGGGCGCGCACCCAGGCGTTCCACAGCTCCCAGTCGTCGGGCGTCATGGGCAGGGAGCGTACCTCGGCAGTTGACTCATCAACTCGACCCGCCCTAGAGTTGATGCATCAACTTTGGGGAGGGTTCATGCGGACGTTGCTGCGGAACGGCACTGTGGTCAGTCTCGATCCGGAGGTCGGGGATCTCCCGCGTGGCGACGTGCTGATCGAGGACGGGCAGATCGCGGCGGTCGGCACCGCGCTCCAAGCCGACGCTGAGGTCGTGGACGCGGCGGGCAAGATCGTCCTGCCTGGGTTCGTGGATACTCATCGGCACACCTGGCAGACGGCGTTTCGGGGGATCGGTGCGGACTGGACGTTCGCCGAATACCGCGAGACGATGCACGAGAAGCTGAGGCCGCACTACCGGCCGGAGGATGTGTATCTCGGCAATCTGCTGGGGCGGCTCGAAGCGCTCAATTCGGGTGTGACGACGATGCTCGACTGGTTCCACTGCTCTGACCGGCCGGAGAACGCCGACGCGGCGATCGACGCGCTTCAGGAGGCTCCCGGAAGGTCGATCTTCTGTTACAGCGCGCTGGACCCCGCCGACACCGCGCGAGTGCGGAACCGGCTGACCGGCGACGAAATGGCGTTCGGGCTGCGTGGGCCGATGTTGACCACAATGGACACTACGGCCGCCGACGTCGCGTTAGCGCGGGAGCTCGGGCTCAGGGTGAGCGTGCACATCCACCGCTCGGTTCGCGACTCGATTCCCGAGATGCGCGAACGAAAACTGCTTGACGACCGGACGACAATCGTTCATGGCAACGGCCTCACCGACGAGCAGTTGGCGATCCTCGCGGACGTGGGCTGTTCGGTGACGGTCAGCCCGGACGTCGAGCTCAAAATGGGGTTCGGGTGGCCGGAAACCGGGCGTCTGCTGGCCGCCGGGATCCGGCCGTCGTTGTCGATTGACGACTGCCCGGCAGTAGGAGGTGACATGTTTTCGGCTATGCGTACGGCGTTCGCGGCACAGCGCGGTCTCGACGGCAGCCTGGTCGCGCGAGATCTGCTGGAGTTCGCCACTGTGGACGGTGCCCGAACTTGCGGGCGAGAGGATCGGACGGGAAGCATCAGTGTTGGGAAGGACGCTGATCTGGTGCTCATCGACGCGGAGGACCTGTCGGTGTTTCCGGTCAACGATCCGGTGTCCACAGTGGTCACCGCCGCGCATCCAGGGTTGGTGGACAGCGTCTTCGTTGGGGGAAAGGCGGTTAAGCGGAACGGGAAGCTGCTGGGGGTTGATTTGCCGAAGCTCAAGAGCCAATTGCTGGAATCGCGCGACCGGCTCGCGGCGGCGGCCGGATTGGCGGGCCGGTGACGTTCCTGGAGACGGATCGGTTGCTGTTGCGGCGATTCACCGAAGACGACGTCGAGAACCTGGTCCAGCTCGACAGCGACCCGCAGGTCATGCGGTTCCTGACCGGCGAGCCGACGCCCCGTGCCGAGGTCGAGCACAAGATCCTCCCCGCCATCCTCCGGGATTACCACAACGGACCGGCCGGACGGTGGGCGGCGATCGAGCGGGAGACCGGCGAGTTCATCGGCTGGATTTCGCTCGATCCACCGGAGGACGGCAGCACGGCAGAGCTGGAACTCGGCTACCGGCTGATGGCGAAAGCCTGGGGTCGCGGCTACGCGACGGAAGGCGCGCGGGCGGTGATCCACAAAGGATTCAGTGAACTCGGCACGCAGCGGGTATGGGCGCAGACGATGGCGGTGAACACCCCGTCGCGCCGGGTGATGGAACGGTCCGGGCTGACTTACGTCCGCACGTTCCACGTCCACTTCGACGATCCGTTGCCAGGCACCGAACACGGCGAAGTCGAGTACGCGTTGACCCGCGACGAGTGGGTAGCCAACAAAGGCCGAGGCTGATCGAACCGGTCGCGAATCAGCCTGAAGCAGGGCAGGACTCGTGCCCCGCCGTCCATGGTGCCGCATGATCGGGTCCGGCGTCCTGTTCGTCCCGAATACACTCGCCGGGTGATCAACCTCCGGCGGGTCTCGGCATCTCGGCACGCGGTGTGGTTCCCCCTGCTCGGACTGGCGTTCTTCGCCGGGTCGCTGCTCCCCTCGCTGCAGACGTTCGGGACGCAGTTCGGCGGGTTGCCGTCGCGGCCGTTCGACGCGCTGGCGGTCGCGGCGGTCGCGCTGCAGTCGTTGTCGCTCGCGGCAGCCCGCCGGTGGCCGATCGCGGTGCTCGCGCTGGTGACGGCCGGGTTCGCGATCGACCAGCTGTGCGGCTACCACTCGTTCGCCGGTTCGGCGTTGCCGGTCGCGGTGCTGAACGCCGGTTGGCGGGCGGATCGGGGAAGGCGTGCGGCGGCGATCGGGTTCACGGTGGCGTATCTGCTGTTCGTGGCCGCGTTTCCGCTGCGTGGCGGCGGTGAACCGGCGGCGGGAGTGGTCGCGTTCTACCTGTCGCTGGTCGTCGTGTGGGGGATCGGGGCGTGGCTGCGCTCGACCCGCGCCGCGGAGGTCGAACGGCGTCGTCGGGTCGCTGCGGAAACGCGTGCGGCCGAACGGGCGCGGATCGCGCGCGAGCTGCACGACGTCGTGACCCATCACGTGACGGCGATGGTCGTGCAGACCGAATCGGCGCGGTACCTCACCGGCGATCGGCTCGACCAGACGCTCGCCGCAGTCACCGGCACCGGGCGGCAGGCCATCGCTGAGCTGCGGAATCTGCTCGACGTGCTCAATCCCGGCGCCCCGCCGGACCTCGGGCTGGACACGTTGGTCGAGCGGACGCGGCGAGCGGGGCAGCCGGTGGAGTTCACCGAGGTGGGCACTCCGGCGGAATCGGGAGCGGCGCCGGTGGCGTACCGGGTCGTGCAGGAGGCGCTGACCAACGCGCTCAAGCACGCACACGGCAGCCCGACGTCGGTGCGGGTGCGGCACGGCGAGGAGGACATCACCGTGGAAGTCCGTACTGACAGTGAGACCGACCTGGTCGTCGGCGGCAGCGGGCGCGGGCTGGCTGGGCTGCGGGATCGGGTGGACGACGTCGGCGGCGACTTCAGCGCGGGCCGCGGCGAGGGCGGCGGGTTCTGCGTCCGGGCCCGGATTCCGGCGTGAGCGCGCCGTTGCGGGTCCTCGTGGCCGACGACCAGGTGCTGGTCCGGACCGGCCTGGTGACGATCATCGACGCGCAGCCGGACCTGGAGGTCGTCGGCGAATGCGGTGACGGGCAGGCCGCGGTCAAGCTGGCCCGCGAGCTGAGCCCGGACGTCGTCGTGATGGACGTGCGGATGCCGGTGCTCGACGGCATCACCGCGACCCGGCTGCTGGCCGGCCCCGACGTCGCGGCACCGGTGAAAGTGCTGGTGGTGACCAACTTCAACCTCGACGAGAACGTCTACCAGGCGTTGCGCGCCGGGGCCGCCGGGTTCCTGCTCAAGGACGCTCCGCCGGACCAGCTGCTGCACGGGATCCGGACGGTCGCGGCCGGCGCGGCGCTGCTGGATCCCGAGGTGACGCGCCAGCTCGTGGGCCGGTACGCCACCCGGATCCGCCCCGCTGCCGCGGATCCGGGTGACCTCCCGCTGGCCCCGCGCGAGCTGGAAGTCCTCCGCCTGGTCGCGGAAGGCCTTTCCAACAGCGAAATCGCCGCGACGCTCGTGCTCAGCCAGGAGACAGTGAAGACTTACGTTTCGCGAATGCTCGCCAAACTCGGCGTCCGTGACCGAGTGCAGGCGGTCGTTTACGCTTATCGGCACGGGCTGGTCGATTAGCCCGCGGCTCGCGCGGCGACGTCCTCGATTTCCTGCACGGCGAGGTCCGGCTGGTCCACGTAAATGTAGTGGCCGCTGGTTTTCGCAACGGTCAGTCTGCTGCGACTGGAGATCGCGAGCCATTTTTCCTGGCCTTCGGTCCACGCTCGTTCCAAGCCTGGGCCGTACTGCGGAAGTTGTGCCAGGTATTGCTGTCCGTGCTTGATCACCTCGACCGGAATGTCCCCGGCGGATTTCACGTCCGCGTCGGCGACGACCAGCTTTTCCGGACTTTCGCCTTTGAAGACCGCTATGGTCTGCGCGCGGAGATCGGCCGCGTCCCCCGTGGCGTCGGCCGGGATTTCCCTGGCCAGATCGGCGTTCTGCGTCGGCGAGGTGGCGTCCAGCAGCACGAGGCCGTTGACCTTGTCCTGGTGTTCGGGTGCGTAGCGGGCGGCGATCAGCCCGCCGAGCGAATGTCCGGCCAGTACGACCGGGGAGTCCGCGGCAAGCTGGCCGAGGACGCCGGTCAGCACCTTTCCGGTGGTCTCGAAGGTCTGCGGACCGGCGGGCTGGTCGCTGCCGCCCGCGCCGAGCCGGTCGTAGGAGCACACCCGGTTCTTCTTGCCGAGCGTTTCCTGGAGGCTGGCGAATTTGTCCAGTGCGTCGCCGCCGCCGTGCAGCAGAACGACTACCGGTTTGCCTTTTTCTAGCTTTCCCGAACAGGACACGTTCACCGATTTGCCGTCGACGGTGATTTTCTTCGCCCCGGTGAACGCGGCCTGGCTGACCGGTGCGCTGCTCGGCGCCGGATCCGCCTCCGATTCCTCGTCGCAGCCCGCCAATAGCAGGCAAGCCGCGAGCACCGCCGCGGTTCCCCCGACCTTGCGCATTGAATACTCCTCCATGACAGAACCCGGTTCACGAAAGGCCGTGCCGGGGCCGGGGAAACGCTACTGATTCGGCCGTGCGGAATCGTCCCCGCGAGGTGGACACCTGCGGGTAGCTCTCCTGGGGGACACCGGAGGAGCTGCTTTAAACTCTCGGTATGTCATCGGGTGCCGCGCGAACCGGCCGGGGAGAGGCGGAGCGCGAGCCCGGGTCCCGGCTGGAGTTCGCCGTGCTCGGGCCGGTCCGCGGCTGGTACGGCGGGCAGCCGCTGCAACTCGGGCCGGTGCTGCGGACGACGATGCTGGTGGCGCTGCTCCTGCGGCCGGACGTGACGGTCAGCCGGGCCGAGCTGGTCGACCGGGTGTGGGGCGAGCATCCGCCGGAGAGCGACGGCGTGCCCGGCTACATCTACCAGCTGCGGAGATCCCTGGCCGCGGCCGGTGCGGACGCGAAATCGGTGCTGCGGACCGACCCCGGCGGATACCGGCTCGCCGGGGCGGGCGTCGGGGTGGACGCCGTGCGGGTCGAGGAGATCGCCGCCCGCGCGAAGAAGGCGGCCGCGGCCGGTGCGCTCGCCGCGGCGGCGGACGGGTACGGCCAGGCGCTGGCCTTTTACGAGGGCGTTCCGCTGGCCGGACTGCCCGGCCCGTTCGCCGAACGGGAGCGCCGCCGGTTCGGCGAACGCCGCGTCGGGCTGGTCGAAGGCCGCACGGACGCGCTGATCCGGCTGGGGGAGTACGAATCGGCGATCAGCGAGGTGTCGGCGCTGCTCGCCGAGCATCCGGATCGCGAATCGCTGACCGGCCTGCTCATGCGGGCCTTCTACGGCGCTGGCCGGCAGTCCGACGCGCTCGACACCTGGCGCGAGTTCCGCGTCCGGATGCGCGATGAGCTGGGGCTCGAACCCAGCGAGGACCTGCGTCGCGTGCACGAAGCGGTGCTGCGCGGCGACGACGGCGCGCTCGGCGTCGCGTCCCGGCCTGCCCCGCCGCCGCGAATCCGGGACGAATTGCCGAATGACGTCGGAGAGCTGGCCGGTCGCGACGACGAACTGGCCCGGCTCGCTTCGCCAGGGAGCGCGGTGTCCGCAGTGGACGGTGTGCCCGGGGCAGGCAAGACGGCGCTGGCGGTGCGCGCGGCCCAGTTGCTGCGCGAGGAACATCCCGACGGCTGCCTGTTCGTCGGCCTGCACGGGCACAGCACCAGCCGGGCTCCGCTCGCGCCGGTGCGGGTCGTGCGCCGATTGCTGCGTTCGGCGGGCGTCAACGACCAGAACATTCCGGACGACCTGGACGAACTGTCCGCGAACTGGCGCGCCGCGACGGCTCCGCTGCGGTTGGTGATGGTGCTGGACGACGCCGTCAGCGCCGAACAGGTCCGTCCGCTGCTGCCCGGCGGAACCGGGAACCGGGTGCTGATCACCAGCCGCCGCCGACTGCCCGGATTGGACGTTGAACGCCGGATTTCCTTGGGGCCGTTGACTTCCGACGCAGCGGCTGGCCTGCTGAGCCGGATCGTCGGCCCGGCTCGCGCGGGTCAGGAACGTGAGGCGGTGCGCGAACTGGCCAGCCTGTGCGGACGGCTTCCGCTCGCCCTGCGCATCGCGGGAGCGCGGTTGCAGAACCGTCCGATGTGGACTTTCCGCGACCTGGCGGACCGGCTCGCCGACGACACCGGCAGGCTCGGCGAACTGACCGCCGAGGAACGCAGCGTCGAGGCCGCGTTCCGGCTGTCCTACGACCAGCTTCCGGCTGACGCGCAACGCGCCTTCCGCACGCTGGGCCGCGCACCCGCGCCCGAATTCGACGAACTGGTCCTCGCCGCGATGCTCGGCTGCTCCCGTCGTGCCGCGGAAAGCGTGCTGGAGGACTTGGTCGACGCGAACCTGGTGCAGGCGCCCGCCGCGGGCCGGTATCGGATGCACGACCTGGTCGCGGTCTACGCGCGCCGCCTGGCCGCGGACGAGCCCGACGTCGCCAGCGGGCTCGGGGTGTACCTGCACGCCTGCCGCGCGGCGAGCGAATGGGGCGAGCCAGGCTTCCCCAGCGGCCCGGAACTCGCCGATTCGCCGTTCGCCGGGCTGGTGGACGCCTCGGCCTGGCTGGACCGGGCGGGCGACCTGGTGGAAGTGGTCTCGGCTGCGGTCGCGGCCGGGCACGCGGACTACGCGTGCTGGATCGCCGAGGGCGCCGTCGACTACCTCGTGCGGCGCATCCGGTACCGGGAATGCCTTGCCCTGCTGGAAGTCGCACTGTCCGAAGTGGACAACGTGGCGGACCGGCGGATGGCGACGGCACTCCGCTTCGGGCTCGGCTGGGCGCACCTCGCGCTGGGAGATTCCGCCCAGGCCCGGAAATGGTGCGAAGAAGGACTGCGAATCAGCCGCGAAGCCGGCGACCGGCGGGAAACAGCGCGAGGTTTGTGCGGTCTGGGAATGGTCACGATGCTTGCCGGACCGCTTGATGAAGCGGAGCAGGTTTTGACCGAGGCGCGAACGCTGGCCACCGAGGTAGCGGACAGCTGGCTGGTCGAACGGGCGGTTTCCGGACTCGGTTACGTGCATTTCAAGCAGGGCGATTACGAACTCTCGCTCGAGTGTTTCGCCGAATCGCGGGAAGTCGCGGTCTCCACGGGCAATCCGGCGATGCTGGGCCGGGTCTCCAGCCACATCGGCAGCGTCCTGCTGCATCTGGGCCGTTCGGCGGAAGCAGCGGAACCCTTGCGTGCGGCGGTCGAATTGGCGGAGCGGGTCGAGGATCGGCTGTTGCTGGTGAGTTCGCTTTCTCGCCTTGGTTCCGCGGTGCAGGACTTAGGGAGTTTGGATGTCGCGCTCTCATATCACTTGCGGGCGCTGGACGCGTTGACGGATCAAATGTCGCCGTGGGCGGAGATCGAGGTCCGGAATCGGCTGGGGGCTTGCCTGCAGGCCCGGGGCGAGGACGAGGCGGCGAGGGAGCAGTTCGAGCTCGCCGCGGCTGTGATGGGTTAGGCGCGCTGGCCGGTCCTCGCTCGGCAGCCGCGTTCCGGAGAAGTCGGCCGCCGAGCGAGGGATTCGAACGGCGGAGAGATCGAGGGCTAGGCGGTGACCCGGATCTCGAGAAGTGCCGCCGGGTCGTGTTTGGGGATGGACTCGCCGACGGGCGTCCACTGCCCCTTCTGAATGTCCACGCTCTCGGTCGTGCTCTTGGCGGTCAGCGTGGCTTTCGCGGTGTGCGAGTCGCCCTTGATGAAGTAGGTCTCCGGAATCTGCATGGTCACGTAACCCGGGACCCCAGTCACCCGGAAGCAGGCATCTCCGCCTTTGATCTTGTAGCTTTGCACGACGATCAGGTCGCCGCCCGAGGCGCAGTCGACCAGCAGCACGTGCCCGTCGCCCTTGAGCAGGGTGATGTTCCGTTCTGCCAGGATCTTGTCCGCACCCGGGTAGTCGTAGGTCTCGACCAGCGGCGGCGGGGCGGTGTCGTCGGCGGCCCCGCTCGCGGCGGCTTCGGAAGTCGTGAACAACGCCGTCGTGAGGCCGAGCAGTGTTGCGCAGCCGAGCCCTAGTCGCTTGGAAAACAAACGCACGATTCCCCGTTTCTCAGTTCCCGTTCCGGAAATGTCGGTCAGGGTGAAGCCTTCGGCCGGGTTCGGCCCCGGCGATAAAACGATAAGGCGAACCTATTTCTCTTGCATTTCTTGAAGGTAAAGTTTATATAACTGTGACTTTGATTACACTTTACCATGAGAAAGTAACGTTCTTCTGGTGAACTTCTGGTGTTATTCGGCGCGCTAGGCCGGATGGCCGCCGGCGAATAAACCCGATTGCCTCTGGTGGTTGTCGATTAAGCATCGCTATCGTCGCTCTGTTTTGTTCGTTCGCGAATCGAGGGAATTGAGCGGAGTGAGAACAAGATCGAACGGCGGCCGGAGACGGCGGACCGCCGTCGTGCTGGCCACTGCGGTCGCGGTGTTGTGCGGAACGCTCGAGGCCGGGCCCATGGCGTCGGCCGCGGACGGAAGCGGCTCGGACCGGGCGCGCGTGGTGGCGATGCTGAAGGAGGGCACGCCGGGGTTGGTGCGCGCCGCGGAGATCGCTTTGACCGGCTCTGACGATGAGGTCAAGGAGTTCCTGCGGACTGGCGGGGCCGCGGCGAAGGAGCGGGACGACCGGGTCCGGGTCGGCCAGATCATGAGCACTGGCGGACGCGGGGTGCGGGAAGCCGCACAAGCCGCGCTCAACGGTGCGCCCGCGGACGTGCAGGCGTTTCTCGCCGACGGCTGGCGCGTGCCGCTGGAGCAGGACCTGCGAGTGCGGGTCGGCCAGATCATGAGCACCGGTGGCCGCGGTGTGCGCGAGGCCGCGCAGACCGCGCTCAACGGCACGGTCGACGACGTCTGGCGGTTCCTCGCGGAAGGCCAGTACGAACCCGCTGAGCGGGACAACCGCGTGCGGGTCGGCCAGATCATGTCCGAAGGCGGCCCGAACGTGAAGCAGGCCGCGCAGATCGCGTTGTCGGGCTCAGCGGAGGATGTCAGCGAGTTTCTGCGCAGCGGCCAATACCTCGCACGGGCGCGCGACCAGGAGACAACCTCGGTCGCACAGCTTGCCGGGCTGGCCAAGGACGCCGGCGAAGAAGCTACGCGAGAGGCCGCGGCGGCCAAGGAAGCATCAGCGCGCGCGGTCGAGGCGACTCGGCTCGCGAAGGAAGCCGCGCAGCGAGCCGCGCAGGAAACCGAAGCGGCGCAGAAGGATGCGGGCCGCGCGGCCGAGGCAGCCGGACGGGCCGCGGATTCGGCCAGTCGTGCCGCCGATTCGGCGCAGGCCGCGATCGCTGCGGCCAACGCGGCGAACCAGGCGGCGCGAGTCGCGGCTAACGCGGCAGCCAAAGCGGCTTCGGCGGCAGCGGCAGCCGGGCAAGCGGCGATCCGTGCGCGCAACGCCGCGACCGCGGCCGCTACCGATGCGAAGAACGCGGACGGGGCGCGTCAGGCAGCCTTCGACGCCCGGACAGTGGCCCAGGCCGCAACTCTCGCGGCCAACGCCGCTGTCGCTGCCGGAATCGCTGCGATCAGCGCGGCCTCCGCGGCCGGCTCGGCGAGGAGCGCGGGAGTCAACGCCGATCTGGCAGCAGCGGCGGCCGCGGATGCCGCCCGTTTTGTGGGCAGTGCTACCGCGGAGGCGCAGCGGGCTCGGAACGCCGCGGCGACCGCGAAGCGGAAAGCCGCCGAGGCCAATCGGGCGGCTGGTGCAGCCGAGACGTTCGCTAACCAGGCAGCCGTTCAGGCCTCGGACGCGGCCAATGCGGCCAGGTCAGCAGCGGGACACGCCGAAGCGGCGGCGGACGCGGCTGACGAAGCGGCCAAACACGCCGGCGAGGCCACGGACGCGGCCAAGGAAGCCACGACACATGCGGACGCGTCCCTGCGGGCGGCGGACGCCGCGACCGCTGCCGCCGCGCAGGCAGCGAAGATCGAAGAGACTGCCCGGGCGAGTGAGGCCGCCCGGCTCGAGAACGACACCGCAGAGGCGATTGGTGTCGCAGAGCAGGCGAAACAGGCGTACGACACCCGGCGAGCGGACGCCGAGTGGGACGCCGCCGAGGCAGCCCGGCTGGACCAGGAGACCCGGCGGCTGATCGAAGAAGCCTCCGCGCCGAACACCCCGGCGGCGACGAAGGTGACCGACGGACGTCTGATCGCCGTGCAGTTGCGCAAGACCGGCGGATCGTGGACCGCGGCGGCCTCGGAAGCGGCGTTGGCCGGGACCGAAGCGGACGTTCTGGCGTTCGTGCAAACCCAGCGACAGGTCGCGGCCGAGCAGGACGATCGGGCCCGGGTCGCGTACCTGGCCGACGAGACCGACAAGCCCGCCAAGAAAGCAGCGGCGGAACGGGTGCTGTTCGGCGCCTACTCGGGAGTCCAGGAATTCCTGCGGACCCAGTACTACGACGGGAAGGTCGCCGACGACCGGGTCAAGGTCGGCCAGATCATGAGCACCGGCGGCCCCGCTACCAACGAGGCGGCGCAACGGGCGCTCGACGGCACCCCGGCCGACGTCGAACAGTTCCTCGCGACCGGGCAGCACGTCGCGGCCGAGCACGACGACCGGATCTCCGCGGGCCGAATTATCAGCGCCGGCGGGCCGAACGTGAAGGCAGCGGGCCAGGTCGCGTTGTCCGGACCGCCTTCGTTCCTGAAGACGTTCATCCGGGTCGGGCAGTACAAGGCCCAGCGGATGGACAACGATGCCGCGACCCACGCCGCCGAGGTCCGGCGGTACGTGGCGGAGGCGACCCGGCTGGCGGCCGAGGCGCGGGCGACAGCCGCCGAAGCGGCTCGCGCCGCGGCAGTGGCACGCCAGGCGTCCGGGGAGGCGCAGGTCTACGCCGCCCAAGCGAAGCAGGCTGCGGACGAAGCCGCCGGCTATGCCAGGGATGCCAAGGAATCCGCCCGCCAGGCGCAGGAATCCGCTGATGCGGCCGCGCGGTCGGCAAAACAGGCTCGGGACGCCGCGAACGCGGCGCAGAACTCCGCCCGGTCAGCCGAGCAGTCGGCGTCGGAGGCTTCGGCTTCTGCCGCGCGAGCCCGGGTTTACGCGGCTGAAGCGCAAGCGGCAGCGGCGGATGCGCGCGCGTCGGCGATCTCCGCCGGCAAGTCCGCCGCAGATGCCGCGCAAGCCGCCGCGGATGCGCTGAAGGCGTACACGGACAAGCGTGATGCGGAAGCCAAGGCGCAGCGGGAGCATCCGGTGACCCCGGAGCCCGGCGGCGGCGACGCTCCTGATCCGGTGGTGCCGCGGGAGATGATCCTCGACGGCGGCATGTCGGTCGCCGACATCGCGGGGTTGCTGCTCGACCTCGGGAGCATGTTCGACCCGACCCCGCTCAGCGACATCGGCTCCGGGCTGATGAGCCTGTTCCAGGGCGACTGGACCGGCGTGCTGATGTCGGCCGCCGGAGCCATTCCCGGGCTCGGCGCGGGCGCCGACCTGGCGAAGGCCGCCCGCAGGCTTGAGAAGAGCTTCGGGCACCTGGCGGCTTACTTCACCCGGCCAGGCTTCCTGGAAAACGTCCTGCACAACGTCAAGGGGCTTTCGCCGGCGCATGCCGAACGTGCGCTCAGCGTGATGAACACCCTGCAGCGGGACGCCGATCAGTACTTCGCCAGAATGGGAACGCAATACCGTAATGCCGTCCGGAATGCGCGGTTGCCGACTATGGGGCCGATTCGGTTCGTTCCCTCGGACAGCTTCAAAATTTCAAAGGACCTGAAGCGGTCATACTTTGACGCCTATGGGCACGAGTGGCGGTGGGATCCGAAAAAGAGCGAGTGGGATGTCCAGCTCGACGGCGGGGATGGTAAAATGGTTTACTTCGCCACAAAAAATGGACATGCCAATATTTCCCCCGAGGGACGAGTGACGCATTGATGAGATTGCCAAAAGCTGGTATCGAAGTCCATATCGGCATCTGGGTCGACACTGCGAACCTCGCCGAGATGGTCGACCGATGCCAGTCGCTGGCTGGTGAGTTCGGCGGAGTCGCAGCGGAGATCATTCGCTGTGACCCGGAGAGCCCGCGCAGGGGTTTCATCGCCACCCTCTACTGCGCCGCTCCCTGGGCGGCCGGGGAGACTGCCGCGCAAGCCATGCGCAGCGCGGTCAAGCCCGTGGCTGTCAAGCATCGGCTCAACGATGAATACCTGGACTTCTTCGGTGACCCGGAGAATGGCGGTTACGCTAGCCTTTGGTTCAACGAGGAAGAGTTCAGCGGCTATGTGCTGTACCTCGTGCACGCCGCGCACGGCGGTCTGCAATTGGAGGAATGGGATCCCGGAGTCCGGGAAGATTTCACTTTGGGGGACGACTCTGACCTGATCGCCAAGGTGAGTCATCGGTTTCCCGGGGCAGACGTCGCGGCGGCGTTGGGACAGGCCCTCCCGATCGCGGAATCGATCGGGGCGTCCGGACTCCAATTCCTGGCCACGGATGGTTCCTGTGAGGTCGTGATGTTCGCGGTACGCCCCGTTGTCGACGGGGAGAGCCTGGAAACCAGCCTGCGCCGCGTTGGGGCGACGCTGGCGGCCCAGTTGGGGGTGGACCCGAGTGCGTTCGTTCTGGGCGGGACCGGCGAAGATCTCGTAGGCGCGCTTGAGTCTGTCGGCGACAGTCAGCCCGTCGCGACGCTGCACAGGCGAACGGCTGAAGAGGATTGATTGTTCCCGGGTGGCCTCTGGTCCTCCAGGTCAGGGGCCACCGGGGAGTTCTAAAAACTAGCGCAGCCGCCACAGGTGATCCGCGGTCCCATTGTCGCTGAACTGCACCACCTGCGCACTGTCCGCAGTGGACATCCGGTCTACCCCGAGCACCTTGCCGGAGTTGCGGTTCACGATGCGGAACCAGCCGCTGCCGTTGTCAAGCAGTCGCCAGTCGTGGTCGGCGGTGCCGTTGTCGGTGTATTGGACCACCATCGCGCTGTCTGCTGTGGACATTCGGTCAACCCCGAGCACCTTGCCCGAGTTGACGTTGCGGATCCGCAGCCAGCCGCCCGCGGCTTCGAAAATCCACAGGTGATCGGCGGTTCCGGTGTCGCCGAACTGGACGACGCGGGCGCTGTCGGCTGTCGACATCTGATCGACGCCGAGTATCTTCGCCGAGTTCCGGTTCTCGACTCGCACTTGACCGTCCGGGATTAGCTGCCACAGGTGGTCCGCCGTGCCGTTGTCGGTGTACTGGACCACCTGTGCGCTGTCTGCTGTGGACATGCGGTCGACCCCGAGTACTTTGCCGGAGTTGCGGTTCACGATGCGGAACCAGCCGTCGCCGTTGTCGATGAGTTGCCAGAGGTGGTCGGCGGTGCCGTTGTCGGTGTATTGGACCACCGTCGCGCTGTCCGCGGTGGACATCCGATCGACGCCGAGTACCTTGCCGGAGTTGTGGTTGCGGATCCGATACCAGCCGTCGCCGTTCGGGATCAGGTGCCAGAGGTGGTCGGCGGTGCCGTTATCGCTGAACTGGACCACCTGCGCACTGTCCGCAGTGGACATTCGATCCACTCCGAGGACTTTGCCGGAGTTGCGGTTCGCGATCCGGAATCCCGCGCCGCCACGACCAGGAACCCACTGGGTGCCATCGGGCGAGGCAGTCGGGAACGACGTGACTCGCAATCGGGCCGCACCCATCGGAATCAATGTGACAGTCTCGACCTCCGCCGTGCTGCGCGCTGGCGACGACTGCAGCGGCGTGACGACATTCTGGTCGTCTGCGGTCCATTCAGAGATTTTCCGGGCAGGCGCGGTGATTCGCACCGGCGCGGTGTCCGGAGTAAACGGATTGTCCGGCAGCGGCCCGCCAGCGGCGGCGAACGTCATCGCCGAGGCGGCGTCGACGGTCAGCCCGTAATTCCAGGGCGTAGTCGCGTGCACGGCGTACTCCGGGAATTGCGCGGAACCGCCCAGGTGCTCGTACTGTTCCCCGATTCGCAGCGAGTACGTCAGCGGGCCGTGGTCGACGGACAGGGAGTCGTGGTTCGCGGACCAGGTTCGTACGGAGGTTCGCTGCGGCAGGGTCAAAGTGACGACGTCGCCGTTTCGCCACGTGCGCTGGACTTTTGTGAAAGCGGGCCCAGCCGGTGCCGCGGCCGGTGTACCTGCCACGGTGAGGTGCGGGGTGGCGCACCACGAAGGAATCCGGAAGTGCAAAGGGAAATTCAGCGGGTGCGAGGTCCGGATGGTGAAGGTGATCGTCTCCGAGAACGGGTAGGTGGTGTCCTCGTCGATGGTTACCGAAGTGCCGTCGCCGACTTTCGCGGTGACGCTGCTCGCCGAGTACATCGACGCGGCGAGGCCCTGGTCCGGGGTCGCCAGCCAGAGTTCTTCGGTGAAATACGGCCAGCCCATGCCGTAGTTGTGCGGGCAGCAGCGGTACTGGTCGACGGCGGGCAGATACGCCTGCATCGCGAAGCCGTTCTGGAACTGGCCTTCGGTCTTGGGCACGTTGTCGAGATCAATGCTGTTCGCGCTGGTGATGTAATGCACCGCGCGCCCGGACGGGTCTAGTGCGGCGGGGAGGGAATTGAAGGCGAGGTCTTCGCAGCGGTCGGCCCAGATCGGGTCGCCGGTCAGTCTGGTGAGCAGTTGGTGACTGGCCATGAACTCGACGATCCCGCAGGTTTCGAAGCCCTGCCTCGGATCGCCGTATCCTGGGCGCGCGTTCTCGTCCCCGGCGAACCCGCCGCCGGCGAACTGGCCGTACGCGGCCATGATCTGGGCATAGTCCTGATAGGACGCTTGGATCAGCTTCGCGTCGCCGGAACGCAGCGAATACTGGGCTGGTTCGCGGAATCCCTGTGCCACGTTGACGTTGTGCGGGCTCGGCAGATTGCCGACCCAGTTGGCTCCGTAGCGATGGATCTTGTCGGAGAGGTCGAGAAGGAACGCGTCGCCGGTGCGGTTGAAGAGCCAGAAGACGCTGTCGAGGCCGTCGCCCCAGCGCATGTTCAGCCAGTCCGCGTCGAACACGTCGGTGCTTTGCGCGTTCATGTACCGGAAGAATCGGGTCAGCAGCGGAATGACGCGCCCGTCGCCGGAGTACTCCTGCCAGGATCGCAGTGCCTGGATCATCGGCAGGTACGGCCAGAAGTGCGGCCCGCCCCGGAATCTGGTGCGCAGTTCGCTCGGGCCGAAGAACCCGTCGGCCTGCTGGGTGGCGATGACCGCGTCGATCCAGCGGCGAGCGGAGGCCAGCGCGGTGCTGTCCCCGGTGACGATGGCGAGATCGACGTACCCGCGCAGCCAGTACGGGAGCTCTTCCCAGCCGCCGCGTTCGGGGTGCACCCAGCCGGTGGTGTCGAAGTCGAGGAAGTGCGACGTTTCGGGGTAGTGGCCGCAGAGGCCGTCGAGCTGAAGCCGCAGCTGCCCGGCGAGCCAGCCCCGGGGCTTGACCGCGCCGGGCGGGAGTTTGAGGAACGCGGTGGGCGAGAGCGGAGCCGCGTTGGGCGAGTAAAAGCCGCCGCGCTTGCGCCAAGGCGCGGCTTCAGCGGTCCCGGCGGACGCCGTGGCGAGCAGAGTGGCGACGGCCCCGGCGACGAAGTGTCTGCGGTTCAGCGGCACGGAGATCAGCCTCCACTCAGGCGTTACAACGTTGTAAAAATAGGAGTACCCGGTACCGGGGCGGGAGACAACCGCCGTTCGCCGTAGCTGGCGGCCCCGGTGGTCTGCCAAGCTCGGCTTCGTGACCGCCCAGATCGCGCTTCGCGAGGCCCTGCGTGATGTTGTCGGCCCGGCCGCGCGCGTGCACGGGTTCAGCGGCTCGGGCGGGAACTGGCGTCGGTCGAATGCGTTGGGAGACTGGGCCATCGTCAATGTTCAGTCGTCGTCGTTCAGCAATCGTGAGCGACTGAGATGCGTGATCAACTTGTCGCTGGCGCCCCGGCCGTGGCTCGACTGGCAAGAGCGCACTCTCGGACGCCTGCCGAAGCCGATCCCCGAGAGCCTGGGCCTCTACCGCAGGCGATTGCACCCCACCGGCGCGCCGCCCGGCAGCGACGGGTGGTGGGAGATCACCGGACGGCGGGACAGCGCAGCCGCCGTGCGGGACATGGCTGCCCGCCTGGCCGACGACGGCTGGCCGTTCTTGACCGCGCTCCTTGATCGCGAGCGGATGACCGAGCAGATCCGGTCGCGCGACCTCGGCTTCATCCGCGGCGACGAGAATGCTGGCTATCTCGCGCGGGCTGAGGCCGCGATGCTGTCCGAGCATGGCCGCAGCGACGAGCTTGACCGGTTGCTCGAGACGGTGGCCACCGAACCGCAGCGGGAGAACGCGATGGAATTCGTGCGCTGGGCGCGCGAACGCGCCGGAACGCGCCGCTGATCAGCGGCCGTCGCCAGGATGGAAGACCTTGAGCTCCCCGTAGCTCGACAAAGCGCCCGCCAGGTCACCGGATCCCTTGCGCAGCACGGAATCCAGAAACGCCAGACTGGCAGCAGCCACTACACGCGGACTCTCGGCGCGACCCAGCGAACCGACGATCGAAGGCACCGGCGGCAGATACAGCGGGCCGTCGGTGAAGGTGAGATGCGCGGCACCAGGGATGGTGAGCCGGTAGTTCGTCGCCGCACCCCGCGTGAGCACGTCGGTGAGCCGAGGCAGGTAGCGCGGATCGGTGGCCGGGGTGACGGCCTGGGTGAGCGCGAGCGTCGGCTGATCAAGCGCGGGAGACAAGGGTCCGCGAGGGTAGCCGTCCAGGTCGATGACGGCGGTGAACCGGTGGTCCCGCCTAGCCGCAAGTAGCGCGGCGGCGCCACCCATCGAGTGCCCGGTCACGGCGACCCGGCCGGTGTCCAGGCGTGCGGCCAGCGGGTCGGCGCCGAGCCGGGTCAACGCGAAGCTGAGGTCGGCGGCCCGGATCGCGGTCCAGTCGTCGGCCAGCCGGTCGTCCTCCGCCTGGTCGCCGGTCGAGACGGTCGCGCTGGTGATCGTCCGTCCGTCGGCGAGCACGACGGCGGCGGAGTCGTACGGGTGGTCGAGCGCGACGACCACATAGCCGTGGCTCGCGATTTCCTCCGCCCACGCGGTGTTCTGGGTGCGCACTCCGCTCGACCCCGGCGAGAACAGCACCACCGGGAACCGTCCGCCCTCGACGGCCACCGGGGCATCGGGAACCGCGTGGGTTCGGGCGAGCGGAACACCGTCGAACAGGAAGCCCGGCAGGCCGACTCCGCCAGCTAGTGCTTCGGCGACGGTGCGCGCTTCGTTTTCCGTGCGTCCGAGGTACTGGGCACGCGGGGCGTCAGCTGGGCCGTTGGCGGGGTACCAGAGCTGGGCCACGACCGTGCGGTGGTCCCGCGGATCGGCGGTGAAGGTCTCGGGACGGTCCGGGTCGGTCCACTGCAGTACCCGGGTGCCGACCGCGAAGCCGCCAGAGGGCGTAGGGAAGACGGGGACGGGAAAAGCCCACGCCGTCACCGGGCCGGTGGTGATCAGGCAGACGCAGAACACCGCTCCCGGCAACGCCAGCCACCAACGGGCCCGCCGAGCACGGCTTCGTACCAGCGGGGAGAAGGCGAACGGTGCCGCGACGACACCGCCCGCGAGCACCGGCAGCAGCTGCCAGCGGATCCCCGTCACGCAGAGCGCGATAGCGGACAGCAGGAACACCGCCCCCGCCGCGATAGTGACGCGTGGGCGGGAAACAGCAGGCAGCCAGCGCGCTACCACCAGCGCGACGGCGCCGAGCAACGTGAGGATTTCCAGCAGGTTCATGCCGCCATATTCGGTGCCGGACCAGCCCGGCCACATCGCTCTCCGGACCCGATCTCCAACCCGTCCGCAGTGGCAATCGAGCACCCGAACCAGCGGCCGCGCTACGACCACAGGAGGTACCGGAAGTCCTTCTGCAGTCGCAATCCGGCCCGCCGCGGTCAGACGTCAGGCTCATGTGCGCGGCGGGCCGTCCGCCTACGCTTGCAGGATGAGGACCGAGCGGGTGCAGGATGCTCTGTTGCCTGCGCTTCTCCTGCTCCACGTCTTGATCATGTGGACGCCCGCGGAGCTACCTGCGGCAGCCGCACTCACCACCGCACTCGTGCTGCCCTTGGTGTGGCGTCGCCGCGCCCCGCTCACCGTGTTCGGTGCGGTGGCAACCGCAGCGGCAGTCCAGTGGGTGGTAGGCATCCAACTCCCCGCAGACATCGCATTGCTGGTCGCTCTCTACACAGTGGCCGCGAACTCGAGCAAGAGAGTCACGTTCGTCGCCGTCGCCGTAGTGGAGATCGGGGCTGTCCTC
Organism: Amycolatopsis halotolerans; assembly: GCF_042647905.1. Taxonomy (NCBI): domain Bacteria; kingdom Bacillati; phylum Actinomycetota; class Actinomycetes; order Pseudonocardiales; family Pseudonocardiaceae; genus Amycolatopsis; species Amycolatopsis halotolerans. The sequence goes on from NZ_JBHRWI010000013.1 coordinate 236,498, forward strand.
GCCTGCCTGCGCTGGGCGGGCGACGGTGCGTTCCTGACCCCGTTCGCCGCACTCACCGCGATGGTCGTCGCCGCGGCCGTCCTCGGGGTGAACAAGCGGACCGCGCGTGCGTACCTGGAAGCCGTGCGGGAACGGGCCGTCGCCGAGGAACGGGCCCGGATCACCAGGGAGATGCACGACATCGTCACCCACAACCTGTCCGTCATGGTCGCACTCACCGACGCCGCCGTTTCCGCGCAGCAGCGGTCGCCAGACAAAGCCACCACCGCGATGCTCCAGGTCTCCGAAACCGGCCGACAAGCCCTCACCGACATGCGCCGTTCACTCGGCCTCCTGCGCACCGACGAACCCGACGCGGCACGTCACCCGCTGCCTGGCATCGCGCAACTGGAGACCCTCGCAGACCAGATGTGCGCCGCCGGACTCCCGACCAGCCTCGACATCGACGGCAGCCACACGCACATCCCCGCGACCGCGCAACTGACCGTCTACCGCCTGGTCCAGGAAGCCTTGACCAACACTCTCAAACACACCCCCACCGGCACCCGCGCGAAGGTCCGGATCGAATGCGCCGCCGACACCGTCACCGTGGACGTCACCGACACCGGCCCGCCGACTTCCCCCGGCTCCGGCAACGGCATCACCGGCATGCGCGAGCGCTCGGCCGTCTACGGAGGCACGGTGCTGGCCGGACCACTCACCGGTGGCGGCTGGGGAGTGCACACCCGCCTCGCCTTCGGTGCCTCAGCGGAGTCCGCATGACGATCCGCATCCTGATCGCCGACGACGAAGCGTTGCTGCGCATGGCATTCAGCATGGTCCTGGACGCCGAGCCGGACCTCGAACCGGTCGGCGAAGCCAAGGACGGAGCCGACGCCGTCCGCCTCGCCAACGACCTGCGTCCCGACGTCGTCCTCATGGACGTCCGCATGCCGACGATCGACGGAATCGAGGCGACCCGGCAGATCCTCCGAAGCCGCCCGCAGACCAGAGTCCTGATCCTCACCACCTTCGACCTCGACGAATACGCCTTCGCCGGGCTCAAAGCCGGAGCCTCGGGATTCCTGCTCAAGAACGCCAGACCCGAGGAACTGCTCGCCGCGATCCGCACCGTGGCCGCGGGCAACGCGGTGGTCTCCCCGCGCGTCACCCACCGCCTGCTGGAGAAATTCCGCCCGCACCTGCCCGACGCAGACACCGCCAGCGACGAACGGCTCAGCAGACTCAGCACCCGCGAACGCGAGGTACTCGTCCAGGTGGGTTCCGGTCTTTCGAACGCCGAGATCGCCGCCGCCCTGCACCTTGCGGAGGCGACCGTGAAGTCCCACCTGGGGCGAATCCTGCACAAACTCGAACTCCGCGACCGGATCCAGGCCGTGATCTTCGCCTACGAAAGCCGCCTCATCCACCCGGCGTGAGAAATAAAAATTGGCCGATACCCGCACCGTGAAGGTGATTTCGAGTATCGGCCGATAATGTGCCCTCGGCAGGATTACCAAAGGATGGGAACGGGTCTGACCAGGGGCTTTACGTCGGCACGTTGGTGGTCGAGGCGAGCTTCGAGCTTCCGGGCCCGGCTGGGGATTCGTCGTGAACGCGAGCTCGCAAGCTGTCGCTCGGTTCGTCACGACCACCATGGGGCTAGTCATCGGGCTCACCTTCCTGTTCGGGTTCGGGAACGTGCTGAACCTGGCGTTGAAGTTGCAGGTGCCGGTGTTCGTGGCGCCGCTGGTGGCGCCCGCTGTCGACTTAACGGTGCTGGGGTTGCTCGTCGGAACGCGACATCTCGCCCTGTCCGGGGCCAGCGATGATGTGTTGCGGCCAGCGCGCCGCCTGCTTCTGGCGGCGAGCGCCGTGACCCTGCTGTTGAACGTCGCTGACCCGGTATTCGCTGGTCAGTGGGGTAAGGCCGCGTTCGACTCGGTCGGCCCACTCTTACTGATCGGTTGGGCAGAAGCGGGCCCAGGCCTCCTTCGCGCGCTGACCGCTGCTAGTTCCGATCTGCAGTCAGCGCCGCTAGCTGGACCTTCGCCCACGGACCTGGTGAGCGGCAGCCTCGAGCATGATGTACCGGACGCGACAAGCCCGCGGCGCGACAAGCAGAAGGGACCAGTAACCCGCGGGGCTGCCGGTCTCTGCGAAGAACTCGTGGAGCGCGCCCGGCACGCGGACGCTGAACACTGGCGGCGCTACCGGCGCCCCATCTCTGCGGAGACTCTGCGGAAGCAGCTTCGGGTCGGTGCAGCGAAGTCGCGGGATCTCGTGGCGGTGGTGAGGCGCGAGAACGCGCTGGTAGCCGCGGTTGGCTATCCGTGAGCGTGCTCTTGGCCGGGCGACTCGAAACTTCATTGCATTGCACAGCCGACCAGTCGGCGGCCTACCTTGGGAACCCCGTAATAATCCGCGGTCGCCGTCGTTCGGCGTGGGTGAGCACGGCGTGCGGTGCTCGAACCGATACCAGGCTTCGCGGGTGGTCAGCGGCTCGTGGGCGTACTCGGTGGGGTGGTCTTGCGCGCCGGTCACCATAGCCACTCCGCTTCGGCGGGCATCGCACACGCCGAACGCCACCACAGCGTCAAGGTCCGGCAATTCCTCCAGGTCCGGCGCTGAGCTGCGCTCGATGGGCATCGACACCCGAGCGCCCGGATCACCGTGATACGCACGGGGTACCTGGCGCTGGTTCAACTCGACGTGGCGGGCCTCCGCCGGGTGTGCTGGCTGTTTCGAAGATTGAAGCCGACGACGCTGTCGCGCGGGCTGCCGCGGAGATCAGCCGATCCCGGCGACGGGTTGGAAAGCACGGTCAGGTCAGCGCACGGGAAACCCTTGTGGGTCGTTGCCTCCGCCGCGTTTGCGGCCCAGCGACTTGAGGAAGGCGTCCTCCTCCGGCGTTGGTGCTCGGGCGATGATGCCGTCCGCCGCGATCTGTAGGCGCATCGAGTGGGCGCGGTTGGCGTTCGGCGTGCCGTCAGGGCCGTCGAGCACGTCCAGGACGATCCGGCCGGTCGGGCTCTTGGGGGCGTCGGCGATCCGGACGTACCAGCTCGACACCGAGCCCGTGATGATGTAGCCGTGCCAGTTCCGATGCCGGATGGCGCGCCGATGCTCTCGCCATCCGCGGGCCTGCTTGTTGATCCACACGATCACGCCGGCCACGATGGACAAGCCACTGAGTATCGTGGCGATCCAGGCGCCGTCTTGGAGCCAGCTGCTTGACGAGGACACGCAGTTCATCCGCACAATCTGTCAGCTCGCCCGGCAATACGTGCGCCAGAACCTCAGCCCAGTCAGGCGCATCGAGGCGCTTCTGGTCGTCGAGCACCAGGGATTCCACCGAACCGCGTGCCGAGGCGAACTCCAACCCACACCTTGTTGCTCAGAGTGGCCTACGGCTACTAGCTGTTACTCTCGTTAGTTCGGTTGAAAGAACTCGGCGTCGCTGAGTGGGCGGCGTGGCACTTGCTGCCTGACCCAGTGTCGCCGCTCTGTAACGGGCCTGAGCGTGTGATCGACTTCACTAGAGAGGGGCGATTCGCACTTGACCAGGCGGAACGGAGGGGGACGCTCTGACCACGAACAACGGGACCGCGCGGCCTGCGTCGACTCGCCTGCAGCACGCGATCCGGCTGCTGGTCATCCTCGAAGCGTGCGGTGAACTGGTGACGACCGCCGACCCGGCTAGCACGGTGAAAGTCGTTCGAAGCGAGTTGCGGCTGCAGGCGCTCGACTTCTGGCTGCGCAACCCCGACTACCTGGCGGATGAACTCGTGTCCAAGGTCGTAGCGGGTGATCTTCCCGAGAGTTATTTGGATGTTGCGACTCACCTGCTGGACGATCCGGAGCCGGACCTACGGTGGTATCCGATGCCGCGGTGGCACTTCGGGGCCTATGAGGCTATCGACGACGCCTTCGCGGTGTTGGAGGCCTACGGGCTCGCGCTTCTCCGCCGCTTGGGCGGGATTGTGAAGGCCGCTCGAAGTCAGTTCTTTCTCACGACCTCGGGTCAAGCTGCAGTCGTGAACCTGGCGGACGAACCCCGGTTGAGCTGGTACGTCAAGCAGGTCAAGTTGGTCGCGCTCGTCGCCGGTGATGATCTGGGCAGTGCGCTCAAGAGGCGCCAGTACGAGCAAGCCGAGTACGCCAGGACCGAGCTCGGCGTGGACATCGCACCCATCGCCGACGGCGTCCGAGGACGTTTGAAGGAGCTTCGGACAGCCGCAAAAGAGGGGAGCAGACAGTGAGCACGCTCGGGGAGGCGGTCCACGACGATTGTGTGAAGAATGGTTTCGACCTCGAACTGGAACAGGTTGAGCGTATTCTCGCCGACGCTGGCGTCTCGACCAGCGCGACCACGGGAGTCCCCGTGCGGTTGCGGGTGCGCAAGCTCCAGGTAACCGGGACGAAGATCCTCGAGGTGGACGATGCGGTCGCCGACGTGGCTGGGGAGAAGCCGACCGTTTCGGTGCCCTTCACTCTGAACTGGTCTCCAGCGGACGGCGTCAACGGAGTCGGCAGCGAGCGCAATTTCCGCGGAAAGTCGTCGGTGCTGCGGTTCCTAGAGTGGGCGCTGACCGGCCGCTGCCCGTTGCAGCCCGATGTCCGGTCGTGGCTGGAGCAGGTTGAGGTTGAGTTCGGCATCGACGACGTTCTCGCCGTCGTGTCTTTCGCCGTCGTGGCTGGCGTGCCGAACGGCACGGTTGTGCAGGTGACGACCACAGGCGTGACGCAACGGCGGAGCCACCTGGGGGCTTTCCATGGCGACGTCGAGTTCGAGTCGCTGATGGGCGCGCTGATGCTCGAACGCCTCCGGCTCGAACCGATCGCGATGTGGACGAAAGACCAGGAGACGTCCCACGCCTGGCCGGCCTACGCGTCGGCCCTCGCCGTGCACGCCGATGTCCTCGACCCTGTCGTGGGAAATCAGGGTGTCCTCGGGACACGCATGCTGCAGATGTTCGTAGGCACGCGGTGGGCGCCGGCGCGTGCCCAGGCCCAGACCGCCCTGAACGCTGTCAAGTTCGCACGTGACCGAGCTGCGTCGAAGGTGAAGATCGCGGCAGAGGTGGCGCAGGCACCGCTGGCAGCCGCGGAGAGCCGGGCAGCGGCGGCGCGAGCGCGCTTCGCGTCGTTCGACGCGACCGAACCCGACGTCGACGCGATGCTGGCGGCGACGGCCAAGGCAGCGGACGCCGCGAGGGCGGCGCAGGAGATCTCGCTCCGCTTGCTTGTGGCGCGCTCGGCCGCGGTGCAGGTCCACGACCAAGTGCGTATCGAGCGGGCCCGGCGCAACACTGCAATGGAGGACGCCCTCGCCCGCCGGTTCTTTAACGCGATGACCCCTACGGTGTGCCCGCGATGCTCGTCCGCGGTGACGGAGGAGCGCCGCCACGCGGAGGGACACGAACACGCTTGCTCGCTGTGCTCGGCGCATCTGGATTTGGACGCGTTCGCCGGCCACGTCGTGGTCGCTTCCGACGTTGCCGGTGACGCCCGCGAGGAACTGGTTGCGGCGACCGAGGTCGCAGATCGGACTGCCGACGACGGAGAACCCGCCACGGATGTTCTCGATGCTCTTTTGCGAGCCGCCGACGATGCCGACGCGGCAGTTGCAGCCATCGAAACCGAGCTTGCGGACACGGAGCAGAACCGGCGTGACGCGGAGGCCGTAGCGCTGGCCGCCCAAGTGGGTGCGGAGCGGGCACGTGAGCGGCTAAAGGCCGAGCTCGAACTCGCTCGTGCCGAGGGCGCGCTGGAAAGCATGACGCAGCGAGCAGACGCCAGCTCGCCGGAGCGGCCGGATGTACTGCGGGTTGCGGTGCTGGAGTCGGCGGACAAGGTGACCGGAACCTGGCTGAAGCGCGATCAGGACCCATTGCTGGTCCAAGTATCCGAGGAGATCGCCCGATTGGCTCGCAGCTTCGGTGCGGACAACATCACGAGCGTTTCCCTCAAGGGGAACGCGAACATGGACGTCCACAAGGGAGGAGCCAAGAGCGGGTATGGTGCCTTGACCAACGGCGAGAAGCTCCGCCTAAAGCTGGCAACCGCGATCGCCCTGATCGCCCACGGCCACCGAGCGGGGGTTGGCCGGCATCCCGGTCTCCTGTTCATCGATTCCCCCGCAGCCGAAGAGGTCCCCGCCGACGACCTGGAGACCATGCTTGAGGCGATGCGTGTCTCGGCCGAGGAGACGAGCATGCAGATCGTGGTCGCGACGACCCACGGCCCGTTGCTGACGGCGTTGCTTCCGCCGGCCAATGTGCTGGTCGCGACCGGCGACGATTTCGTTTGGTAGCGCCCCGACGCGTCGCTCGCCTCGATGAATGCTGGCTGGCACGATGACGCTGCGGAAGGAGGAACTGCTGGTGACCAGTCTCGAACCCGAGGCGATCGAGCAGGGGCTCTCCGAGGCGCTCACGGGGGGGAGAACCGCCGGAGGACCTTCTCGGACGGCTCGGCGGTTGGGCTGCGATTGCGGTCGTCGCGCCGCGGCTGGCGGACAACCCGATGCTGACCCCGGTGCTCAGCCTTGCGAGCCGGGACATCGCAGCCGCCGACCAGGAGATAACTGAAGCCCGAGCCGCCGTGGCCGCGCTGGTGGAGGCGGTGACGGCCAGTACTGATCCACTGCAGTTCGGCCAGGGCCTCGACGAGTTTTGCAGCAACGAGCTCTTGCTCACCATGGGCGGGCGAGCCCTGGCGGCGCGGTGCTTCGCGCTCGCGACGCCGCCGCGTCCGGCCGAAGGCGAGACAGCCCCTTCACCTGCCCAGGTGTCACGGCACGCTGACGCGTTGGAAACCTACGCGCGTCTTTCACTGGCCGGTCAGGCCTCGGAGTATAAGCTGTTCGGCTTGATCGAGGACATCGCAACACCACAACCTCGCCGATACGCGCAGGCGGTGCTCCGGTCCGTCGGAGCCGCCTACGACCGGTGGCCGGTCGACGACCGTGTCATCGGCGTTGTCGGCATTCTCAGCGGTGTGACGCCCGCCGGATATACCGCGCCGGAAGACACCACGGTGACCCGCGACCGTGAGTACGTCAAAGACATCGCGTCCGATGCCTGTTGGACCACAGCAAACATCGAGCTGGTCCGCGTGTTTCGAGCCTCTGGGGCACACGAGGTCACCGCGCATCTCGAGGCCGCGCTCGAAGCGCTTAGTTTTGCGAAAGCTCAGGACGAACGCGATGACATCGAGGCGCTGCACGGAACTCTGCGACTGCTGCGGGCGTTCATGGCGGACTTGGTCGAGCACGGTGCGGCGGCGAGGTCTGCTGCGGAGTGGGAGCTTGACCTTTCCCTGGTCGAGGCCATCACAGCGCGCGTGCAGGATCTCGCGGTGGGCGGCTATGGGCTGAGCCACTGGAGCGGGGACCGCAAGCAACTCGTGCTCGAGGGCTGGGCTCGGCTGACCCGAGATCTGGCGTGGCTGCGAGACAAACTTGACCGCGACAGCCTGTATGACGCCGCGGTCGTGATCGACGACCTGCTTCAGATCTACTCCGCGTCGCACACGTACGAGATCACTAGCGACGTCGGAGGGATCGAGTCGGTTCGCGCCTTAGTGCGGCCGGCGATCGCTGGCGGATTCGCTGCGCGAGCCGGACTGATGCGGAACCTCTGCGACCACATCGAATTCCTGCAGCAGCGGGTCGAGACCGCAGACGGCGACACGACGCAGGACGAGGAACGTCTGGGTGCTGCGTTGGCGCTTCAAGAAGCAGCCAAGGCTGCTCTTCTCGCTGCCCCGGAGCCGCCGGGAAAAGACCCGGCGCAGGGCGCGGCCCAATTGCCGCCCCTGCTCGCTGAATTCCTTGGACCCCACGCGGGCGCGGCCGAAGCACTCGCTGGACTCGCCCCGGCGGTGCTCCGCGGCCTGAACACCGCTCTAGCAGACGTTCGCGACGCCAATGCCCTCGACCACGACCTGGTCATCACCGAAGTCCGCAAAGGCATGCTCGACGCTCTGGCGTCGTGCCCCGACTTCAAGGGAGATGTCCCGCAGGCAGTACAAGCGGTGCTCGACCAGCTCATCCGGTTCGTCTCGCGGTGCATGAACAGCCAGGAATCATCGAGGGAATACCTGTTCAGGGACGATGCCGACGAACACGACCTGCACGCCGATCTGTACGACTGGCTGTGCAACGGTTCGCTCAGCAACCTCACGAACGTGGAAGTACAGGAAATCGGTGCCGGCCGGGTTGACATCCAGGTGAGCTTCCCCGGGTTCCATCTATACCTGGAACTCAAAGCTGACAAGACAATGGTGCCAGTCGCTGAGAAGCAGAAATACATCAAACAGACGGTCACTTATCAGGCTACCGACGTGCAGATCGGGTTCCTGGTCGTGCTCCGGCTTGCCCAGCCCAAAGACAAAGGCCCTGCGCCGCACCTGCGCGACTACGTCAATCACGCCACGATCGGAATACCGGGCGACAGCAGCGAACGTCACGTCGTTATGCTGGAGATCCCGGGGCGGCAGACAAAGCCATCCAGCGTGCACTGATTTCGTTTCATTTGACGACAGGACCTGCAAGGCCAGGTGTGTAGACAATCGATCCGAACAGGACGGCTGTCGTACTCGCCAAGTAAAACCGCTGCTTGATGAGCCGGATGATTGCAAATGAAGGATCATTTTAGCCGCTCGGCTGCTGAGAGCCGGGTTGGGTGGAAGACCCCTTGGTCGGCCGACGGGCGGTGGTGGCGCGGTGTCGAGGTCGTCGGCCATGATGGGCGTCGAACTGGCGGACGGCCCGCCGCAGCGCGGCAGCCGTGTCGACAATCATCACGATGACGGCGTGGCCACTAGTCCCTGCGAGCGCTGACTGTGCCCACGCAAGCAGCACCTGTCCGTCACGGCGGGAGCACCGGACCTGCCGGTTCTCACTGCGGGTGTTGCCCAGGCTCGAACTCGACCCGCTGGCCCAGCCCGCTACGTCGAGACCTTCAGATCCGAAGGTCAGTAGACATTCTGGACCTTGGCGACTTGCCGGCACAGCCGCTCAACCGGGGCCCTCCAGGCTGGGTTCTCGGGCAAGGCGCTCAAGCACTCCGCGACGGGATCTATTGCCTGGAACCGGATTCGCGATTGCTTTCGTGCGTCCCTGGCCGGCTGACTTCGTAACTTCCCTTGCCTCCTGGGCCGCCTTGCCCGTCTCCCGGGGAGGTTTGCGTGTTTGTGGCTCACCCGGAGCCGGACGTTCTCCTCCGAACAAGCGGCTCACCTGCGCCTTGATTTACGACCCCGCCCGGAGGTGTCTCCCGCTGTGGCCGCTGGGGCGTCCTCCTCGCACGTCGCTCGCCCGCCGGCGAACCCGGGCTTGGGCGCAGAAAGCGTGAAACCTGAGAAATGCCAGGGAACTGAAACTCAAGACGAGGCCAGTCTGCGCCTTACACGGCTGGACTGTCGTCCGGATCGATAAACACCGCCACCCCGATGACGGTGTGGGCAGCAGGACGGCCGTGGGCCGAGCAGCAGGGGCTGAGAACACGCACGTGGGGCACCGTACCCCCGCTTTGACCGTGGCGGTACAGGCGACTAGTCTGTTCCTCGGCACGCAGGTGCCACGTCGACTTCATCCCGGCTGTGGAGTCATGTGACGAAATGGGCTTGGTGCCTGCCTGTTCCAGACTGGTTGCCCACATTGTCCGCAACTAGCTTGAGCACAAGGCCGGGTGCGTGCCCAGGAGATAGTTGTGACCAAAAATCGCAGTAAGGCTGTCCGCAGTCGGCAAGGTTATACCAATGAGCAGTATTGCCGGGTTCTCAAAGAGATCAGCAATATTAACCGAGACACTGCGTTAATACCCGAGGCCAGCTTTGAACAAGCTCAATTTGAAGCTGAGATTCTTGAAAAGGTCGGATATGGGATAGACCCCCAGAATCTCAAGCCTGGTCCACAGCACCCTTTCGGCATTTCTTCGGTAACTCCACGAGAGAACGAACTGGAGCTACTGCTCCATGATTCAGGCGACTCTATCGAAGATTTTGTATCGAAGATCGCACCGATGATTCGGGAAGGCGCGGGGAATCTGAGTGGAATTCCCGGGCTTCGCGCCGAGTTCACGAAGCGTGGGGCGATTCTTCGACGCTTGCACGCGTCCGGGGAAGTCATTCTTCCCGGAATCAGCCCCGACGTCTGGCATGCCGCTATCCGTGAGACTTTCCCCGATCCTGGCTTCTTCGACACCGCCTACCAAGGTGATGCGGACAAGTTGCACGATGAAGAAGCTTATATGATCGAGACGTATCCCATGGTGGACGGTGGCAAGAGCCACGCATTAGCTGTAAAGATTTTAAGCGGACTGCTGCGAAGGGTGCACGCATTTCGAGCCCGCACAAAGATGGAATTTACGGATCTCTGGTTCAACTTCTTTGGCGATGGCGGGGCTGTTATAAACATTGAGTGGGCCGGGGATCTCACCCATCATGAAATAGTAACCAGACTTCTTACTCCACGCTTCGGCTTGCCTTTGAATGCGGACAACTCCGAACATTGCTACTGTGAACCCTGTGCGGCGGAAACCTACTCTTTTGAGCTAAGGGAATGCAGTGGTCTAGATATTGTGCTGTATTTGAGGCGCAACAGGATGTATGAGAACGAACATACTGTGCGGCCGTCTGGAGCGTGTCAGCTAGCCGGAACGGCAAGCGCGCTCACCAACAGCGGACGACGCGGGATCAATCATGCCTCTTGAAGCATACCTCGCACTGCTGATCCTTCCGCTAACCTGGTCGCTCACCGTGATGTCGACGGTTGCGATGGCACTCCTGGCCAGGAAATCCAGCCAACGCGCAGACGCCAGAAAAGTGCTAACTCTCCTCTTTCGATTGCGCTACGACAAGAAACTCGACGATTAGCACGACGGTCCGAGCCCGGGCGTATGCCGCCCGGGCCATCCGACATCCACGTGTACCGGGTGCGTCCGTTTTGGCCAGCCACAAACCAGTCTTGTCGAACACGCGCTTGCCGTTCCACTCATACTGCTTGATCACCAACCGGCCCGTCCGAGCGCGCTGATCAACATCGCGCGTTTCTCCGCGTAGCCACTGCCTTCCCGCCTTCTGACCAGGTCGACAAGCGTGTCTGAGTCCGCGGCCGCGTGCGTGCCTGTTAGCCGCGGCGACAGGGGGAAGCAAAATGAAGAGCTGGCAGCTGTGGCGTCGTGCCTCGTAAGTGATGCTGCCACTGGCCATCGGTGCGAGCCTGATGGATAGACGTCGCTGCAGGTTCAGGGAGTTTCCGGTGTCGTTGTCGAGACTCGATCCGGCTTCCGGCGCCGGTCGCGCACGTAGACCGTTGCCGGTTTTCCCTGGCCGGGGATGCGCCGGTCGAGGTCGAACAGCGTAGTTGCGGTGATCAGGTCGCTGAGCTTGGAATAGCCGTAGGTGCGGGAGTCAAATTCCGGGCGTTGCTTGGTGATGATGCTGCCGACCGCGGACAGTGCCGCCCAGCCGTCGTCGTCGGACGCGGCTTCGACGGCGTTGCGCAGCAGGGCGACCAGGGTTGTGTCGCCCTTCAGTTGGGCGCTGGAGGTAGCCGATTTCGGTGCGAGTGTCGTCTCGGCCGTCGATGCGGATTGCTCTGCGTAGGTGAGGTTTTCGACGTAGATGAACTTGTCGCAGGCGGCGACAAACGGCTTGGGCGTCTTGCGCTCGCCGAAGCCGTACACGGTGAGCCCGGACTCGCGCAGCCGCGCCGCCAGCCGGGTGAAGTCGGAATCGCTGGAGACGATGCAGAATCCGTCGAAGCGCTCGGAGTAGAGGAGGTCCATCGCGTCGATGACCATCGCGGCGTCGGTGGCGTTCTTGCCGGTGGTGTAGGCGAATTGCTGGATGGGCTGGATCGACTGGGCCAGCAGGTGGTCCTTCCATCCTTTGAGGTTGGTGCCGGTCCAGTCGCCGTAGGCGCGTTTGACGTGCGCGGTGCCGTACTTGGCGACCTCGGCGAGAAGGGCTTCGGTGATTGAGGGTTGTGCGTTGTCGGCGTCGATGACAGCACCGCGAGCTTCGCGGTGCTGTCGCTGGTCGTGGCCATCCGCTGTCTCCTTCACGCGACAGGGTCACGCTGTCACTGCCGCGATCGCCTGCTGAGTGTGACTGTGGTGCCGTCGGACGTTTGGCGAAGAACTCGTCGTGCTGCTGCCCCTGGCCGGAGCATACGGTGATACGAGTGACTCGGCTCAGCCCCTAGCTCCACACCGAGGCCGTCAGCGACGGTTCGAATAGCCTCGGCGTAGTCGTGCGGCGCTTGAGTTCAGTGTCGCGCCGTGGTCTACAGCGCTCAGACCATCGGATGCTGCGTGACCTCGGACGCGAAAGCGAACCGGGCTGACGGTCGCCGGACCTTCCGGCGCTGGCTGCGCGGGCTCCCTACAAGGGGCCCGGGGTGCCGCCGTGGTACGTCGTCGTCCTATTCGACGGGTTTCGGGCCGGGCTCGTGTGGAGCGTCATCCGGAGACTCGCTGGCTTGTCGGCGTGGCGGGTCGACCAGTTCGATGCCGATGGCGACGACGCCGAGTGGGCGTTCCAGCCGAGGGCTGGAGGCCTTCCCCAGCATGTTCGGACGTACATTGCACCTTCGCGCATATGGGGTGGGCCCCGCCGACCGACAGCGGTAAGCCTGGCCACCAGGAACACCCTCAGATGGAGGACGGAGCGCGACTTAGTCTGGTCGTAACGGTGGAGTTGCCTGTCATCAACTGATGACAGGCAGCCTTCTATGCGTGGGACCTCGTGAGTTTCGGGTGCAGTTGCCACCTGATGTGCCGCCGGGTCGGTATGCCGCGGTCGTGCAGGCTGTCGTCGGTGTGCTCGCTGCCGCGGACGTGCTTTCGGGATCGTCGGTCGTCGTAGATGATCTGGCTCGGGATGAAGATTTGAACGACGCGTTCGACCAGTTCAGCGCTCTGTATCCGTGGAGCCAGTGCTGAGAGCGAATGGGGCGACCGCGGGTGACTGTGGCGGGATCGCTGTCTGTCCTGGCAGTCGCACCGGCATGCGTTTGCGGAGACTGCTATGCATCGACGGCGTCAGGCGAGTCCGTTGAGGGTGAGGTTGAGCGCGTCGACGAGGTTGGTGCGGTCACCGCTGCATACGGTGGCTTCCAGCCCGCCGTCGGGGGCGTCGCTGGTGAAGGCGAGCACGCGGCCTGCGCGGGTGAGGTCGTAGACGGTCAGGGCTGTGCTGTGGACGCGGTCGGCGCCGTGTCCGACCGCAGCGTGGAGTTTGTGCACGGCTGTGCGTTCGCTTCGCAGCAGGTGTCGCAGGTCGTCGGCGTGCCCGGACATTTCCGAGAGCGGGTCGACGTCGGTGTCCTCGAGGTAGGTCGTGGGGATCCGCAGGGTTGCTATCCGGGCGGGTGGGTGTTCCGGCAGGGCCTCGATCAGTGCGGTGGCGAGGTTGCGGGGCGGGATCGGGTCGAGCTGGATCGACTGATGGTCGGTGATCAGCCGGACGGCGTCGCGTCCGGCCGCGGCGACGAAGAACGCGCCGTCGTCGTGCGGGCGGTGGGTGAACGCGGTCCAGGAGTAGCACTCGCGGGCGGGTGCGGCGAGCAGTTCCAGGGTGGCCCGGAATTGCGGGGTCAGCCGTCCGTCCGGGGTGGCGAGTCCGAGGGCGGCGAACCGGTCCATCGCTCGCCGCTCTCGTTCGGCGGCGAATTCCGCGGTCATGTAGGAGTGTTCGGGGCTCACCACGACGGGGAGGCTGGTCAGGCCGGTGTAGTTCCAGGCGGCGAAGAACGCCGGCCGCGGCATCCGGACCGGTCTGTCGATGATCGTCATCGGCGCGGGTCAGCCTCCGATGGTGGGCGGTGTCGGCGGCAGGCCGGTGCGCGGGTCGCGCAGCCGGCCGTCCTCGTCGTCGGTGAGGTCGAACGCGGAATCGTCGTCCAGCCCGTACTTGCGCTGGTGTTCCTTGTCTTCCTCGCCTTTCCCGCCCTTGCCGCCGCCGGCCATGCCGCCCATCCCGGGCGTTCCCTTGGCCCCGGCCGCGCCTCGGGCCGCGGCCGAGTTCGCGCCTCCGCGGGCCCCCGGTTCTTCCGCAGCACCGGAACCCGCGCCCGGTCCGGCGGACCCGCCGGACCGGGCGCCCGTGCTTCCGCCGGGATTGCCCGGGCTGCTCCCGGGCAGTCCGCCGGTGGGCCCGAAGCCGCCCGTGGGTCCGAAGCCCGCGACGAACCCCGACGACGGGTTGCCGCCGTTGGCACCGGTGCCGGTGTTCGGCAGCGCAGGAGGCACCCAGCCCGGGGTGTTGGGGCGCTCGTATGCCGGTGGTGTCCATCCGGCTGTGGTCGTCCCGTCGCCGGGTACGCCTCCAGGCTGGTAGCGCGGCAGCCCCGCCGCGTGGCTGGTCGGCGGGTGGTACGGCATCGGCGTCGACGGCGGCGGAGGGGGAGCGAATGACTGCGCAGGCCCGCTGGTGCCCGGCGCTGCCACGGGCGGCTGGTGGCCGCCGCTGCGCAGGTGAGGATTGTCCGGGCCTGCCCTGTGGTCAGCGGGCTCTTTCGGCTGCGAGCTGATGTCGACGTTGCCGTCGCCGAAGTCCTGCAGTTGCCCGTAGTCGATCTTCAAGCCTTGGCCTGCGGACTTCGCGGTGTCCGCGTACGTGGTGTACTTGTCGAGATTCTGTTGCGCGATCTCGTTGTACTGGTTGATTTTCGCTTCGGTATCAGTGGTCCGCCAGAACTGTGCCTCGTCCAGGAACGTCCGGTGCGGCGGAGTCTCGGGCATCGGCCGCAGCGACGCCTTCAGCTGGTCGAACCCGTGCGCCAGGCCGCTGGCGTTCTGCGAGTTCGCGGTGAACGTGTGCGACGCGGCCTGCGACACGTCCGCCAGCGGCTTGATCCGCGCCTGCGCGGCGTCCGCGCCGCCGCCGGTCCAGGACGATTCCATGCCCGACATCAGCTGCTGCACTCGGCCGCTGAGCTGCGCGTGCTGCTCGGCCAGTTCCGCGGCCTGATCGGCGCCGCCGTGCCAGTCCGGCGCGCCCTTGCTCGCCATGATCTGCTTGACCAGCTCGGATTGGGGCACGGCCTGCTCGCCGAGGTTGCCCTCGAACAGATCGCCGAACCATCCGCCGACGTCGCTGGCCCGGTCTCCGACCCACTCGACGGCGCCTTCGACGGCTTTCGCCGCGTCGCCCAGGACATCGAAGATCGACATCACGAACCCGCTTTGCGCTTCAGATTCGTCATCACCCGCTGGGCGGCGACGTTCGCCACGTAGCAGGGGTCGACAGTTCCCTTTTTCGCGGAGCTGAGGCCGATGGAGACGTCCACGGTCCGCTGATCGTTGATCCCGATGGTGACCTGGCAGAACTCGTCGGGCGAGTCGCTGCTCTGCGTCACGTGCGCGACCGACGGGAACCCGAGCGCCTCGGATTCCTTCCACACCACCGACTTCGGCTTGGTGTTCGCGTACCACGAGCTGAGCCCGTCGTCGCTTTTGGTGTCGTAGGCGACGTCGACGTAGGAACCCTTGACACTGTTGATCCACGTGCAGCTCGGACCCAGGCTGGACTTGGTGTCAGGCGAGCCCTGCGGAGCCTGGCCGATGATCTCGTTCAACTGGTCCCCGGTGAGACCGCCGTCGCAGGGCGAACCGTCCAGGACCGTCGACGGCAACGGGTTCGCGACCTTCGGCGCGCCGCTGTGCGGCAGCGTGGCCGAGGCGGACGTGCTCGCCGACGGACCTGCGGACGTCGGCACGGCGGAACCGGAATTGCCGGGAGAACTGCAGGCGGCCGCGACCGCGGCGAGCACGATCAGTCCAGCTGACTGTACGAGCATGCGCGAAGCCATCAGGCGAGTCCTCCGCCCGAGTTCGCGGCGTTCTGCACCGCTCCCGCCGCGTCGTCGTCGCCGCTCTGGGTGATGTGCAGGGCCTTCTCCAGCCGCTCGATCAGCGTCGAGACGTAGTCGCGTTCACGCTGAATATGGCCCAAGCCGTGGCCGAACGCGCTGGCACCCACACCTGACCCGGAAAGAAGCGCGTTGTAGCCCTTGCTCGCGGGGTCCTCGGCAGGTGGGTTCAGATGAGTGAGACGTTCTGCCTTGGGGATCATCTTCGCCAGATCGTCGCGGATGCCGCGCGCCAGGTTCAGCATGCTCATCGCCTCATCATGGCTGAGGCTGAACCCCTGCCCACTCGAACCCGGACCACCGCCCGCAGCAGCCCCGCCTCCGCCACCCGGCGGGTCCCCGATGTTGAACATCAGGCCGTCAAGCCAGCTGCCTGCTTTCGACGCAGGTTGACCCACGATGCGCACCCCTCAAGCGACAAGTCACCACCACGGTGGGGCAGCCAGCGCGAGACCTCCCCAACCATTACTGTAATCGATCAGTAACGCCCGGGTGTGAAAACCGGCTACTTCGTCGCTGGCCAGCGGATCTCTGTAGCGGCAAGGAACTCGGCACTGGCGTCGAAAGGTTCGGTCACGCGTACTCCGGAAACCCTTTTTAGCGCTGCCACCTGCTCCGCAGTACTTGGTCACCTGGGGAACAACCAAACTCTGACAATGTCCGGCAGCGCGGCGGTCAACTCGAAACTGGGTTGCGGAAGCTGGCTGCGCGGCTGCCGTTCATGAAGTGCCGGTGTTGCTCCTTTTCGTCGCTTGCGCGGCGGCGTGGGTGGTGATCGTGGCTGGAAGCGTCTGCGACCGTCGCGAGCGTCGTAGCCACCGGGGCCGTCGCACCGGGCAGTCGTTCAGAGCGGCCTACGACGAGCGCGCCGTTCGACGCGTTCCAGCTGATCCCCCTGTTGGAAGTCGTTGCGCCTGCCTCCCGGGGTCCCGTACTCTTCGCTGGGGGATAGCCGGGGAAACGTGCGTCCTCAGCCTCGTTGACTCCTATTTTTCGCGGATGGCTCTGTGGCCGGACAACTCGCCGCCACCTGCAGAGCAACCTCTCGCACGCTGTCGCCAGCTGCCAACGGGTCCGGACGTGCCATCGAGCAGCCCGGCGTCCATCGACGGGCAGATCGCCCCGCCGTCCCTCGGCTGCTCGGCGCCGGTGACGGAGACGATGGTCATGACGTTGCTCGGCAGCCCGCGAGCGAGGCTGGTGGATGTGCTCGGGTTGATGCAGCGAGATGCCCGATGTTCCGCGACACCCGCTCTTTGTGAAAGCCCCTCACGCCAAGGTTCGGCGCGATGGATACTGCCAGTCCACCAGCCGAAACCGAGCAGATGGCCCTACGCGGAGGCTGGGTGCTGGGACGGGCGGCAACACTGGAGCGGGTAGCAGCCGCCCTAGCAGGCGTGGCTGGCATCGCAGTGACACTGTGCCGACGGCCGTACGCACTATCGAACCAAGCGGTGCCCCTGCTTGACGTCACAGTCGGTTATTCAGACTGTCCGAATAGGACATTTGTCCAATGGAGCGGCCTTGCAGGCTGTGGTTACTCGGACGAGTTGTTCTCGGTGGGGCCGAGTGCGTTGAGGTGTTCGCGGATTTGGTCTGCCTGGTGGGGGTCGAGGTCGTTCAGGATGCTGAGGGCTTCGTTCCAGGCGTCTCTGGCCTCGCGCGGCCGGCCGATGTCGTTCAGGACGGTCCCGAGATCGCCGAGAGTCATCGCGTAACTGTAGGTTCCGGGGCCTGCATACTGCAGGTGCAGGGCGGCGGCCTGCCGGAGGCAGTCGACAGCATGGTCGCTGTGACCCTGCTGGTGGTAGACCTTCGCGATGCATCGCAGTGGCCAGGCTTGGCCTCCCGTGGCCCCGATCGCGATGAAGATGTTCAGGCCCTGCTGCAGGTGGGTCAAGGCCTGGTCGAGGTGGCCCATGCCGCGGAGAGCGTTGCCAAGGTTCGTCAGGTTGACGGCTTGGTTCCGTTGGTGGCCGATTTCTCGAACGATATCCAAGGCCTGGCGACTGTGATCAGCGGCCTCGCGGTATCGCCCCAATAGGTTGTAGACGTGGCCGAGGTCTCCCAGCGCGGAGGCCTCTCCGAACCTGTTGCCGATGCTCCTCCCGATGGTCAGTGCCTGCTGGTGGTGGACGATGGCTTCGTCGTAGCGTCGTTCCCCCCAAAGTGCTTCACCGAGATGACCGTGCGCCCAGCGTTGGCCGAGTTGGTGGCCGAGGTGCTGGGCCGCAGCGAGGCCGAGTCGGTGAACGGCGATCTGGTCGGCGACGTGATGGTGGTCGGCCAGGTAGCAGTCGACGGCGTTGGGCAGTTGCCAGCCGACGGTGTGCTGGCCGACCGTGGGGGCGCGCCGGATGATGGCCATGAGGTTGGCGTGTTCGGCGGTGAACCATGTGCGGGCATGGTCGTTGTCGATGAACGTCAATGGGTGGCAGTCGGGTGGGCGGGGGTGGATCGGGATCTCGGGGTGTTGCGGATAGAAGGCGAATAGGGCTGCATGGGCGGTGTGGAGGTACCACTGGAACAGCCGCCTGGTCGCGTCTTCTCGTCTATGGACTGGCTCGTCAGCGGACCGCTCGACAGCGTAGTCGCGCAGGAGGTCATGGAACTGGTAGCGGTCGCATCCGGTCTCGGTGAGCAGATGAACCCCGGTCAGCGTCGCTAGCAGCCGCTGGGTGCTGGCGGTGGTGGTGCCGGTGAGGGCGGCGGCACCCGGGAGGCTGATGCTGGGCCCGGGCTGCAGGCCGAGCAGCCGAAATAGGCGGGCGGCCTGGTCGGGCAGGGCGTGGTAGGACCAGGAGAATACGGTGCGCACGGCAGTGGTCTCGTCGTCGTCGGCGGCGAGCATGTCCAGCCGGTCGTGCTCCCCGGCCAGCTCCTGCACGAGATCGGCCACACTGAGGTGCGGGCGGCTGGCGATCCGTTCGGCGGCGATCCGCAACGCGAGAGGCAGATGAGCGCAGGATCGGGCCAGTTCGGCCGTCGCCTGGGGCTCGTAGTCGGCGCGCGTGCGCCCGATGACCTCGCGGAGCAGAGCGTATGCCTCGTCGGGGGCGAGGACGTCGAGGCTGATGCGGTGCGCGCCGTCACGGGCGACGAGTCCGGACAGTCGGCTGCGGCTGGTCACCACCACCATGCAGCCTGGTTCGCTGGGCAACAGCGGCCGGACCTGGTCGGGAGTCGCGGCGTTGTCCAGCACCACCAGCATCCGCCGTCCGGCCAGCACCGACCGGTACAGGCCCGCCTTCGCGTCCGCCTCTGGCGGGATCTGTTCTGCGGGCACGCCGAGGGCGCGCAGGAACGAGTCCAGGACGTGGTGCGCGGTCAGCGGCGGGCCAGAGTCGTAGC